>NZ_BAAARJ010000011.1:0-289518 GCF_039532135.1 Streptomyces axinellae
GGACTTTTTCAAAGGAACCTCAACCCACCGGAAACCCGGCAGATCGGGGTATCAACATATCTGGCGTTGACTTTTGGCACGCTGTTGAGTTCTCAAGGAACGGACGCTTCCTTCGAAACCATCTCACTGGCTTCTCCGGGCGCTTCCCTTTCGGTGTCTCCGACTCTATCAGATCGAATCTGCTAGAAGATCGGGGCGCTTCTTTCAAAGGAATACCGTTACCGGTTTCTTTGTATGAAGCAGAAGAGAGACTAACTGTTGCTGCCGAGCTCGTCCAGCTCTAGGCAACTGTTGGAATCTACTACCCACAGTCTGCCGTGTCAACGGTTTTCTGGGGCGAAGAGGACAGTAGCAGGTTGTCGGCCCCCTTCGCACATCAAGCAGGTCGCGGGGGACCCCGACGGGCTGTCGGGGCGCGGCTTCGGGGCTCAGGTGAAGGCCGAGGGCGGGGACTCTAGGTCTTCCAGTTCGATGCCGGGGGCCGCGAGGACGACGTCACCGGCTAGGTGCACGGCATGCTGTTCGCCCGTCTCCAGGTCGTTGACCTGGTAGTCCTCCACGACGAGGGGGGCAGTGTCAGTGGTGTGTGCTTCGGTTTTCAGCAGGGCCCAGGACTGGTCGAGAGTGCGGGGTGCGAGGACGGGGGGCGTGAGGGCGACAAGGCGGACGCGGGTGGCTCTGTCGCCAGGAGCCAAGCGCAGCAGTCGCGATGTCGCGATGAGGAATGCGGGGGAAGCCCCGGTGAAGGAGTGAGCGGCGACGTTGCCCTCCTGGGCGTACTCGCCCGTGGGGTCGGTGCGTACCCATGTGACCCCGTGCAGAGCCGCGCCGCGTACCTGCCAGTTGGCGGCGTGCAGTTCGAGCCGGAGGGGACGGCCGAGTTCGTCGAGGGTGAGATCGACGGATCCCGTGTGTTCGCCTGTGGGGGTGGTGAGTTGGGAGACGTAGCGCCAGCCGGAGGGGCCGGTGGCGCAGTGGAAGTGCTCTTCGCCGAGGGGGGTGTGATCGTGCGGGTCGTGAAGCGAATATCGGCCTCGGGGCATGAGGAGTGTCCGGGGTCGGTGCGGTGGGGCTGAAGTCCGTGGGGTGGCCGGCGCTCGGCGGGGGCTGGGGTCTGTGAGGCCCCCGCCCGGGGGCGGGGGCCTCACAGACCGAGCGACTGGCGGGCGTTGAGCCTGGTGTGGCTCAGCGCCGCTGTGCCTGACGGATCAGTAGCGGTAGTGGTCAGGCTTGTAGGGGCCCTCGACCGGGACGCCGATGTAGGACGCCTGCTCCGGGCGGAGCGTCGTCAGCCTGGCGCCGAGTGCGTCGAGGTGGAGGCGGGCGACCTTCTCGTCCAGGTGCTTCGGCAGCACATAGACGTCGGTCGGGTAGGACTCGGGCTTGGTGAAGAGTTCGATCTGGGCGATCGTCTGGTCCGCGAAGCTGTTGGACATCACGAATGAGGGGTGTCCGGTGGCGTTGCCCAGGTTCAGCAGGCGGCCCTCGGAGAGGACGATGATCGTCTTGCCGTCCGGCCAGGTCCAGGTGTGCACCTGCGGCTTGACCTCGTCCTTGACGATGCCGTCGATCTTCGCGAGGCCGGCCATGTCGATCTCGTTGTCGAAGTGGCCGATGTTCCCGACGATGGCCTGGTGCTTCATCTTGGCCATGTCCGAGGCCATGATGATGTCCTTGTTGCCGGTGGTGGTGACGAAGATGTCGATCGTCTCGACGACGTCGTCCAGTGTCACGACCTGGTAGCCGTCCATGACTGCCTGGAGCGCGCAGATCGGATCGACCTCGGTGATCAGGACGCGCGCGCCCTGGCCGCGGAGGGACTCGGCGCAGCCCTTGCCGACATCGCCGTAGCCGCAGACCAGGGCTGTCTTGCCGCCGATGAGTACGTCGGTTGCGCGGTTGATGCCGTCGATCAGGGAGTGGCGGCAGCCGTACTTGTTGTCGAACTTCGACTTGGTGACGGCGTCATTGACGTTGATCGCCGGGAAGAGCAGCGAGCCGGCCTGCTGCATCTCGTAGAGGCGGTGGACGCCGGTGGTGGTCTCCTCGGTGACGCCGCGGATCGCGGAGGCGAGCTGCGTCCACTTCTGGGGGCTCTCGCGCAGGGTGCGGTTGAGCAGTTCGAGGATGACGCGGTGCTCGTCGCTCTCGGCGGTGTCCACCGCGGGGGCGGCACCGGCCTTTTCGTACTCGACGCCCTTGTGGACGAGGAGGGTGGCGTCGCCGCCGTCGTCCAGGATCATGTTCGGGCCGCCGGTGGCGGTGTTGGGCCAGGTGAGGGCCTGCTCGGTGCACCACCAGTACTCATCCAGGGTCTCGCCCTTCCAGGCGAAGACCGGCACGCCCTGGGGGTTTTCCGGGGTGCCCTCGGGGCCGACGGCGATGGCAGCCGCGGCGTGGTCCTGGGTGGAGAAGATGTTGCAGGAGGCCCAGCGGACCTCGGCGCCGAGGGCGACGAGGGTTTCGATGAGCACGGCCGTCTGCACCGTCATGTGCAACGATCCGGTCACGCGTGCGCCGGCAAGGGGCTGCTGTGCGGCGTATTCCTTGCGGATCGCCATCAGGCCGGGCATCTCATGCTCGGCCAGCGTGATCTCCTTGCGGCCGAAGGCCGCCAGGGAGAGGTCCGCGACCTTGAAGTCCTGGCCGGTCGTGGAGGTCGTCGTCATTGCGAGCTGCTCCTCGAAGTCGAGAGTGTGGCTGACTGGTCCGTGCTGCGGCGCGGGGCGGTGTGGTGACCGGACGCGCGGAGGCGCGCATTCTTTCCGGGCACACTCGTCCCCTGCTCGCAGCTCAGTCCGTCGGAGGCCCTCTCTCCCTCGGTGGCCCGCTGGGCGGACCGCCCGACCGCCATCAGCAGCGACGTCTGGCTCTACGAATCTACACCGCCCGTCCAGTCGAACGGATTGCCTCGGGTCACAGCAAGGGCGACACTGGGGCGGTTTTCGGCCGCTTGCGCGCCGGACTGCGCGTTGATTCGGTGCAGTTGCGGACTGCCTCGACGCCACTGCCGGCTCGTACGAAACATTGATCACATCCCCCACCACACCGGCCGAACGAGGAGTTGCCACGTGACCAGTCCTGCACACCCCCACGACGAGGCGACGCCTCCGCCCGAGCCGGGGCTGAAACTGCTCGCTGTCACGGCCTGCCCCACGGGTATTGCTCATACGTACATGGCGGCAGAGAAGCTGTCCCAGGCCGCCAAGGGGCGGGGCGTCGCCATGAAGGTAGAGACCCAGGGCTCCATCGGGGCCGAGAACGTCTTGACTGACAACGATGTCAAGACCGCTGACGGAATCATCATCGCCGCGGACAAGGATGTGGACCTCAGCAGGTTCGAGGGCAAGCGGCTGCTGTTCACCGGAGTCTCGGAAGGCATCAGCGATCCGGGCGGGCTGATCGACAGGGTGCGCGAGGCACCCGTCCACCGGGGCTCCGGATCGTCCTCGCCCGGCCCCGACTCCGCCTCCGGGTCTGCCTCCGCCGGAGAGGGCCGGGGCGCAGATGGCGGCGCGGGCGGCGGATCGTCACCCGGTGCGTCCGGTGCGTCCGGTGCCCGTGGGCCTGCCGGGGCCAAGGGACGGGAGCGCAGCGCGGGCTACAAGGCGCTGATGAACGGGGTCTCGTACATGATCCCGTTCGTCGTTGTCGGCGGACTGCTGATCGCCGTCTCCCTCGCTCTCGGCGGGCATCCGCAGGCCGATGGCGGGCTGGTGATCCCGGATGACAGCTTCTGGAAGCATGTGAACGACATCGGGACCATCGGCTTCCAGCTCATGGTGCCGATCCTGTCCGGCTATATCGCCTACGCGATCGGAGACCGGCCGGCGCTCGTTCCGGGGATGATCGGCGGCTGGATCGCCAACACCGGTGAGCTGTACGACTCCAAGTCGGGAGCAGGCTTCATCGGGGCGATCGTGACCGGATTCCTCGCCGGGTATCTGGTCCGCTGGATAAAGCTCGTGCCGGTCTCGCGGTTCGTGCGGCCGATCATGCCGATCATCGTGATCCCGGTCGTGGCCACTTCTGCGCTCGGTTTGTTCTTCATCTACGTCATCGGGCGACCGATTTCCTGGGTTTTCGAGAGTCTGACCGAGTTCCTGGGTGGCATGACGGGCGCCAGTGCCGCGCTGCTCGGCGTCGTACTGGGCCTGATGATCGCGTTCGACATGGGCGGCCCGGTCAACAAGACGGCGTTCTTGTTCGGCGCGGGCCTGGTCTCCAAGAGCCCCGAGGTGATGGGCATGTGCGCGGCGGCGATTCCGGTGCCGCCGCTGGGCCAGGGGCTCGCGACCCTGGTGCGCCGCGGGCTGTTCTCCGGGCAGGAGCGTGAGACAGGGTATGCGGCGCTGTTCATGGGTTTCTTCGGCATCACCGAGGGCGCCATCCCGTTCGCGGCGGCCCGGCCCGCGCGAGTCATCCCGGCGAACATGCTCGGCGGCGCCGTCGCGGGCGCTGTCGCCGGAATCGCCTCGGTCGGGGACAACGTGCCGCACGGTGGGCCCATCGTCGCGGTGCTCGGGGCAGTCGATGGCGTGGCGCTCTTCTTCTTCGCCGTCGTCGCTGGTACGGCGGTTACGGCTCTGACCACGGTCGCGCTGATGACCGTGGGAGAGCGGCGCGCGGGGCGGGTACCGGACGGCCGCTCGGGAGGGCAGCCGGACGGCGGCGGGGTGCCGGAGGTGGCGCGCGAGTCCGGGGAAGCGGCGGCAGTGGCTGTCGGGGCGGAGCAGCCCGAGGTGCTCTCCGGGTATCTGACGGCGCGGACGGTCGCGGACCGGCTGTCGGCGGGCGGCAAAGAGGCCGCCATACGGGAGATGGCGGCGGTGCTCGGCCGCAGCGGCAAGGTGAAGGACGGTGAGGCGCTCGTCCGGGCGGCGCTGGCCCGGGAGGAGCAGGGCACGACGGGGCTCGGCGAGGAGGTCGCCGTTCCGCATGCGAAGACGGACGCGGTGAGTGCTCCGGTGGTCGGGTTCGCGCGGGCGCCGGAAGGCATCGAGTGGGGCGCTCCGGATGGCACGAAGGCACGGCTGGTCTTCATGATCGCGGTGCCGGAGGCCGCCGCGGGCGATGAGCATCTGCGGATCCTGGCGCTGCTTTCCCGGAAGCTGGTGGACCCCGGATTCCGGACCCGGCTGCTGGATGCGGCCGACGAGGATGCGGCGCTCCGGATACTCGCTGAAATCCGCTGACGCCTGCTGCTGCTCTCTACGGCTGCTCCACAAGCCGGAAGACTCCGGCCGGCCCCACGCTGGACGCGGGGCGGCCGGAGTCTTCCGGGGTGAGGGAGGCGGCGGGACGGGCAGGCGGCAGGGTGAACAGAGGGGCGGGCGGGCTCAGTTGCCTTCTGACGCACCGGATGCCTGGACGGACTCCGCACCGGGGGCGCGGAGGATGTCCGGTTCCAGGTAGATCACCCGGGCGATCGGCACGGCTTCGCGGATGCGCTGTTCCGCCGCGTTGATGGCGTTGGCGACCTGCTCGGCCGTGTCGTCGTGCTGTACGGCCACCTTGGCGGCCACCAGCAGTTCCTCGGGGCCGAGGTGCAGGGTGCGCATGTGGATGACGCTGGTGACGGTCTCGCCGTCCACGAGGGCCTCGCGGATGCGGTCACGCTCGGCCGGGTCGGCGGACTCGCCCAGCAACAAGGACTTCGTCTCGGCCGCGAGCACGATCGCGATGACGACGAGGAGCGCGCCGATGCACATCGTGCCGACGCCGTCCCAGACGCCGTTGCCGGTCAGCAGCGCCAGCCCGACGCCGCCGAGGGCGAGTACGAGGCCGACCAGGGCCCCGAAGTCCTCCAGCAGGACGACGGGCAGCTCCGGCGCCTTGGCGCGGCGGATGAACTGGCCCCAGCCGAGCTTGCCGCGGATCTCGTTGGACTCCCGGATGGCCGTGCGGAAGGAGAACGACTCCGCGATGATGGCGAACAGGAGCACGCCCACCGGCCAGTACCAGTGTTCGACCTGGTGGGGGTGGCTGATCTTTTCGTAGCCCTCATAGAGCGCGAAAACCCCGCCGAGGGTGAACAGGACGATGGAGACGAGGAAGCCGTAGATGTAGCGTTCCCGTCCGTATCCGAACGGATGCTCCTCGCTGGCTTCCTTCTTGGCCTTCTTTCCGCCGAGCAGCAAGAGCCCCTGGTTCCCGGAGTCGGCGACCGAGTGGACGCCTTCCGCCAGCATCGAGGCCGAGCCGCTGAAGGCCGCGGCGACGAACTTGGCGACCGCGATGGCCAAGTTGGCGCCGAGCGCCGCGACGATCGCCTTCGTACCGCCTGATGCACTCACGAGTTGGGGGTCCCTTCCTGCTGGGGTCAGCCGCTGTGTCAGACGGCCGCTGTGGCGCGGAAGAGCGTACCGTCACCCGAGATCCGGACTCGCTCGCCTGCTGGCACATATGCGGACCGGCCCGGGGCGAGGGTGATTTCGGCGCTGTCGTCCCCTTGGAGCGCTGCTTCTCCCCCGGTGCACAGGAGGATCTGCGCGGCCGGGCCGTGCAGCATGTGCGGGGCGGCACCGGATACCAGCGTGAAACGGGAGAGCCGGAACTCGCCGACCGGAGTGTCGTAGATTTCCTCGCCGTCGGTGTCGTCGGCTTCGGGGCGAAGGATGCCCGGGTCGGTCGGCTCGAACCGGACGATGCGCAGGAGTTCGGGCACGTCCACGTGCTTGGGGGTCAGGCCGCAGCGAAGGACGTTGTCGGAGTTGGCCATGATCTCCACGCCGAGTCCGCTGAGGTAGGCGTGCGGGACCCCCGCCGCCAGGAAGAGTGCTTCTCCGGGGCGCAGGCTCACGTGGTTGAGGAGCATGGCGGCGAGGACTCCGGGGTCGCCCGGGTAGTGACGGGCGATGTCCGCGCAAGTGGCGTACTCCCGCTGGAGGCCCGCCCCCTCACTCCCGGCAGACGGACCGGACAGGCCGGACGGGCCGGAGGCCAGCCGGGCCGCCGCTTCCGCCGCCTCCGTGACGGTCTCCGCCATCTCGTCCTTCTCGGCCGTGAGAAGGGCCGTCAGCACCTCGCGCAGGGCTTCCGTTCCGGGCCGGGCGCGCAGGATGTCGGCGAAGGGCTTCAGTCCGTTCACGCCGAGGCCCTCGAAGAGTGCGGCGGCCTCGTGGGGGGCCCGGAAGCCGCACAGGCCCTCGAACGGGGTGAGAGCGCAGATCAGTTCGGGCTTGTGGCCGGCGTCCTTGTAGTTGCGCTCCGGAGAATCGAGCGGCACCCCGCGGGCTTCCTCCTCGGCGTACCCCTCGGCGGCCTGCGTGCTGTCGGGGTGCACCTGGAGCGAGAGGGGCGCGGCGGCGGCGAGCAGCTTGAGCAGGAACGGCAGCCGCGGCCCGTAGCCGCGCACGCTGTCGGCGCCCAGTTCCCCTTCCGGGTCGGCGGCGATGATCTCGGAGAGCGGTGTGCTGCCCCCGCCCCGGTCGATGCGGGAGGGCGCTCCGGGGTGGGCGCCCATCCACAGCTCCGCGCGTGGCTCGCCGGTGGGCTCCTCGCCGAGGAGTTCGGGGATGGCGGTGGTGGAGCCCCAGGCGTACGGCCTGACGGTGTTCTCCAGACGGTCCATGGAAGTGCGTTCCTGTCGTGCTCGCGGGCGTTCAACGGGCGTTCAGCGGACGTGCGGTGGGGGCGCGAGGGGCGTGCGGTGGGTGTTCGAGGACGACGATTCGCAGGCGGGGCCGTTCCCGCCTGCGTGCGACACCGCCGTACCCCTCCAGCTCCGTCACCGCCCGGAGGTCACGCCCAAGGGGAGTCGCTGTCGGCGATCGTGAGGTAAACGGCGGCGAAATCCGCAGTGGCGATCAGCTCGGCCGCGGCCTCCAGCGCGCTGCTGCCCTCGGCCGGCTCCAGCTCGCTCAGCGGCGTGTCATGGGCGTATGTGAGGTCGCGGGCCGCGACGGCCGACGAGTCCGCCCCGGGCGGGGAGTCGCGCACCAGGACGACTCGGGCGTGCAGGGACTCGGGCTCCGCCACCCTGTCGCGGAAGAAGTCGTCCTCGGTGGAGCCCGCCGCGAAGGATCCCGACAGCAGCGCTCCGTGCGAGGTCATGGCCTCGGGCAGTTCGGCGGCCAGCGCCGGCCTCCCAGGAAGCGCGCCGAGGGCGGCGACCCAGTGGCGGGCCGCGGCGCCCGCGATGTCGCCCTCGCTCCACAGCAGCGGGAGGGCACCGGCCAGTTCGGCGGCCAGGGTCTTGCCCGGGTTGCTGTAGGGGGCGATGGCGGGGCCGCAGCGCTCGGCGACCGTGTCGAGGCGGTCGGCGAGCGCCTCTATGGCGGACGGCCCGCTCTGCGCGAGGCCGAGCCGGTCGGTGAGCAGGAGCAGCGGGGTGAGCAGCGCCCAGAACGTGCCGGGTGCCGCGCTCGGCAGGCCCTCCCCGGGCTGCGTCGGATGCCGCGTGCTCTCCCCGCCCGCTCGGTGGCCCGGCCCGGAGTCGCTCAGCGCCGCGTCGCTCAGCGCGGCGTCACGCGGGACAGTGTCGTTCGACCCGGCATCCGGTGCGCGCGGAATATCCGCGGCATCCGGTCGTGTGGGCTCGGCGGGGTGCGAGGGCAGGTCCGGGGACGCGTAGATCGCGTGCGGGCCGGGGGCCAGCGGCACGGCCAGCCCCCTGGTCTCCCCGATGGACTCGGCCAGCGGGACGCCGGAGGGTGTGACGGCCACGACGGTGCAGCCTCGGCGGTACGCCTGCTCGACCAGCGCGGTCAGGCCGGGCTCGGTGCCGTCCGGCGTGACGAGCAGCAGCAGGTCGAGCGGACCCGCCCAGCCGGGCAGCGACCAGCGCAGCGCCCCGGAGGCGGCCAGCGCGCCGGAGGGCCGCAGTCGGGTGACCGGGAGGGCGCCGTTGGTGAGACCGCCGAGCACGTCGGCGATACAGGCGGTCGCGGGCCCGGGACCGGCCACCAGGAGCGCGCGAGGGCGGCCGTCGGGCTGGAGCTTGCCCAGGCCCGCTTCGGTGGCCTGACGCAGCGCTGTACGGACGCGGGCCCCGGCCTGGGCCGCGCCGCGCAGCAGGCCCAGGGCGTCGGCCCGCGCCAGGGCCTCGGGGGCGTCGAGGAGGGACTCGTCGAGCATCTTCCGTAGCCTCCGCTCGCTGCCTTGGGCAGCGTCGTCTGGTAAGGCGGCGTCTGGTGAGGCCGGTGTCTCCTGGTGCGGCGGTGAGTCAGGGGCCCGGTCCGGTGGGCAGGACTCGGGCTCAGGCTCGGGCTCAGGAGGGCCGGCGTGCCTCGTCCACCAGGAGCACGGGAATGCCGTCGCGTACCGGATACACGAGGCCGCACTCCGCTTCCCCGGTGCAGACCAGCTCGTCGCCCTCCTCACGCAGCGGCGCGTGGCACGCCGGACAGGCGAGGATCTCAAGGAGTCCGGCTTCGAGCGGCATGTGGTTTCCTCCTGGACGAACGGCTGACTGTGCGGTCAGGGTACCGCCGGGGCCCGGGGCCCATGCCATCGAGGACATGCCCCGGGGCCCGCCCCGCGAGAGGCGGACCCCGGTGGCCCGCGCCCCGGCGCCTCGGCGCCCCGGTGAGCCGTCCCCCGGATCCCGCGGCACGGACGCCCGGCCGAACAGGCGCGCAACCGGCCGGGCCGGCAGACGCGAGCGACCGGATGCCCGGGCACAGACGTCCGGGGCGCTCAGGCGCGGACGCCGCCCGGCGCTCAGGCGCGGACGAGGGCCAGGACCTCGTCGCGGACCCGCTCGACCGTGGCCGCGTCCCGCGCCTCCACGTTCAGCCGCAGCAGCGGCTCGGTGTTGGAGGGGCGGAGGTTGAACCACCAGTCCTCGGCCGTGACGGTCAGGCCGTCCAACTCGTCGAGTTCCACGCCCTCCCGGCCCGCGTACGCCTCCTTGACGGCCGCTGCGCGGGCCGCCTGGTCGTCCACCGTGCTGTTGATCTCGCCGGAGGCGGCGTAGCGGTCATAGCGGGCGACGAGCTGCGAGAGGGTGTCGTCCTGGCCGCCGAGGGCCGCCAGGACGTGCAGGGCGGCGAGCATTCCGGTGTCGGCGTTCCAGAAGTCGCGGAAGTAGTAGTGCGCCGAGTGCTCACCGCCGAAGATCGCGCCGGTGGCGGCCATCTCCTGCTTGATGAAGGAGTGGCCGACCCGGGTGCGGACGGGCGTCCCGCCGCACTCCTTGACGACCTCGGGGACCGACCAGGAGGTGATGAGGTTGTGGATCACCGTGGAGCCCGGAACCCTGGCGAGTTCGCGGGAAGCGACCAGTGCGGTGATCGCCGACGGGGGGACGGGGTCGCCGTTCTCGTCCACCACGAAGCAGCGGTCCGCGTCACCGTCGAACGCGAGGCCGATGTCGGCGCCGGTCTCGCGGACACGACGCTGGAGGTCCACCAGGTTCTTCGGATCGAGCGGATTGGCCTCGTGGTTGGGGAACGTGCCGTCCAGTTCGAAGTACAGGGCGTCGAGTTCGAGCGGCAGCCCTTCGAAGACCGTGGGCACGGTGTGGCCCCCCATGCCGTTGCCCGCGTCCACGACGACTTTGAGGCTCCGGATGCCGGAGAGGTCCACCAGGTCGCGCAGGTATTCCGCGTAGTCCCGCAGTATGTCCCGCTGTGTCAGGGCGCCTTGGGGCCCGTCGGCCACCGGGGCTCCCGCGTCCGACCACTCCTCCACGAGCGTGCGGATCTCGCCGAGACCGGTGTCCTGGCCGATCGGAGCGGCGCTGGCGCGGCACATCTTGATGCCGTTGTAGCGGGCGGGGTTGTGGCTGGCGGTGAACATGGCGCCGGGCAGGCCGAGATATCCGCTGGCGAAGTAGAGCTGATCGGTCGAGCACAGCCCGATCTCGGTGACGTCGGCGCCCTGTCCGGCCGCGCCCTGCCCGAACGCCCGCGCGAGGCCGGGTGAGGAGGGGCGCATGTCGTGCCCGACGACGATGGCCGAGGCGCCGGTGACGCGCACGAAGGCCGCACCGAACAGTCCGGCGAGCGCCTCGTCCCACTGGTCCGGCACGACTCCGCGCACGTCGTACGCCTTTACGATCTGGGACAGATCAGCCACAGCGAGCACTCTCCTGGGGTTGTCAGCCGTCAACGAGCCCCAAATCTACCCAAGAGGGTGAGCACCACGACCCGGCAGCCGGACCGTTACGGCTCCGGGGAGCGCAGGACCCTCAGATGGCCGCGCCGTGCGACCTCCATCGGGTCGGCGTCGCGTCCGTCGGGCCCGCTGAGCGCGTCGGTGGCGCTCCGGGAGGGCCGCTGTTCGCGGGGCGGCGTACGGGCGGCCTCACGCACGGCGTTGGCGAGCGCTTCGAGGTCGTCGCCGCTGGGGCGGGCCGAGGCGGCGTCGATGGCGAGCCGGACGACCTCCCAGCCGCGCGGCGCCGTGAGCCGCTCCGAGTGCTCGGCACACAGGTCGTAGCAGTGCGGCTCGGCGTAGGTGGCGAGGGGGCCCAGAACGGCGGTGGAGTCCGCGTAGACGTACGTCAGCGTCGCGACGGCGGGACGACCGCAAGCGGTGCGCGAACAGCGACGTACAGGGCTCACGACGTTGGACCGTACCGCACTCTTGAGCGGGCTGCGACGACTCTTCATGAGGTCACTCTGCCGTGTCGTCCGGGTTCGCCGGAAACGCCTGATCTGCTGAAAGACGCGCTCTGCGGTGCGATACGGCGGCTCCCGGCGCTTCACGAGGGGCCACCGGAGACCGGGCAGAACCATGAATCGGAAGGTTCCGGTCATAGGTCGGTCTCCTGCGGCCTCGGCACGGAAAAAATTCATGCCACGTTCCGTCATCAAGGTGACAGGAAGGCGGCGGAGGGCGCCCGGAAGAAGACGGAACCGGCTACGGCGGAGGACGACGCGAAGGCGACGGGGCGGGCGGGGCGGGCGGGACACGAGGGTGAGGATGTGCGGCGGGGAACGGGAGCCGAGACCGGGAGAACGCGGGGCGGCGACGGAACGGAACCCTCCGGTCTCCGTGGCGGCGGCTCGGCCGGAGGCGGAACGGCCCGCGGGGCCCGTCGGGCCTCGCGCGGGGCGCCTTGAGGGCTAGGCTCGGAGACGATGGAAAGCCCCGTACCGCCGCGCCGGTCCGATTCGCGGCCCCGCAGCCGAGACCGCCATGGCCGCGGCATGCGCGGGCCGGTGGCGCCGCCCCAAGTGCCGCTCGCAGTCAGCAGGTCCGAGGCGTTCGACGACCTCGTGCGCGATTCGGTGAGTCGGCTCGAACGGCACTGGCCACAGCTGGCGAGCGTCGAGTTCGCCGTCCAGGAAGTGCCGAGATCCGACAACGGCGAGGTGCCCGAGGGGGACGAGACCGTTCCGCTCGGCCGCGTCACCCAGGGGAACGGCGAGAATCCCGACCGGGTGATCGTCTACCGGCGGCCGGTGGAGATCCGCACCAGGAGCCGGGACGAGCGCGCCCTGCTCGTCCACGAGGTCGTCGTGGAACAGGTGGCCGAACTGCTCGGCCTCGCCCCGGAGTCGGTAGACCCCCGCTACGGGCAGGACTAGGTCCCCCGGCGGGCACGGACGGGAGACGGGCGGACGGGAGCGGCAAGCGGCTCCGCCTCCGGAACGCCGCCACGTCACCCCGTCACCCAGGCACCCCGTCCCCCAGGCACCCGCCGGGCGTCCCGCTTGTCGTCGTTCGCCTCACTTGTCGTCGTTGAGCACCGACAGATCCTGCGAGGAGTGCGGTACGGCGACGGTGCTGCCGTCGTCCGGGAGGGTCTGGATGGTGAAGGCGGGGATGCCGTCCTGCTTTCGGGCGAGCATCCGGGACGCGTGAACCTGTCCACCGGATACTCGCTCGACCGTCACCGCGTAGGTGCCCTTGCCGCCCTCGGGGCGGGGCGGGGCGAGCGCCTTGGTGGTGTGGGCCTTGACCGTGAGGGTGGTGCTCTTGGGGCTGCCGCCGCCGCTGCCCGCGGAGGCGGTCACCCGGACCCTGGTGTCCTTGTCCGGGGCTGTCAGCGCCAAGGTGGCATCCCCGTTCCCGTTGCCGGCCGCGGTGGCGCGCTTGCCGACCGGGGCCGTGGACGGGATGAACGCGGTCTCCTGGTCGGCGCCCTTGCCACGGGTGACGCGTACGGCGGCGACGATGGGTGCGGCATCCGAGCTGTTCTCGGCGGGCGAGAGCACCAGGGAGCCCGCCTCGCCCTTGGTGAGCTCTTTCAGATCGACGGCGGTGGTCATGCCGCCCTTCACATGCAGGGTCTCGTAACCCGCGGGGCTGATGAGGCTGGAGGCGCCCGCGAGCCGGACCTTCAGGTCGGCGTCCTTCCCGCCCCGCGCGAAGACGACGAGCCGCACGGAGGTGGCGTCCTCGGGGATGCCGGGCAGGACGGCGGTGGGGGTGGCCTCCCCGGCGGGCGCCAGCCAGTCGCCGCCCGATTTCGTATCGGATGCCTGCACTTGTGCGCCCACCCGCCCGGTGCGCGCGGTGACGTGCAGCGTCGCGTTGGTGACCGGCTTCGCCGTCAGCGTGGACAGCAGTACGGGGACGGTGGAGCGGGGCGGGATGGTGACGCCCTCGCCGGTACCGGCGCCGCCCTTCTCCTTGCCGTTCTTTCCGTACAGCTCAAGATCGACGACGGCGCTGGTGTCGTCCGGGTTGGTGAGGTGCGCGTAGTCCTGGCGGTCGGTCGCCGTGCTGACACCGGGGAACCAGAAGGAGGTGTCGGGCGCCGTGCAGGCCGCGCCCTGCAGACCGCGCCCGGCTCCGGCGCCGATACTCGTCGTCTGCTGGACGGTCCAGCCCGGCGCGAAGGGGCCGTCGGCCGTGCCGAACAGCGCCGGGGCTTCCGGATCGTCCGTGCCGGCGGTTACCGGGGTGCCGGGTGAGGTGAGGGGGACGACGGGCTTCTGACTGCTGCCCTTCCCGCCCTTGTCGCTCTTCCCCCCCTTCTTCCCCTTGCTGTCCTTGCCGCCCTTCTTGTCCCCCTTGCCGCCCTTGCCGTCCTTCTCACCGGAGTCGGCGGGGTCCTCCGGTTCGGCGAGTTCGGCCGGGTGGAGCTCGGCGCCGCCCTTCTTCTTGCCCGCGGCGGAGCCCTTGGGTGTGAAGGCGGCGTAGGAGGTCTCCGCGACGTCCGAGCTGCTCGGCCGGGGGCACACCAGGGTGGAGCGCTCCACGGGCTGGTGCGCGGCTGCGGACGCCGCCTCGGGGCCTTGTGAGTCCTCGTCAGGGGTCGTGAGGGCCGCGACCCCGGTCACGGCGGCGAGCGCGACGACGGCGCCCCCGAAGCTGAGGATGGTGCGGTTCACTGCTGCTCGCTCCCGTTGCCGTACCGGTTGTCATAGCCGCGCGTGCCGTCGTAGCCGTCCTGCGGGTATCCGTACGCGTCGGCGCCGGGCGCGGCCTGCGGAGCCTGCGGATCCTGCGGAGCCGCGTACTGCTGCGCCTGCCACTCCTCGTAGGGCATCTGGTCGCCCTGTTCGTACGGCTGTCCGTAGGACTGCTCGTACGAGCCCTGGTACGGCTGCTGCTCGTACTGCTGCTCGTAAGAGCCTTGGTAGGGCTGCGCGTAACCGGATGCCTGGTCGTACGACGGGTCGTAGGGCCGCTGTTCATAGGGCGCCCCGCCGTACGGCGCCTGCTGCGGCACATAGGGCTGCTGCTGCTCGTACGGGTCGGCGTATCCGGGGTCGTAGTGCGGCTGGCCCGGCACGGTGGGCAGGGGCGGGTTTCCGGTGTCCGGATGCTCCGGGCCTTCGCCGCCGTCCGGATGAGGGGCGTCAGTGCCGTCGGGGCCCTGAGCGCCGCCTTGTGCCTCGGCCGCTTCCGCCGCCGCTGCCGCGCGCAGCCTGCGCGCCCTGCGGCCCTCGCCCGTCACGGGCTGCTCGGGTACGGGCTCTTCCTCCGGCAGGTCGTCGTCGATGTCGCGGCGGCGGCCCGGCAGTGCGAGGACCAGGACGACCAGCAGCAAGAAGCCCTGCGCCCAGGCCCAGAGGGTGTGCGTGAGGGGGGCCTCGTACGTCAGCTCCAGCTTGCCGCCGCCGGTGGGGAGTTCGAATCCCTGTGCCCAGCCATCGACCGTGACGCTCTTGAGCGGGCTGCCGTCGAGCGTGGCCTGCCAGCCGCTGTCGGCGGTGTCGGCGAGCCGCAGGACGCGCCCGGAGGGCCCCGAGGGCAGCGTGGCGTGCGACTCGACCGGACCGGCGGCGACGGGGACGGGCGCGGTCACCGCGCCGGCCGCGCCGTTCTCCGCCTTCCCCGGGACGATCGAGACCCGCGAGACCTGCTGGTCGAGGCGCCACAGCGCGCTGCCGTCCGCCTGGCTGAGCCGCGTCAGGCCGGGGGTCGCGTCCAGCACGCGGCTCATCCGGTGCGAGGCGCCGTCGCGCAGCAGGACGTAGCGCACGGCGTAGCCGCCGAGCTGGCTGGTCTGGTCGGCGCCCGAACCGGCGACCAGATGCGAGACGATGCCGTCCAGGCGCTGGTCGTTCCCGTCGGCCGCCGCGAGGTCGGCGTCGCCCAGCCGGGCCCCGGAGCCGCGCACCAGCGTGTACGTCACACCGGATGCTTCCCCGCCGCCGTCCAGCACCAGCGTGCGGGCCTGGTCCTCGGTGCCGCTCTCCTCGGCAACGAAGGCGGGCACCTGGACCGGGTCGCGCCGCGAGAGCGGCCCGTCCGCGCCGCCGATCATCCAGCCGACGGCGGCGAGCAGCGGGGCGGCCACAGCCGCGGCGGCGACCAGCGCGGCCAGCGGCTGGCGCCATCCGAAGCTCTGCGTCGCCACCCGCTCCTTGGCTCCCTCCGCGCCGACCACGGCGGCGCTCAGCAGCGCCAGACCGTAGACGAGCGTGGCCGGGCCCGCCCAGGCCGAGCCGTTGGAGAGCCCGGCGAAGAGCAGCCCGGCGAGGGCCGCGACCCAGGCAGTGCGTACCGCCAACTGGCGCCCGGCGCGCAGCAGTGCGGCCAGTCCGGCGGCCACCAGGCCGACCAGGAACAGCCCGCTGGTGGCGCCGGGGCCGCCCGGCGACAGCGTCAGCAGGTCCACCGGGGTGGCGGCGCCGGCGCCGTAGTCGAGGCCGGCCTCGGTGAGGAACTGCTTCGGGCTGCCCAGCAGCGTCAGCGACCAGGGGGCCAGCAGCAGCATCGGGGAGGCCAGCGCGACGGCGCTGCGGAGGGCGCCCGCGACCAGTGAGTCGCCCTCTCCCCGGGGCAGCGCGAGCGCGGCGACGGCGAGGACCAGCGCGATCGGCCACACGACGGGGGTGAAGGCGGTGGCCAGGGTCAGCAGCAGCGCGTACGCCCACACGGCGCGCCAGCCCGGCCTGCCGCGCAGCCCGTGGGCCGCCGCTCCGGTGCGGGCCAGCAGGGGCAGCAGGACGGCCAGCACAGCGGTGCCGATGCGGCCTTGGGCGAGCGCTCCGGTGGCCGCGGGCAAGAAGGCGTAGGCGACGCTGCCCCAAGCACGGACGAGGCGGGAGTCCACCAGCGGCCGGGAGACGAAGTAGGCGGTGAGCCCGGCCAGCGGGACGGAGCACACGAGCAGCAGCGTCAGCGCGAAGCCGGTGCTGCCGAACAGGAGTGTGGCGAAGGTGGCGACGATCGCCAGGTACGGAGGCGCGGACTGGGTGCCTCCGGTGCCGACCGGATGCCAGCCGTCCAGGTAGCGCGACCACAGCTCCGAGACGCCGTCGGGGGTCGGCAGCAGCGCGCCGCCCGCCAGTGCCCCGCCGCCCAGCAGCGCCCGGCAGGCCACCAGGGAGACGACGAGCAGGACGGCGAACAGGACGGGGCCCGGCTTGCGCGCGAGCCGCTTGAGGCGCGCGAACTGCTCGACCTCCAGGAAGTCGGCGTCATCGCCGCCGGGCCCGGACTCGACGGCGCCGTGCCGCCCTCCGGAGGTGAGTTCCGGCTCGGAGCGGCCCCCGAAGTTGCTGGCGACCTGTTCGGCCGTGGCCCGCAAGGTGGCGCCGGGCGGCGGGAAGAGGGGGCGCAGTTCCTTGTGCGCGACGGCCGGCCTGCCCCGTCTGCGGCGTGCCGCCGTGATCCGTCCGGCGCGCAGCAGCGTGCCGGACAGGCCCGCCACCTCATCCAGCGCCTGTCCCGGCACCTTGCCCACCAGATACGCCAGGGTGCGCAGCAAGGTACCGAGGACGAGCCGCAGCAGGACCCAGGGCAGGAGTGCGGTGGGCGCGTTGGCGAGCAGGGTGTAGACGGCGCCGGCCTTGTCCACCCGGTGCGGGCTGGCCCCGCGGCTGGCGCGCCCGACACAGTCGACGGGGCGGCGCTCGCGCGAGGCCGCCTCGGCGTGCCGCATCGCGGCATCCGGCACGACGAAGACGCCGTGTCCGGCGGCCTGGGCGCGCCAGCACAGGTCCACGTCGTCGCGCATCAGCGGCAGTCCGCGATCGAAGCCGCCCAGCTGTTCGAAGACATCGCGCCGGATGAGCATTCCGGCGGAGGAGACGGACAGCACGGGCCGCACCTGGTCGTGCTGGCCCTGGTCCTGCTCGCGCCGCTCCACGCCGGTCCAGCGACGGCCGCTGTGGGCGATGGAGACGCCGGCTTCCAGCAGCTGCCTGCGGTCGTACCAGCTGCGCAGCTTGGGGCCGGTGACGGCGACCGAGGGGTCGGCATCGACGACGCGCAGCAGCTGGGTCAGCGTGTCCGCCTCCGGCGCGCAGTCGTCGTGCAGCAGCCACAGCCACTGCACGGGCTCGCCGTAGGGGAGTTCGGGCATGTCGTAGGCGTCGTCGCGCCAGGTGCGGCTGACCGGGTCCCAGCCGCTGGGCCGCTTCAGGTACGGGAGGTCCTCGGGGGTGAGCACCCGTGCGGTACGGACGGCCTCTTCGACGGCGGTGCCGAATCCGGTGCGCCGGGCCATGTGCAGGACGCGTTCGGCGCCCAGGGCCTCGGTCAGCAGTTGGGCGGAGTCGTCGGCGCTTCCGGTGTCGGCCGCGATGATGTTCTGCACCGGGCGCTCTTGCCCCAGCAGACCTGAGAGAGCGTCAGGAAGCCAGCGTGCGCCGTCATGCGCGACGAGCACCGCCGTGACGACGTGCCGGGGGAACTCGGGTGGTGTGGAGTTGGCCAACCCTGCTGTGGCCGCCTCGTAGTGGGCCGCCATATGGCTGTGCACGGACATCGAGGTAGGGGCCCTCCCCGGGGGTGCCAGGGCCTCGCGGCGGTGCCGCGTAAGGCTGCAAGCTCCCGGAAGACGCGTATCGGAGCGGTGGACGCACCCGCCCCGCGGGGGTGGTGTGTCTCGGACGGCCCCACACTAACGGCTCGCCCGCGCCTGCCCCGCGTCTCCGTGCAACTGTCCCGGGCGGGCTCGGTGGCGCCCGTGTGACCTGTGCCGTGCGGGACCTGTGCCGGATACGCGGGCGATCGCGCCCACCCCGGTGCGCAGTCCGGTTCACCGGGCGGCTTCGCACGGTCCGGCTTCACCCGGTCCGGTTCACACAGCGGCTTTCTTCAGGCGGCGCCGTTCACGCTCGGACAGGCCGCCCCAAATACCGAATCGCTCGTCATTGGCGAGGGCGTATTCGAGGCATTCCGAGCGGACTTCGCAGGCGAGGCAGACCTTTTTCGCCTCCCGGGTGGACCCGCCCTTCTCGGGGAAGAACGATTCGGGATCGGTCTGCGCGCACAATGCGCGCTCCTGCCAGCCCAGCTCCTCGTCCGCCTCTTCGACCAGCAGTTGCTGGAACAGCTCGGTCATGTGCGCGCCCCTCGTCCGTCTTTGCGGCCCCGTGATGCTGTCGTTCCCGTGATGCTGTCGTTATCGAACCTTCTTGAACGACACGAGTGAAATTACAAGTGTGCCGATCCGGGGCAGTCAAGCCGAGATCTGCTATTGAGCCCGTTATTCACTCGGCGGAACCAAGCCTTCGCGGTAAGTGTTCAAATCACCACGAACTATGACACATGCCCGAGGCAGATGGCCGTTTTGCCCCGCTCCTCTCTCCAGAACGCGGTGACCTGCGGACACGTTCCGCGCCGCCCCTCGGATGGCCCTGGTCACGCCGCGGTCACAGAAGCGCAACGGCGCGCCGGGGCAGTCAGAGCGCCGTGTCTCCCGGATCGCGCCACACAAACCCCCCGGCACTCCGGGCAACCGGATGCGGTGAAACATCGGCCGCAAACCCGACATCCGGTTGACACCGGAGCATCGAAACGTTGTCCTGGTACGCATGCCAGTGCACTCCGACTTCCCCATGGCCCGCGGCCCGCTCGCCGCGGGGCCCGTCGCGGGCCGCGGTGCCCGCGCCGCCTCGGGTGTCCTGGAGTCCTGTCGCTGTCGCTGTTGTTGAGTTCCCCCTCCGACACGCCCGCCGTCCTCTGTACGGCTCCGCACTCCTCTCCGAAGGCACTCACGCACGTGAACAGCGACGTCGAAATCGCGGGCGATCCGCTCGCGATCGCACACCTCCTCCCGCCCGTCCCCGCGCACCCCTCCACGGTCTCGGGCTTCGCCGGGCTCATCCGTCAGCTCGCCGACGACCGCGCCGCCTGGGCGCCGCTCGTGCGCTACGACCCGACGGTGCGCTGGTACCACCGGCTGCGCACCGGCCCCGGCTATGAGATGTGGCTGCTGAGCTGGCTGCCGGGCCAGGGCAGCGGGCGGCACGGCCACGGGCCCTCCGCCGGGGTCTTCGGCGTCCTGGACGGACAGCTGACCGAGCACGGGCGCGGCTCGCGCGCTCTCGGCGCCGGGACGGTGCGCGTCTTCGCGCCCGGCTACGTGCACGAAGTGGTCAACGACGGACTCGAACCCGCCGTGAGCGTGCACGTCTACTCACCTGGGCTGACGGAGATGCCGATGCACTGCCCGCTGGTGCCGGATACCGCGCGTGATGCCCTGGCCTGGTGACGGAGTCGGGCCGTGGGCTGCGAGACTGGTGCCCATGCAGCGCATTGTGGTTCTGGCCGGGGGCATCGGCGGTGCCCGCTTCCTTCGCGGGCTCAAGTCCGCGGTGCCTGACGCGGACATCACCGTGGTGGGCAACACCGGTGACGACATTCATCTGTTCGGCCTGAAGGTCTGCCCCGACCTCGACACCGTGATGTACACCCTCGGCGGTGGCATCCACGAGGAGCAGGGCTGGGGCCGGGCGGCGGAGACCTTCGCCGTCAAGGAGGAGCTGGCCGCCTACGGCGTGGGCCCCGAGTGGTTCGGGCTGGGCGACCGCGACTTCGCCACCCACATCGTCCGCACCCAGATGACCGCCGCCGGCTACCCGCTCAGCGCGGTCACCGAGGCCCTGTGCGCGCGGTGGCAGCCGGGGGTACGGCTGCTGCCCATGACCGACGACCGGGTCGAGACCCACGTGCTGATCGACGACCCCGAGGCCGAGGGCGGTCGCCGGGCCGTGCACTTCCAGGAGTACTGGGTGCGGCTGCGGGCCTCGGTGGACGCGCACGCGGTGGTGCCCGTCGGCGCCGAGGCGGCCAAGCCGGCGCCCGGGGTGCTGGAGGCCATCGCCGGGGCTGACGTCATCCTCTTCCCGCCGTCCAACCCCGTCGTCAGCATCGGCACGATCCTGGCCGTGCCCGGCATCCGGGAGGCGATCGCCGACGCGGACGTGCCCGTCGTCGGCCTCTCCCCCATCGTCGGTGACGCGCCGGTGCGCGGGATGGCGGACAAGGTGCTGGCGGCCGTGGGTGTCGAGAGCACGGCCGCCGCCGTCGCCACGCACTACGGCTCGGGACTGCTCGACGGCTGGCTGATCGACACGGTGGACGCGGACTCGGTGGCCGCGGTGGAGGAGGCCGGCATCCGGTGCCGTGCCGTTCCGCTGATGATGAGCGACGAGGAGGCCACCGCGACGATGGCCCGGCAGGCGCTCGAACTAGCTGAGGAGGTACGGCCGTGACGGCTTCGGTCATGGACGCCGAGGGGGCGCGCCCCGCCTACGAGGTGTGGGCGCTGCCCGGCATTCCCGAGGTGCGGCCGGGTGACGACCTGGTCGGGCTGATCCGCGACGCCGTGGGTGCGGCGGACGGGCGCGGGCTCGCGGACGGCGACGTGCTCATCGTGACGTCGAAGATCGTCAGCAAGGCCGAGGGCCGAATCGTCGAGGCGGAGGACCGGGAGACGGCGATCGAGGCGGAGAGCGTGCGGGTCGTCGCGCGGCGCGGACCCGCCAGGATCGTCGAGTCGCGGCACGGCTTCGTCATGGCGGCTGCCGGGGTCGATGCCTCCAACACCCCCAAGGGCACCGTGCTGTTGCTGCCGGAGGATCCGGACGGCACGGCGCGGCGGCTTCGCGAGGGCGTGCGGAAGGCCCTCGGGGTCACCGTCGGCGTGGTGATCACCGACACGTTCGGGCGGCCGTGGCGCGTGGGCCAGACGGATGTGGCGATCGGCGCGGCGGGCGTCCGGGTCCTGGAGGACCTGCGCGGCGACGTCGATATGTACGGCAACCCGCTCGGCGTGACCGTCACCGCTGTCGGGGACGAACTGGCCGGCGCGGGTGAGCTGGTGAAGGGCAAGGCCGCCGGGCTGCCGGTGGCGGTGGTGCGCGGACTGTCCCAGTATGTGCTGCCCGCGCCCTCGGACGGGGAGACGCCGGGCGGGGAGGCGGTGCCCGGCCCCGGGGAGACCGCGCGGGCGCTGGTGCGGGACGCGGCCGACGACATGTTCCGGCTGGGCACTTCGGAGGCCGTGCGCGAGGCGGTGACGCTGCGGCGCACCGTACGGGAGTTCACCGACGAGGCCGTGGACGGCGCGGCCGTGCGGCGCGCTGTCGCCGCCGCCGTGACCGCGCCGGCTCCGCACCACACGACGCCGTGGCGGTTCGTCCTGCTGGAGACGGCGCAGATCCGCGTCCGGCTGCTCGATGCCATGCGGGACGCCTGGATCGCCGACCTGCGGCGCGACGGCAAGAGCGAGCAGAGCATCGCCCAACGGGTACGGCGCGGCGATGTGCTGCGCGCGGCGCCCTACCTGGCCGTGCCCTGCCTGGTGATGGACGGCTCGCACGACTATCCGGACTCGCGCAGGGCCGCCGCCGAGCGGGAGATGTTCGTGGTCGCGGGCGGCGCCGGCATCCAGAACTTCCTCGTCGCGCTGGCCGGGGAGGGGCTGGGGTCGGCGTGGGTCTCCTCCACCATGTTCTGCCGCGACGTGGTGCGCGAGGTGCTGGGGCTGCCGCGGGACTGGGACCCGATGGGTGCCGTCGCGGTCGGCCGCGCGGCGGGCGCGCCCCGGCAGCGGCCGGACCGGATGGCCGAGGACTTCGTCGTCAGCATGTGAGCCGTCGTCAGTCAGCGGCCCTCAGCCTGGCCGCCGGCGTGTGAGCGGCCCTCAGCTTGTGAACCCTGGCCGGCATGTGAACTGCCGTGGCGGGCGGGCCCGTCCGCTGTCGTGGTGCCCGGCGCCCCCGGTGGCTGCCCTACAGGCGGGCTATGTCGCCGACCGGGAAGCGGGGCTGTCTGCGCGGCATGCGCGGGCCCGCGAGCAGGATGAGGCGTGAGGCGCGGTGCCGCTGGCCCTCGTAAGGGGCGAGGAGCGCGAGCATGCCCTCGTCGTCGGTGTCGCGCTCTCCGGTGAGTGCGTGGCCGACCTGGCGGGGCAGGTGCAGGTCGCCGACGGTGACGGCGTCCGGCTCGCCGTTGCTGCGCTGGAGTACCTCGGCCGCCGTCCACGGGCCGATGCCGGGGATCGCCTGGAGCCGGGCGAGCGCGGCCGGGAGATCCATCCGGGCCGCCTCCTCCATCCGGCCCGCCCGCTGGACGGCGCGGATGATCGCCGCGGAGCGCTTCTGATCCACCCCGGCACGGTGCCACTCCCATGAGGGGACGCGCAGCCAGTCGCGCGGCGCCGGCATCACCCACAGGTCCGGGTGCGGGCCGGGGGCGCGCTCGCCGAAGCGGCGCACCAGCAACCGCCAGGCGCGGTACGCCTCTTCGGCCGTGATCTTCTGCTCCAGCACCGAGGGGATCAGCGACTCCAGGACGCGACCCGTACGGATGAGGCGCAGCCCCGGGTGGTGGCGGTGTGCCCGGCGGGTCAGCTCGTGGTGCGGGACGAAGGCGCCGGGGTCGTCCTCGGCCCCCAGCAGCGCGGGCAGTCCGTCGAGCACCCAGTCGGCGCCGGGCCCCCATGCCTCGGCGCGCACCTGGCCGCCCGCGCCGTCCGCGCCGTCCGCCCCACCCGTGCGCCGGACGAGGCGGAGGGTGGCGGGCCCGAGCGGGGTGCGGGTGCCGCGCCAGAGGGCGCCGTCCTCCGCACGGAACGTCGGGTCGTACGGGCCGCGACGCAGCACGCCCAGGCTGCGGCGCAGGTCGTACGGGCCCGGCGGGGTCCAGGTGCGGGTGAGTGACACGGGCGCAAGCGTAGGCCCCGGGGCTGGCAGCCCTGGGGGTCGGGGTTCGGGCCCCCTCCGCCTCCGCGCCTCCGCCTCACCCACGCCCTCGCCGCTTCCCCCTGTGGGCGGGGGACGCGTGGGGGCGCGGGTCACTGGTCGGAGGAGAAGCGGACGGCGCCTGCGGGGATCCGGGCGCCGCACCAGACGCGGATGCCGCCGCGCAGTTCGTTGTCCTCGCCGATGACCGCGCCGTCCCCGATGACCGCGCCGTCCAGGACGGTGTGGGCGCCGATGTGGGCTCCCGCGCCGATGAGCGAGTCGCGGATGCGGGCGCCGGGGGCGATCACGGCGCCGTCCAGCAGCGCGCTGCCGTCGATGCGCGCCCCCGAGCCCACCTCCGCGCGGGCGCCCGCGACCGAGCCACCGGTGAGCTTGGCGTCCCCCGCCACTTCGGCCGTCTCCAGTATCAGCCGCTCCCCGCACCGGCCGGGGACGGCGGGCGAGGGGGCGCGGCCCAGTACGAGGTCGGCGGAGCCGCGGACGAAGGACTGCGGAGTGCCCAGGTCGAGCCAGTAGGTGGAATCAACCATTCCGTGCAGGTGGGCGCCCGCCGCGAGCAGTCCGGGGAAGGTCTCGCGCTCCACGGAGACGGGGCGTCCGCCCGGGATGGTGTCGATGACGGAGCGGTTGAAGACGTAGGCGCCCGCGTTGATCTGGTCGGTGACGATCTCCTCGGGGCTCTGCGGCTTCTCCAGGAAGGCGGTGACCCGGCCGGCGCCGTCGGTGGGGACGAGCCCGAAGGCGCGGGGATCGGTCACCCGCGTCAGGTGGAGCGAGACATCGGCGCGGGCGCCGGTGTGCTCATCGACCAGGGCGCGGATGTCGAGGCCGGAGAGGATGTCGCCGTTGAAGACGAGCACCGGCTCGTCGGGGCGCGAGTGCAGCCGGGAGGCGACGTTGCGGATGGCGCCGCCGGTGCCCAGCGGCTCCTCCTCGGTGACGTACTCCAGGTGCAGCCCGAGGCCGGAGCCGTCGCCGAAGTAGGGCTCGAAGACCTCGGCGAGGTAGGAGGTGGCCATCACCACGTGATCGACGCCCGCGGCACGCGCGCGGGCCAACTGGTGGGTGAGGAAGGGCACACCCGCGGCGGGGACCATCGGTTTGGGCGTGTTCACGGTCAGCGGACGCAGCCGGGTGCCCTTGCCCCCGACCAGAAGGATCGCTTCTGTCACGTGTTGTCTCTGCTTCCTGCCGGGGTCCGCCGGCCATTCCTTCCGTGGCCGGCGGCCAGTGTATGCAGACGGGTACGAACACGTGGGCGGGCCCGTACGGCAACCCCGGCAGGTGGCCTCGCGGCCCTGGTCGGGGCCGCGAGGGGCCTTCAGCGACCCTGCATGCGAGCCGCCGAGGTGCGGGTCGCACCGAGCGTGCCGTACAGGCGGGCGCCGGGACACTCGGTGGTGAAGCCGTCCCGGTGCCCGGAGATGGTGCGGAGCTTGACCTTCTTCCCCTTCTTGAATTTGCCGCCGCCCGAGGTCATCCAGACCTTGCTCTTCGGATTGCGGCCGGTCAGTCCGAGCTTCCAGGCCGCGAGCCGGGAGACGGCGCGGGTGGCCGCGGCCGGCGGCTTCGTCTTCTCGTAGGAGCCGAGAACCGCGATGCCCGTGCTGTTGGTGTTGAAACCGTAGGTGTGGGCACCCATCACGGGCTTGGCCACACCTCCGGCGCGGCCTTCGTAGACGGTGCCGCACTTGTCGACGAGGAAGTTGTAGCCGATGTCCCGCCACTTGCTGCTCTTGACGTGGTACCGGTACATGGCACGGATGATCGAGGGGGACTGGCGGCACTTGTAGCTGTTGGTCATGGCCGTGTGGTGCACGAAGGCGACCTTGACGGTCTTGGTGTATTTGAGCCCGGACTCGCGCAGCTTCTCGTTCGCGCCCCAGCCCTTGCGGGTGACGATGCGCGGCCGGGGGCCGATGTAGGGGCGGCCCGCGGGGTATGCGGTCTGGGTCGCCTCCCTGCTGAGGGCCGGGAGCGCCCCGCCCCTGGCGGACTCGGCCGACGCGGGTGCCTCGGCGTTCCCCGTGTCACCGGTGTCTTCTGCGTTGCCTGTGTTGTTTGCGCTGTTTGTGTTGCTCGTGGTGCCCGTCTCCGCGTCGGGTGCCTGGCCGGGCTCGGGCGCGCGGCCCGCTTCCGGATCCGTCTCCCCTCGCCCGCCGGAGCCGGTCTTCCCTCCCGCCGGATGCCCCTTCGCCGGGTCGCCGCCCTTGGGCTTCGAGGGGGACTTCGGGGGGGTGCCCTTCCCCTTGGCGGGGGATTTGGCAGGGGCGCTGCCCTTCGGCTTCGAGGGGGCCTTGGAGGGGGACTTCGACGGGGGTGCCGAGTCAGGGCCGGGGTCCCACGCGGGTTCGGGGCCGGGGTCGATCAGTTCCAGTCGCAGCCCGGCGGGCAGGAGCGAGGCGAGGCCCGGCGCGTTCTGCTGCCCGTCGGAGTCGCCTTCCAGGGCCACCCGTGCCTGTACGCCGTCCGACTGGCCGACCCACAGCGGCGCTGTGGCGCCGCGCGCGGCGCCGCCGTCGGCCGCGGCTTCGTCCGGTACGTCGCCGGGGTGGGAGTCCAGTTCCTGCCAGCCGGTCCAGCGCTGGGTGGCGGCGTCACGCGTGCGGACCTGGATGTGGCCGTTGAGCTGGTCACTCACGTGTTCCCATACGACGCCGAGCAGCGAGTAGGGGCGCACCGAACGGGCGCCGATCTCGCGGCTGCCCGAGTCCTTCTCCCCGGCGCCTCTGGTGGCGGGCCTGGCCCCGAAGGGCAGCGACTGGGTGCTGCCGGCGACCCGGCCCTGAGCGCTCTGCCCTCCCGGAGATCCCTCAGCGCTCCGAGATCCCTGGGCACTCTGAACCCCCTGAGTGCTCTGAGACTTCTGAGTGCCCTGAGCGCCCTGGCCGTTGTTCCTGGTCGCGGATTCCGGCTCCGCGGCCCGGGATGCCCGCTCCCCCGGTGCGCCGGCCGCCGGGGCGACGCAGACGAGCGGCAGCAGCAGGGCCGCACTGACGACACTGATCGAGGTTGCACGTTTCGCTCGCATACCAATGATCGTGGTCATAGGTGATCATTCCTGTCCATTCAGGACCGGAGCCCGCTACTCCCACTCAGGTACTCACTGGCCCTCAGCACGGCTCCCCCGCCCCCTTTCTGATGCCCCGCCAGCCGCGTCGCGGCGTACGCTTGCGCGAATGAACGCCACCGACCGCACCCCCGCCGACCTGCTGCGCACCGCGCTGGCCGACGACCCCGCCCGCCCCCTGGTGACCTTCTACGACGACGCCACAGGGGAGCGCGTCGAACTCTCCGTCGCCACCTTCGCCAATTGGGTGGCGAAGACCGCGAACCTCCTCCAGGACGATCTCGGCGCCGAGCCCGGCGACCGGCTCGCGCTGCTGTTGCCCGCGCACTGGCAGTCGGCGGTGTGGCTGCTGGCCTGCTCCTCGGTGGGCGTTCTCGTCGATCTGAGCGGGGACGCCGCGCGCGCCGACCTCGTGGTGAGCGGGCCCGACACCCTGGAGGCGGCACGGGCGTGCACGGGCGAGCGGGTGGCGCTCGCCCTGCGCCCGCTCGGCGGGCGCTTCCCGCAACCGCCCGAGGGGTTCGCCGACTACGCCGTCGAGGTGCCGGGACAGGGCGACCGGTTCACTCCCTATGTCCCCGTCGATCCCGAAGCCCCCGCGCTGGCGCTGCCCGACGGCACCGAACTGAGCGGCGCACAGGTCGCCGACCGGGCGCGGGCCGACGCCGGGGAGCGCGGGCTGACCGCCGGATCGCGGCTGCTGTCGGCGCTGCCCTTCGACAGCTGGGCGGGCCTCAGCGCCGGGCTGCTCGCGCCGCTCGCCGCGGGCGGCTCGGTGGTGCTGGCGCCGCGCCTGGGACTGCTGGACGACGCGGCCCTCGGCGCGCGCCGGGAGAGCGAGCGGGTCACCCACACCGCCGTCTGACGCCGGGCCACGGCCGCCCGCCCCGGCCGGGCGCGACACGCTCCGCACGCACGCCGCGAGCCGGGTCCGAGCCGGTCCGAGCCGGTCCGAGCCGGGATCGTGGATCCGGCCCGCGTGCCCGCACGCCGGGCCCACCCATGGCCGGGCCCGGCGTGCGGTAAGCCCTCACCCGCCGGAGCGCGCCCGGGGCGTGCGACCCGCACGCATGGTCGGCAATACGTACAACCATGCGCATGTTTCAGGCGTCTGTCTTCGTAACCGGCGCGCCCGCACGTCTTTCGTACGCCCAGCGCCGCCGCGACAGAGGGACAACGCAGCCGTGACCGATCCGGGCACCACCGACGAGGACGCAGAGCACACCGGCCCCACCGCCACCCCCCGTCCTCGCCGGCGCCGCTGGCTGCGCTGGGCCGCACTGTCCGCCTCGGTTCTCGTCCTGGCCGCCTCCGGCACCGGCTGGGCCCTCTTCAAGAAGCTCGACGGGAACATCCACACCGACTACGACACCGCCGAACAGCTCAACCAGCACGCCGAGGAACGCCCGGCCCCGGTCAAGGCGGCGAGCACGGCGCAGAACATCCTGCTGCTGGGCTCGGACAACCGGGGTGACGGCAACGGCGCGTACGGCCGGGACGAGGGCAGCGAGCGCTCGGACACGGCGATCTTGCTGCACATAGCGGCCGACCGGCGCAGCGCGACCGGAATGTCCATTCCGCGCGACCTGATGGTGAACATTCCCAGCTGCCAGGAGAAGAACGGCTCCACCAGCCAGGAGCGGTTCGCCCAGTTCAACTGGGCCTTCCAGAGCGGCGGCGCGGCCTGCGCCATCCGGACGGTCGAGAAGCTGACCGACATCCGGGTCGATCACCACCTCGTCGTGGACTTCCAGGGTTTCAAGAAGCTGGTGGACGCCGTGGACGGCGTGGACGTCTGCCTGGCGGACCCGGTGCACGACACCGAGGCCAAGCTGGATCTGCCCGCCGGACGGCAGACCCTGCACGGCGAGGACGCGCTCGGCTATGTACGCGCCCGGCACGGTCTGGGCGACGGCAGTGACACGGAACGCATCGACCGTCAGCAACAGTTTCTGGGATCTCTTGTGAAGAAGATGCGCAGCAACGGCGTACTTCTGAATCCGGGGAAGGCGTATCCGGTCCTTGATGCCGTGACCTCATCCCTGACCGCCGATTCCGGACTCGATTCCCTCAGTGAGCTGTACGAAGTCGTGCGGAACGTGCGCGATATCCCGGAAGACCGCGTGCGTTTTCTTACCGTGCCCAGACGGTCGTACGAGTTGGATCGGAATCGCGATGAACTGAAGCAGCCCGCGGCACGTCGTCTCTTCGAGAGCCTGCGTCACGACCGGCCCGTGCGGCTGCGGGGCGAGGACCCCGTCGCTGACGCGGAGTCCCCGCCCGGTGACGCAGCGCAGAAGGACGGGAAATCCGGAAGCGGCGAGTACGGCCAGAACAAGAACGGCAACAGCGAGAACGGCAGGGACAAGAAGGACGGGGAAGAGACGGCGGACGGCGGCACCGAGAAGGACACGGCAGGTCAGACTTACCGGGGAACGACTGCGGCCCGGGACATCTGTTCCCCGAATGAGGCTGAGAATGAGCCGAATTGACCGTTTCGGGCCGCGTGGAATTTGTCACCGTCGTCACTAGCCGTCGAACCTGCCGGATAGTGTGAGCGCTCCGGTCAGCCCCGGAGCGGCAACAGCAGCCGGTTATTGGAGGACTTACGCAATCGTGGACGCGCAAGGCCGTGGGCACGCGGGTGATATCGATCCCGCTGATCAGTGGGTGTTCAACCCGAACACCGGCAGCTATGAGCTGCGACTGAACCCGGTTGCCGACGACTCCCCGAGTCAGTACGGCAACAGCCGCCCCACCGCCCCGCGCCAGAGACGCTCCCCCGAGTCCCCCTCCACCGGCGAGCCGTCCTCCTACGAACCCCCCGGCGACGAGGAACACGAGCGCCGCGGCGGACGCCGCTCCGAGCCGCGGCTGCCCGCGCAGCGGGGGCGTTCACGCGCCGCCGACAAGGCCGGGCACGCGGACGGCAGGGGCGGGGGCCACGGCCGCAGGAAAGCCAAACCCAAGCCGTCCGGCAAGAAGAAGGCGCTCCGCTGGGGCGGCGGCATCGTGGGGCTGGTCGTCGTCGCGAGCTGCGTGGGCGGATACGTCTTCTACCAGCGGCTCAACGGCAACATCGACAAGGTCGATGTCGGCATGAACAACGCCGCCGTCACCGACGGCCCGGTCAACATCCTGGTGATCGGCACCGATGCCCGCGCGGGCAAGGGCAACACCGGCTACGGGGACGCGGGCAGCGTCGGGCACGCGGACACAACGTTTCTCTTCCACGTCTCCAAGGACCGCACCAACGCCACCGCGCTGTCCATCCCGCGCGACATGATCACCGACATCCCCGACTGCCCCACGAAGCAGAAGGACGGCAGCAGGGAGACCGTCCCGGGCCAGCAGAGCCAGCGGTTCAACACCAGCCTGGGCCAGGAGAGCCGCGATCCGGGCTGCACCTGGCGGACCGTGGAGAAGCTGACCGGCGTGAAGATCAACCACTTCATGATGGCCGACTTCAACGCGGTCAAGGAACTGTCCAACGCGGTCGGCGGGGTCGAGGTCTGCGCGGCCAAGCCCCTCAACGACCCCAAGTCGCACCTGAACCTGAAGGCCGGCAAACACGTCGTCAAGGGCGAACAGGCACTGGCGTTCGTCCGCACCCGGCACGCCATCGGCTTCGGCAGCGACCTGGACCGCATCAAGCTCCAGCAGCAGTTCCTCAGCTCGATGATCCGCAAGATGAAGTCCGGGGACACGCTCAGCAACCCCTCCAAGCTCTTCAACCTGAGCGACGCGGCCACCAAGGCGCTCACCGTCGATACGGGCATCGGCAGCGTGAAGAAGCTGATGAGCCTGGCCCAGGACCTCAAGCGCGTGAACGTCAAGAACATCACCTTCGCCACGGTGCCCGTCCTCGACAACCCCGACGACCCGGCGACCGTCATACTCGACGAGGCGAAGGCCAAGCCGCTCTTCAAGATGGTCAGGGACGACAAGTCCATGACCAAGGTGAAGAAGAAGCACAAGGACAAGGCCCCCTCGAAGGCCAAGAAGGCACCGGCCTCCGAGGTCGAGGCCGAGGTGCTGAACGGCGGCGGCACGCCCGGTGCCGCACGCCAGACCTCTGACTGGCTCGTCAGCAAGGGCGTCGGCAAGGCCACCCCCTCGGGCAACGCGCCCAAGCTGCTGGAGAAGACCCGGCTGGATTTCGCGCCCTCGCAGGCGGGCCAGGCGGCACGGCTCGCGGACCTGATGGGCCTGCCCGACTCCGCGCTCAAGAAGACCTCGGACGCCGACTCGGGCTCCAGCATGACGCTGACGCTCGGCAAGGACTTCTCCCAGGCGGGCGAGCCGATAGAAGCACCGGACAAGGCGCCGTCCGGGGTGGAGAAGGTCAACGCGAACGACAAGAACGTGTGCGCCAAGTGACATCGACCCCTCCGGAACGTCCCACCGGACAGCCGGACGACCGGAGGACGCACCGCCTGTGAGGAACTCGGGGAGGTCCCGTGCGGCATAACAGCACCCGCGGCGGCAGGGGGGCGCGAAGAAGCGCGCCCACCGCCGCCGACCGGGGATGGGACGAGAGCCTCTACGAGGAGCAGTCACCGCGCCGGAGAGAGGGGAGCCTGGGCTCGGTCGGACCGGGCGCCCAGGCCGTCCGCCGCGCCGTCGGCCAGGACGTCCCGCAGGACAGCCCGCACGGCATCCCCCAGCACGGCCCTCCCGACGGTGGAGACGCAGGACAGGACAGGAACAAGAACGTGGTGGAGGAAAAGGGCCGGCGCAGACGCCCCCGGCGAAAACGGCGGGTTCTGCGCTGGTTCGTCATCATTCTGGCGCTGCTGATACTCGGGACCGCGGGCGCGGGCTACCTCTACTACCGGCACCTGAACGGCAACCTCGGCAAGGACGAGCTGAACCTGGGGGACCAGAAGCTCGACAAATCGGACCCCAACGCCGCGGGCCAGACCCCCATGAACATCCTCCTGCTGGGCTCCGACTCGCGCGCCTCCAAGGAGAACGTGAAGCTCGGCGGCTCCAAGGGCGACCGCGAACGCCCCCCGTTGGCGGACGTCCAGATGCTGCTGCACGTCTCGGCCGACCGCAGCAACATGTCGGTCATCTCCGTCCCGCGCGACACCAGGACGACGATCCCCAAGTGCACCGACCCGGACGACGGGAAGGTGTACCCGGAGACCACCGACCGCATCAACACCAGCCTCCAGCACGGCGGTCCGGGCTGCACCGTGGCCACCTGGGAGGAGATGACGGGCATCCCGGTCGACCACTTCATGATGATCGACTTCGCGGGTGTGGTCTCGATGGCCGACGCGGTCGGCGGCGTGCCGGTGTGTGTGAACAACAACGTGAACGACCCCCGCTCGAAGCTGAAGCTGAAGAAGGGGTCCTCCACCATCCAGGGCGAGCAGGCCCTCAGCTGGCTGCGCACCCGGCACGGCTTCGGCGACGGCACCGACATAGGCCGCGCCAAGGCGCAGCACATGTACATGAACTCCATGGTCCGCCAGCTCAAGTCGGGCACCAAGCTGACCGATCCGGGCAAGCTGCGCGGCCTGGCGGAGGCGGCCACCAAGGCGCTGACCGTGGACAAGAACATCGGCACGGTCAAGAAGCTCTACGACCTGGGCAACGACCTCAAGCGCGTGCCGACCAAGCGCATCACCATGACGACGATGCCCTGGGAGTACGCCGAGGGCGGCGCCTACGTCGTGCCCAAGGAAGGCGACGCCGACCAGGTCTTCTCCCTGATGCGCCGGGATGTGGCACTGGACGGCAAGGACAAGAAGAAACCCGAGGCCGAGAAGTCCCCCGAGCCGACGGAGCCCTCGCAGCCCAAGGCGAACATCCCCGTCCGCGTGATGAACGGCACCGGTACCTCGCTCCAGCGCCCGGTCGACGGACGTGCGGGCGCGATCGCCGCCCTCCTCACACGCAAGGGCTTCAGCCAGGCGGCGTCCGACAGCACGCTCAAGTCGCAGGCGGACTCGACGATCACGTATGCGAGCGAGCAGCAGAAGGGCGACGCGCTGGCCGTGGCCAAGAGCGTCGGCATCCCCGAACGGCTGGTCAAGCACTCCTCGGCGGTGGACCGGGTCACCCTCGTCATCGGCACCGACTGGCGCGAGGGCGAGATCTATCCGAAGGGCGACAAGGACGGCAAGAGCGGGGGCGAGGAGGACGACAAGACCCCGGACAGCGCCGACGCGCTCAACGGCAACGACAAGAAGGCGTGCATGAAGGTCAACCCGAACTACACGTGGTGACCTGACGGGGGCGGATGGGGGCGGACGCGGCGGAGTCCTGAGCCGGTCCGCCGCCGGAAGCACCCCGTACGCGGAGCCGCGCGGGCCAGCACGGGTACGCACGGATGACGCGCACACGGGTAAGGGGCGCCCTCTCTGGAGGACGCCCCTTACCCGTGCGTACCGCTGGTTACCCGTTCGTGCTGCCGGGCGCTCGCCTACTGGGCGGGCGCGGGCACCGGTTCGCGGCGGCTGGCGATGACCTTCCTGGCCAGCTTCTTCGGGCTCGTCAGAAAGCCCCAGCCCCAGGTCATGTGCATGGTCGCCAGCGCCACCGGGATCTGCGCCCGCGCCTTCAGCGGCAGCCCCTTGCCCGCGGGCAGCGAGCCGGCGGTGATGGCCGCAAGGTAGGCGCCGGGCACCACGAAGCCCCACGGGGTGACGGCGGCGCCCACCACCAGGCCCGCGGCGATGGCGCACACGGCGAGCGGCGGAGCCAGGTAGCGCAAGTTGATCGAGCCCGAGTGGTAGCGGGCCACGACATGGCGCCAACGGCCGTAGTTCCGGTACTGCTTGGCCAGCGCCCGCACGCTCGGCCGGGGGCGGTAGGAGACGCGCAGCTCGGGCGAGAACCAGACCAGGCCGCCGGCCTCGCGGATACGGAAGTTCAGCTCCCAGTCCTGGGCCCGGATGAACTCCTCGTTGTAGCCGCCCTGCTGCTCCAGCACCTCGCGGCGGAAGACGCCCAGGTAGACCGTCTCGGCCTCGCCCGCGGCGCCGCCCGTGTGGAAGACCGCGTTGCCCACGCCGATCTTCGAGGTCATGGCGGCGGCGACCGCGTGCTCCCAGGCGTTCTCACCCTCGGCGTGCATGATCCCGCCGACATTGGCGGCACCGGTCTCCTCGATGAGCCGCACGGCGGTGGCGATGTAGTCGCCCGAGAGCATGCCGTGCCCGTCCACGCGGACCACGACCGGATGCCGGGACGCCTCAATGGCGGCGTTGAGCCCGGCCGGGGTGCGGCCCGTGGGGTTCGGCACGGTGCGCACCCGCGGATCCTCGGCCACCAGCTCGGCGGCGATCTCGTCCGTGCGGTCGGTGGAGGGGCCCAGCGCGATGACGACCTCCAGCTCCCCGTCGTAGCGCTGCTCCAGGATGTGCTCGACGGAGCTGCGCAAGTGCCGCTCCTCGTTGAGGACCGGCATGATCACCGATACGGGAGTCGGGGCGGCGTCGGGGGAGGAGCCCGCAGACGGGCTTGGAGTCGCGCGAGTCACGGGCTCACGGTACCGCGATCGGGGGAACGCTCCGCACGGCCCGGGGACGCGAGGACGCCGGTCCGGGGCCGCGAGGGTGCCGGCCCGGGGGGCGGACGGCGTGTGTCCGCGATCCGGAGATCGTATCGGCTTACCGTTCGGAGACCATATGTAATCGGGACGTGACCAAACGTACAGTCTGGTAAGTCCCCCTCTGGGAAGGTGGACCTCCTTTGCCCGAGCGTGGTCAGTCCCCTCACCCCCACGATCCCGCGGCCCCGCCACCCCACGGCCACCCGGGCAGCGGGGGCGTCCCGGCCAGGGATCCGGGGAGGGGCCGACGGCCACGGCGCTGGGGCAAGCGGTTCATCCTCCTGGCCTCCGTGCTGCTGCTGACCGCGAGCGGGGCCGGGCACGCGGTGGTGAGCCAGCTGAACAAGGACGTCCGCAGGGTCGATCCCTTCCGCGGACTGGACGACCGGCCGCGGGCCGGCGTCAGCGACAGCTCCAACATCCTCGTCGTCGGCACCGACCGGCGCGACAGGATCTCGGCGCAGCAGAGGAAGAAGTACAAGCTGGGCGGCGCGGCCTGTGACTGCACGGACACGCTGATGCTCGTACACCTGTCCGCCGACCGGAAGCGCGCCAGCGTGGTGAGCCTGCCCCGCGACTCCTACACCGAGCTGCCCGCACACCAGGACCGCGCCACCGGCAAGGTCCTCCCCGCCCGCCCGGCCAAGCTCAACGCCGCCTACACCGCCGGCGGCCCGGCGCTGACCGTGCGCACAGTCGAAAAGATGACGGATGTGCACGTCGATCACTACCTGGAAGTCGACTTCACCAGCTTCATGAGCACCGTGGACGTCCTGGGCGGAGTGCCGGTGTGCACGGAGAAACCCCTCAAGGACAGCTACTCCGGGCTGAACATCCCCAAGGGCACCACGCGCCTCAACGGGGGCCAGGCGCTCCAGTACGTACGGGCCCGGCACCTGGACGGAGGCTCCGACCTCGGCCGGATGAAGCGCCAGCAGCGCTTCCTCGCCTCGGTGATCTCGCGGGCCACGGACAACGGGGTGCTGATGAACCCCGTCCGCTTCAACCAGGTCGCCCGCACCCTGCTGCGGTCGGTACGCGCCGACCGCGGCTTCGGCAGCGGCCAGATGATGGCGCTCGGCCAGGCGATGCGCGGCTTCCGCCCCTCGTCCTCCGAGTTCGCCTCCGTGCCGCTGTCCGACACCGACTACCGGGCGCCCGAGCTGGGCTCGACGGTGCGGTGGGACCAGAAGAAGGCCGAAGAGCTGTTCGCCGCGCTCCGTGAGGACCGCCCGCTGTCGGTGGACAAGCAGCCGGCCAAGCCCAGCGGACCCGCCCAGGTGGAGGTCCCGCCCCGCGACATCAGGGTCGAGGTGCGCAACGCGACGGGAAAGACCGGCCTGGGCGCACGCATCGACCGCGAACTGCGCACCGGCGGCTTCGCCACCACCCAGGCCCCCACGAACGCGCCGAAGGCCAAGGACACCCGGACGGCCCTCACCTACGACCCGCGCTGGGACCGCTCGGCGCGCTCACTGGCCGCGGCCCTGCCCGGCGTCAAGATGGTCCCGGCCAAGGGGCAGGGCCCGCGGATGAGGGTCACGGTGGGCGATCCGGACCAGCGCGTGCGACGAGTACGCGCCCCGGCCCTGGCCAGCGCGCCGGGCGGCGCGCCTGTACGAGGGGACAAGGTCGGCTGCGGGTAGGGGCGGATCCCCGGCCCCACCGGGGGGGCGCCAGGGCGGCACCGGCCGGGAGGCAGGACCGTGCGGCGGCGCGGCCCGGCGGTCAGGACGCGCGGCCCGGTGGGGTCAGGACGCGGCGGTGCGGGAGGCGCGGAGGTCGCGGATGGCGCGGCGGCGGGCGAGGCGGTGGGTGCGCCGGATCTGCGCCTCCTGGTAGCGCCGGCGGTCCTGGTCGTTCTCGGGTATGACGGGCGGCACGGGGCGGGGCTTGCCCTCCTCGTCGATCGCGGCGAAGACGAGATAGGCGGAGCCGACCTGGCTCGCGGGCGTCGATTCGTTCCAGCGCTCGGCCAGCACGCGGACGCCGACTTCCATGGATGTCCGGCCCGTCCAGTTGACCTGCGCCTTCACATGAACCAGATCGCCGACCCTGACGGGTTCGAGGAAGACCATCTCGTCCATGGAGGCGGTCACCGCGGGCCCCGCGGAGTGGCGCCCGGCGACAGCACCGGCCGCGTCGTCGGCGAGCTTCATGATCACCCCACCGTGCACGGTCCCGTACAGATTGGTGTCGCTGCCGGTCATGATGTGCGACAAGGTCGTGCGGGACGCGGACGTCGGCTTGCCCGGAAGCTCGCCTTCCGCCGTGAGTGCCTGGTGGGTCATGTCCTCCACCATATGCGGGCAGATGCCGGGGATCCGACCAGAGGATTTGCATCAGAACTGCTACAGCATTTCGCCGAAGTGGTACCCGCCCTGTGTTCGCGCCCCCTGCGCCAGGCACACTTTCCCGCATGAATCAGTGGCCCGACGGTTGGACCGACCGTCCCAGGGGCCGGGAGGGCCGCGGCAGCGACGCGCCCCACCCCGACCCCACACGTGTCATGCCCCACACAAGCAACCCCGGTGTACCGCCTCAGTCCCGTGGCCAGTACGACCAGGGACCGGGCTATGACCAAGGGCCGGGTTACGACCAGGGCTACAGCCAGGGCCAGGTCTACGGCGGCGGCCGAGGCGGTCGCGGGGGCGGCCGGGAGGGCGACGGCTACGGACAGTACGCCTCCCGGCCCCGGCCCGACTGGGGCCGGCGGATCAAGTGGACCGCCATCACCCTGATCGTGGTGATGCTGGTCTGGTCGGTGTCCACCTACTTCTGGGCCGACTCCAAGCTGCGCCGCGAGGTGGACCTCAGCATCGTCGAGGACCGCCCCGAGGCCGGAGACGGCACCAACTACCTGATCGTCGGCTCGGACAGCCGCGAGGGCATGTCCAAGCAGGAGAAGAACGACCTGCACACCGGCGGCCCGACCGACGAGGGCCGCACCGACTCGATCATGATCCTGCACGTCGGTGACAACGGGAACACGATGGTCTCGCTGCCCCGCGACTCGGACGTCGAGATCCCCTCCTTCACCGGCTCGGAGTCGGGCAAGCACTTCCCCGCCCAGGGCAAGCACACCAAGATCAACGCGACCTACGCGATGGACGGCCCCGAACTGCTCGTCCGCACCGTCGAGCACAACACCGGGCTGCGCATCGACCACTACGCGGAGATCGGCTTCGGCGGCTTCGCGAAGATCGTGGACGCGGTCGGCGGCGTCGAAATGGACATTCCGCGCGACATCCACGACAACAAGTCCGGCGCCGACTTCAAAAAGGGCAAGCAGACGCTGGACGGCAAGAACGCGCTGGCGTTCGTGCGGACCCGCTACGCGCTGCCGGGCAGCGACCTGGACCGCACCAAGAACCAGCAGAAGTTCCTGGCGGCCCTCGCGAACCAGACGGCCACCCCCAGCACCATCCTCAACCCCTTCAAGCTCTACCCGACGATGGGCGCGGGCCTGGACACGCTCAAGGTCGACAAGGACATGAGCCTGTGGAACGTCGCCTCGATGTTCTGGGCGATGAAGGGCGTCTCCGGCGGTGACGGCAAGTCGATGAACATGCCGATCTCGGGCCCGGCGCCCGGGGGCAACCTCGCGTGGGACAAGCCCAAGGTCAAGCAGCTCGTCGATCAGCTCAACAACGACGAGAAGGTCACCGTCACGTCGGACCGCTGACACGTCGCCGGACCGCTGACGCGCCGTTCGTCCTCTTCGCACAGGTGTGGCCGGGCCTTCGGGCCCGGCCACACCTGTGTTGCCCGACGCTGCGCGCTGTACGCGTTCCTGGGAGGCGGGGGCCTCAGCGGTCCGTCATGCACAGGCAGAAAGGGTGCCCCGCGGGGTCGAGGTAGACGCGCCAGTCGCGCGCGCCGTCCCCGTCGCCCTCCACCAGGCGGGCGCCCAGCGTGAGCACCTCGCGCTCGGCCTCCTCGATCCCGTCCCGGGGGACGTCGAGGTCGAGGTGGAACTGCTGCGCGTGCTCCAGGCTCGGCCACTGCGGCGGGATGTAGCCGGGCGACTCCTGGAACGCGAGCCGCCTGCCCGACGCCTCGTCCAGCACCTCCACCCAGCCCGGCTCCTCCTCGGGAGCGATCTTCCAGCCCAGCAGCGCGGCGTAGAACTCCGCGAGGCGCCTGGGGTCCGGGCAGTCCAGGACGACTACGCCCATCTTCGCGACGGCCATCGTGCTTTCCTCTCGTCGGCTCGCACTTGCTGATTCCGTCCGGCCGGGTTCGGTGTCCCGGCCGGGGCTCGGCACGTCTGACTGCTGTCGTTACCGTCGTACGGCGTCATCCGGTAACGCGCTGGTTACCCCATCATGGCGGGGTAGCAGTAACGTGACAAGGGTGGGAGACAGACAAGCCCCGGATCCCCTCCTTCTGGTCCAGGAGTTGGTGAACACCCTCGACATCGAGACCGGCGCCGATGATCTCGCCCGCCCCGAGGGGCTCGCCGCCTTCGTCCGTACACACCGGCTGAGCGCGTTCGGACTGGGCGCGCGCGATCTGCCGGAGCTGCGCGAACTGCGGGAGGCGCTGCGCGCCGCCTGCCTGGCACACGGGGGCGTCCCGATGCCGCCGGGCCATGCCGAAGCGCTGGAGCGGCGGCTCTCCGCCGCCGCCCTCACCCTGTCCATCGGCACGGACGGCGGGACGGCGCTCCGGCCGGCACCGGGGCTGACCGGGCTCGCGGCGCTGACGGCCCACCTCGCGGCGAAGATCGCCACCGCGGCCGGTGACGGCACCTGGCAGCGGCTCAAGGCATGCGAGGCGCGGGATTGCGTGTGGGTGTACTACGACCGCAGCCCCGCCGGGCGGCGGCGGTGGTGCGACATGGCGGTGTGCGGGAGCCGCGCCAAGATGCGCGCCTATCGGGCGCGCCGCGCCCGATAGGACATGTGAGGGGCACCCCTCTGGCCTTCTTCTGGTCTCACCTGTGGGGGCCGGGTGCGGCCGTGGGGCCGGTGGGGACGTGGAGTCGGGTGCGGCCGTGGGGCCGACCGCCCGCCGTAGGTCCCGCCGGCGGGTGGTCGGGGTGCACCCGCCGTAGGGCCCCCGGCGGATGGTCGGGTTGCGGCCGTTCGGCACCGCCGAGCGACATTGACGGTGGTGCTCGCCGTCGCGGCGGGAAGAAGTCGCCGCCGCGGCGGGGAGGAGCTGCCGTCGCGGCCGGACGGAGCTGCCGTCGCGGCCGGAAAAGGGGACGGGGCCCTCTCTGCCCGGTGGGGCAGGTCAGGCTGTGGGGCGGCCCAGGGCCCGGAAGGTCCAGTTGGCCTTGCGCCAGAGCGCGGGGTCCAGGGTGTTGCGGCCGTCGAGGATGTGCGGGGTGGCCGCCACCTCGGCCAGTGCCGCCGGGTCCAGTTCCTTGAACTCGTTCCACTCCGTCAGGTGCAGCACCACATCCGCGCCGCGTACGGCGTCCACCGCCGTGTCCGCGTAGCCCAGGGTGGGGAAGATGGCGCGGGCGTTGGCCATGCCCTTCGGGTCGTAGACCGTGACCTGCGCGCCCTGGAGGTGGAGTTGGCCCGCGACGTTGAGGGCCGGGGAGTCGCGTACGTCGTCCGAGTCGGGCTTGAAGGTGGCGCCCAGGACGGCGATGCGCTTGCCCAGCAGCGCGCCGCCCACCGCCTCGCGGGTCATCTCCACCATCTGCGCCCTGCGCCGCATGTTGATGGAATCGACCTCGCGCAGGAAGGACAGCGCCTCGGAAGCGCCCAGTTCGCCCGCGCGGGCCATGAAGGCACGGATGTCCTTGGGCAGGCAGCCGCCGCCGAAGCCGATACCGGCGCGCAGGAACTTGCGGCCGATCCGGTCGTCGTGGCCGATGGCCTCGGCCAGCTTGACCACGTCGCCGCCGGCGGCCTCGCAGACCTCGGCCATGGCGTTGATGAAGGAGATCTTCGTGGCGAGGAAGGAGTTGGCGGAGGTCTTGACCAGTTCGGCGGTCGGGTAGTCGGCGACCAGGAAGGGCGAGCCCTCGGCGACGGGTGTCGCGTAGACCTGGCGCAGCAGTTCCTCGGCGCGGGGGCCGCGGACTCCGACGACGATGCGGTCGGGGTGGAGGGTGTCGCGCACCGCGAAACCCTCGCGCAGGAACTCGGGGTTCCAGGCCAGTTCGGCGTCCTCGCCGGCCGGGGCCGCCGCCGCGATCCGGGCGGCCAGCCGCTCGGCGCTGCCGACCGGGACGGTGGACTTGCCGACGACGAGCGCGGGGCGCGTCAGGTGGGGTGCGAGGGAGTCCATGGCGCTGTCCACGTAGGACATGTCGCAGGCGTACTCGCCGTGCTTCTGCGGGGTGTTGACGCACACGAAGTGGACGTCGCCGAACTCGCCGATCTCCTGCCAGGAGTCGGTGAAGCGAAGCCGGCCGCTGGAGCCCTCGACCCCGGCTACGTGCTTGCGCAGCAGCTCTTCGAGGCCGGGCTCGAACATCGGCGCGACGCCCTGCTCCAGTTTCCTGATCTTCTCCGGAACCACGTCGAGGCCCAGCACCTCGAAGCCCAGCTCGGCCATGGCGGCGGCGTGGGTGGCGCCGAGGTAGCCGAGGCCAATCACGGTGATCTTGGGCGAGGCCATACGGGTTTGCTCCTTGTGACGGCAGAACGCTGCCCGCGAGCATAACGGGGCGTCCCCTGTCGTGAACCTCACGTACCCCGGGGAGCTTCCCGCCCACTAAAATCGAGTTACTTAACGGTAATTAGCAATCCGCTGGCACGCTCTCTTAAGGAGTGAGACCCCTTGGCGTCTGATTTCGACCTCTACCGGCCGTCCGAGGAACACGACATGCTGCGCGACTCGGTGCGCGCGCTCGCCGAGGCCAAGATCGCTCCGCACGCCGCAGAGGTGGACGAGGAGGCGCGGTTCCCGCAGGAGGCGCTGGACGCGCTGGTGGCCAACGATCTGCACGCCGTCCACGTCCCCGAGGAGTACGGCGGCGCCGGGGCCGACGCGCTGGCCACCGTCATCGTCATCGAAGAGGTCGCCCGGGTGTGCGCTTCCTCCTCGCTGATCCCCGCCGTCAACAAGCTGGGCTCACTACCGGTGATGCTCTCCGCCTCGGACGAGCTGAAGAAGCGCTACCTGACGCCGCTGGCCAAGGGCGAGGCGATGTTCTCCTACTGCCTGAGCGAGCCGGACGCCGGCTCGGACGCGGGCGGCATGAAGACCAAGGCCGTACGGGACGGCGACGGCTGGGTCCTCAACGGCGTCAAGCGCTGGATCACCAACGCGGGCGTCTCGGACTACTACACGGTCATGGCCGTCACCGACCCCGACAAGCGCACCAAGGGAATCTCCGCCTTCGTGGTGGAGAAGGACGACGAGGGCGTCTCCTTCGGCGCTCCGGAGAAGAAGCTCGGCATCAAGGGCTCGCCCACCCGCGAGGTCTACCTCGACAACGTACGCATCCCGGCGGGCCGGATGATCGGCGCCGAGGGCACCGGCTTCGCCACCGCGATGAAGACCCTGGACCACACCCGCATCACCATCGCCGCCCAGGCCCTCGGCATCGCGCAGGGCGCGCTCGACTACGCCAAGGGCTATGTCCAGGAACGCAAGCAGTTCGGCAAGCCCGTCGGGGACTTCCAGGGCGTGCAGTTCATGCTGGCCGACATGGCCATGAAGATCGAGGCCGCCCGCCAGCTCACCTACGCGGCGGCGGCCCGCTCCGAGCGGGTCTCCCAGGGCAGCGACAACAACAAGGAAGACCTCACCTTCTTCGGCGCCGCCGCCAAGTGCTACGCCTCCGACGCCGCCATGGAGATCACCACCGACGCCGTCCAACTCCTCGGCGGCTACGGCTACACCCGCGACTATCCGGTCGAGCGGATGATGCGGGACGCGAAGATCACGCAGATCTACGAAGGCACGAACCAGGTGCAGCGGGTGGTCATGGCCCGCAACCTGCCGTAGGGGTTCGCGGACCCTCGGCCGGTGGGAGCCCCAGCTGAGTCGGGGCCCCACCGGGGGCGAAGGCCCCCACGGTTGCGGTCCGACGCCGCCGGACCGCAACCGTGGGGGCCTTCGCAGCGTGGGGTGTGCCACCGCCAGGTCGTTCGTGAAGGGTCCACCGCCCCGTGCCGGCGGCTGTGGCCGGCCTTGTCCACGACAGCGGGAAGTGCACATTTCTACACATGAGTGAGGTATTGCCGATCACTGAGGCACGAGCCCGGTTCGGTTCCCTGGTACGGCGTGCTTCCCACAAGCGGGAGCGCATCACGATCACCGATCACGGCCAGCCCGCGGCTGTCCTGATCAACCCGCAGGAGCTCGCCGACCCGGAGGACGCTCTCGCTGTGGCCGAGTACCGGGCCCGGCAGGCGGCGGGCCCGACAGCTGCCGTGCCCCATGACGAGGTACGCGCCCGGCTCGGTCCGGAGCGCGGTTGACCTACACGCTGGAGCGCGGTTGACCTACACGATCGTCTGGGAAAAAGCGGCTCTCGACGCTGCCGCCCGCTTCCTCAAGGACGACGCCGAGGGGCCGCGCCGGCTGATGGACGCGGTGGACCTCCTCGCCGTCCGGCCACGCCCTGCGGGCACCGCCGAATACGGATCACCTGACCCTGCGCCGCATGTACACAGGCCGCTACCGCGTTGTGTACGAGATCACCGAGACCACCGTCGCCGTCGTTGTCATCCACCTCGGCCGGACAGGCTGATCCCGGCCCGGGGCGCCGGCACCAGATCGACCCGGCCGTCGTCCGCGACGACCGTGAGGCGCTTGCCCTTGAGAGGAATACCCCGGCGCTCCGTCTTGCCGGTGGCCCGCCGGAATCCAGCGGGCCACCGGGTTCATGGTGGGGGCGGCCCCCCGCCGCGAGGGGTCAGTGCCCCAGGTCGCAGCAGCTGTCGCGGCGCAGTTGGCGGCTCACCTGCTCCCAGTGGCTCTCCTGGGCCTTGTGGGCGCGGGTGCCCGAGGTGCTGTAGGCGTCGATGAGTTCGGCCTGTTCGTAGGGGACTCCGCCGCGTACCGCGGTCACCGTGCGGATGAGCGAGTCGAAGTCCGTCAGGGGGTCGCCGTCCACCAGGGTCAGGTCGGCGAGCTTGCCCTCCTCGACCGTGCCCAGGTCGCGGTCGGCGCCGAAGACCTTCGCGGCCGTCGCCGTCGCCGTGCGCAGCACCTCGTGCGGCTTGAGCCCGGCCCGGTGCAGGGCGCGCAGCGCCAGGTGCAGGTGCAGTCCGACCGGCACCAAGGGCTGGTCGGTGCCCAGCGCGACGGCCCCGCCGGCGGCCAGGACGCGGCGGTAGACGCCGGTTTCCACGTCGAGGGTGGCCAGGTCGGCCTCGGTGGGCGGGGTACCGGCCAGCTGTTTGACCGCCGTCACGTCCCAGGGGGGCATGAGCGTGGTGACCCTGCGGTCCTCGGCCAGTTCGGGATGGGCGCCCAGCAGCGGCGCCGCGGTGAACGGGGTGGCGATCAGGTGGAAGTCGCCGGGGGTGGTGTAGATGCCGATGACGTCCTCGTAGCTGTGCCCGGTGGCCGAGGTCGCGTGGCCGAACTCCAGCCGCTGGGTGGCCTGGAGGTGGGTCGTCAGGTCCTGGCCGACCTGCACACCGGGGGTGCACAGGTGGCTGCCGGAGCGCACGCCGAGTTTCTCGTGCGCGTAGGCGGCGGCCGTGCGCATCATCGAGGCGGGCGCGCGTACGTAGGTCTTGACGAAGTCCCAGTCCAGCGCGCCGGCCCGGTCCAGGGACCGGCGCAGTCCCGCCTCGGTGCGGTGGGCCCGGCCCATGCTGTAGGCGACACGTGCCCCGTCCAGCAGTTCGCCGGTGGCCAGCAGCCGGGGCCCGGCGAGCTTGCCCGCCGCCAACGCCTCGCGCAGCCGGGCCTGTTCGTAGGCGAAGCCGCCCAGCGAGACGGCCGTGGTGATGCCGTAGGCGAGCTGGGTGACGGTCTGCCTGCCGCCGTACGTCGTCTGCCAGGGGTGGGTGTGGCAGTCCCACAGGCCCGGCAGCACGGTCAGCGCGGAGGCGTCCACCCGGCGTGCGGCGCGGCGTCCGGCACGGTGCGGGGCCACCTCGGCGATGCGCCCGTCCCGCAGCACCAGATCGACGTCCTCGCGCACGCCCGGTCCGGTGCCGTCCCACAGCCGTCCGGCGTGCACGACGGTCTCCTTGGGCGCCGGGCGCCGCCAGTTCAGGTCCAGCGGTACGGTGCGCGCCCGGCCGCCCCCGTCCGTGGAGCCCTCGCCGCCGCCCGTGGTGCCGCGCAGGCGCAGCTTGCCCGCCGACAGGTACAGCAGGGTGCGGGAGTCGCCCGACCAGGAGGGGTGGTCGGCCGGGTCGTCCGACAGTTTGCGCGCCTCGCCGTCGGGGGTGCCGTCGGCACGTACCGGCAGCACCCACAGCGCGGACTCGTTGACCGCCGCCAGCCACCGCCCGTCGGGGGACCAGACGGGTCCGGAGGCGTAGCGGTCCGAGAGGGAGGCGTGCGGGGCCAGCGGGTGCAGCACGTCCTCGCCGCTCCCGGCGTCGATGACACGCAGGAGGTTGTAGCCCTCGCGGAAGCGGTAGTTGAGACGGTTGCGGTCGCACAGCGCGAGGTGCCGCCCGTCGGCCGACCAGGTGGGCGGGCCCGGGATGCCGCCGCCGCCCAGCGGTTTGGCCACCACGCGCTCCTCGCCGCCCTTCAGGTCCTTGACGAGGAGGTTGCCCGCCATGTCCAGGCAGGCCAGCTCCGTGCCGTCCGGGGAGAGCGCGGGGTAGACCCGGCCGCCGGTGGCCAGCACCGTCTCCTCGCCCGAGTCCAGCTCTCTTCGCCGTACGGCCAGCAGCCCGTCGCGGTCGTCGCTGTAGAGCAGCGCCTTGCCGTCCCGGGTGAAGGAGGGGGCGCACACATAGCGGGTGGCCGCCGCCTGCACCAGCTTGCGGGGGCGGCTCTTGCCGTCTGTGCGGGCCAGCCAGAGCGCGTTGACGGCGACGAACGCGAACCGCTCACCGTCCGGGGAGAGCACGGGCTGCTGGATGCCGCGCACCGGATGCCTGCCGGGCGCCTCGAAGCCGTAGTCCTTGACGCGGTAGTCGGGCCGCTCCACGGGGAGTTCGGCCTCGAAGGGAATGCGCTCGGCGGCCTCGGGGCGCGCCGGGCGCAGCAGCCGGAAGGTGCCCGAGACGGTGACCAGCAGTGTCTCGCGGTCCGTCCAGCGCGGCGGCGCGGGCTCCAGGTCGCCCTCGGTCTCCACCGCCTTCCCGTCCACGACCAGCGTGCACGAGGCTTTCGGCGCCGCCGTCGTGCGCAGGTAGGCGAGCTTGCCCGAGGGGGAGACGGCGGGGGCCATCAGCGCGACGCCCCCGGTGGGGTCGGTGTGCTCCTCGCGTACGTCCCCGCCGCCGTCGGCGGCCACCGAGACTATCGTGCGGGCCTGGAGTACGGGCCCCGTCGGGCCGTCCGCGACCTTGCCGCGCACGCACAGCACGCGCGCGCCGTCCGGGGACCAGGTGGGGTCGAAGTCCTCCCAGGCGCCGCCTTGGAGCGGGCCGTGCTGCCCCTCCTTGCCGGTGAGCCGGGTCAGCTCGCCGCTGCGCACATCGAGGACCCACACGCGGTACGGGCTGCCCTTGACGGGATCGCCGCCGCGCTCGGAGGCGAAGGCCAGCCGGGTGCCGTCGGGCGACCAGGCGGGCCCCCGGTCGTCCCACGGCCCCTCGGTGCGCTGCTTGAGGCCGGATCCGTCGGCGCGCAGCGTCCACAGGTGGAAGCCGCCGTCGTGGTAGGCGCACACGGCCAGCGTCTCGCCGTCCGGGGCCAGTACCGGGCGGGTGGGCTCCAGCCCCGGCGCGCTGATCGGCTTGGCCTTGCCGCCCGAACGGGGGACGGACCACAGGATGTTCTGCATCTCGGCGATCAGCGTCGCGGCCTTGGGTACGAGGGTGGCGGCGCCGTTGGTGGAGGCCGAGAAGGACAGCGTTCTGGCGCGCGCGGCGGCCTGAACGGGGGCCGCGGGGGCGGCCGGGGCAGCCGGTGTCGCCGCGGCTGCGGGTGACGGTGTGGTGAGGGCGCCGGTGGCGAGGGCGCCGCCCGCGGCGGCGCCGGCCTGGAGGAGCCGCCGCCGGGCCAGCGCGCCGCCTTCCGGTGTGGTGCCTTCCGGCTCGGCGGCGGGCGCGGGCGCGGCATCGGGGTCGGGTACGGGGGTGCGGGCAGGGGTCTGAACGGGGCGTGAACCGGATGCTTCCGAGGTGGCCAACAGTCCTCCCTGGACACGGGCGTGGGCCGCATGATGCTCGCGGGCCCCGAGGGGCGCGGTCAAGACCGCTTCGCCCTCGGGCGCCGCCGCAGGGGTCCGCCGGGGAGGCCGTTTCGGGAAGCCCCGCTGTCCAGGAAGAACACCGGCCCCGAACGCGAGAGGGAGGGAGGGAGGGAGGGCCCGCGTGCGGAGCGACGAAGGACCCGCATCCGGGCCGGTGGCCGTACGCGGGTCCGGGGGTCCGTACACGAACGGGCATGCGTCCGGCCGTACACGAACGAGTACGCGTCCGGGAGGGACCAGCCGCCCGGCGCCCGGGAAGGCTCAGTCCGCCGGCCACCCGGCCACCCGGCCACCCGGCCACCCGGCCACCCGGCCACCCGGCCACCCGGAAGATGGTCCGGTCGTCCGCGCGCTCTCGCCGCCCCGCGGGGATCAGCCGTCGAGCTGCTCGATGGTGGCGATCGACGGGCCGCGCCGGGTCTGGATGCCGCGCGCTGCGGTCTGTGCGTCGCGCAGCACGCGGACGGCGTTGCCCCAGGTGAGCTTGGCCAGGTCGGCCTCCGACCACTTCCTGTCGAGGAGTTCGGCCACCAGGTTCGGGTATCCGGCCACATCCTCCAGCTGGGCGGGGGTGAAGGGGGTGCCGTCGTAGTCGCCGCCGATGCCGAGGTGATCGACTCCGGCGACCTCCCGCATGTGGTCGAGGTGGTCGGCGACGGTCGAGGCGTCCGGGACCGGGCGGGGGTTGGCCCGTTCGAAGTCCCGCTGCACCTTGCGGCCTTCGTCGCCCATGTCCAGCGGGCTGAGGCCGTGCGCGGTCATGTTCGCGTCGGCGGCCTCGTTCCAGGCCACGGCCTCGTTCAGGACGAACTTGGGCACGAACGTGACCATCGCCACCCCGCCGTTGTCCGGCAGCAGCGCCAGCACGTCGTCGGGGATGTTGCGCGGGTGGTCGCACACGGCGCGGGCCGAGGAGTGCGAGAAGAGGACGGGCGCCTCGGTGACGCGCAGCGCGTCGCGCATCGTGGTGTCGGCGACGTGGGAGAGGTCCACGAGCATGCCCAGCCGGTTCATCTCGCGGACGACCTCCTCGCCGAAGCGGGTCAGCCCGCCGGCACGAGGCTCGTCGGTGGCCGAGTCGGCCCAGGCGAGGGAGTTGTTGTGGGTGAGCGTCATGTAGCGCACGCCCAGCTGGTGCAGGGCACGCAAGGTGGCGAGGGAGTTGTCGATGGAGTGCCCGCCCTCGGCGCCCATCAGCGAGGCGATCCGGCCCTGGTCTCGGGCCGCCGCCATGTCCTCGGCACTGAAGGCGAGCTGGAGGTCGCCGGGGTGGCGCGCCACGAAGGCCCGTACGGCGTCGATCTGCTCCAGGGTGGCGCTCACCGCGTGGTCGCCGGTCAGCTCGCCCGGCACGTAGACGGACCAGAACTGCGCGCCCACGCCGCCGGCGCGCAGCCGGGGGAGGTCGGTGTGCAGCCGGTCGCTCTGGTCGGCGGCCAGGTCGATGCGGTCCAGGTCGTAGCGCACCTGTTCGCGCAGCGCCCACGGCAGGTCGTTGTGGCCGTCCACGACGGGGTGGTCGGCGAGCAGCGCGCGGGCGGCCTCCAGACGAGGGCCGCCCGCCTGCGAACCGGATGCCTGGGGGCCGGGGGTCATCGGGCGCCTCCGGGGTGGCCGAAGCCGAAGCCGGTCTCGCCCGAGACCTTGCCGCGCAGCCGCTTGCCCTTCTCGGTGGCCTGCGCGTTGAGGTCCTGCTGGAAGTCGCGCATCTTCTCGCGCAGCCCGCTGTCGTGCGCGGCCAGCATCCGGACGGCGAGCAGGCCCGCGTTACGGGCGCCCGCCACGGAGACGGCCGCCACGGGGACGCCCGCGGGCATCTGCACGATGGAGAGCAGGGAGTCCATGCCGTCCAGGTACTTCAGGGGCACGGGCACGCCGATCACCGGCAGCGGGGTGACCGAGGCGAGCATGCCCGGCAGGTGCGCCGCGCCGCCGGCCCCGGCGATGATGACCTTGAGGCCCCGGTCCGCCGCGTCCTCGCCGTAGGCGAGCATTTCGCGGGGCATCCGGTGCGCGGAAACGACATCGACCTCGTACTCGACGTCGAACTCGCCCAACGCCTTGGCCGCCTCCTCCATGACCGACCAGTCCGAATCGGACCCCATGACCACCCCGACGGCCGGGCCGGCACTGCTTGAACTGCTCATACGTCTCCTTGAGAGAGAGCGCCCGACGGCGCGGCGCCGGACGGGGAGGGACAGCGGGTGGGCGGAAGCGGAAGCGGACTCACTCCACGACCGTGCCGCGCAGGTACCCCGCCGCGTGGGCGGCGCGGGCGCGCACGTCGTCGAGGTCGTCGCCGTACACGTTCACATGGCCCACCTTGCGGCCCGGCTTCACCGCCTTGCCGTACATGTGGATCTTCAGCTGCGGGTCGCGGGCCATGCAGTGCAGGTAGGCGGAGTACATGTCGGGGAAGTCGCCGCCGAGCACGTTGGCCATGACGGTCCAGGGCGCGCGCGTGCGCGGGTCGCCGAGCGGGAGATCGAGTACGGCGCGCACGTGGTTGGCGAACTGCGAGGTGACCGCGCCGTCCTGGGTCCAGTGCCCGGAGTTGTGCGGGCGCATGGCCAGCTCGTTGACGAGCAGCTCGCCCTCCCGCGTCTCGAACAGCTCGACGGCCAGGTGCCCGACCACGCCCAGCTCGTGCGCCACGCGCAGCGCCAGCTCCTGCGCGTGCACCGCCGCCGCCTCGGGAAGACCGGGCGCGGGCGCGATCACCGTGTCGCACACGCCGTCGGTCTGGATGGACTCGACGACGGGGTAGGCGACGGCCTGCCCGTGCGGGGAGCGTACGACGTTCGCGGCCAGCTCCCTGGCGAACTCGACCTTCTCCTCGGCGAGCACGGGCACGCCCGCCTTGAAGGGCTCGGCGGCGGACGGGTCGTCGGCCTCGCGCACGACCCACACGCCCTTGCCGTCGTAGCCGCCGCGCACCGTCTTGAGCACGACCGGGAAGCCCGAGCCCTCCGCCGCGAACGCCGCGACGTCCGCCTGGTCGCGCACCAGCCGGTTGCGGGGCGCCGGGATGCCCATGCGGCCGAGGCGCTCGCGCATGACGCCCTTGTCCTGGGCGTGCACGAGCGCGTCGGGCCCGGGGCGGACGGGGATGCCGTCCGCCTCCAGGGCGCGCAGATGCTCGGTCGGCACGTGTTCGTGATCGAAGGTGATCACGTCACAGCCTTGTGCGAAGCTCCGCAGCGTCTCCAGATCGCGGTAGTCGCCGACGACGACGTCGCCCACCACCTGCGCCGCTGAGTCCTGCGGAGTGTCCGAGAGGAGCTTGAACCTGATGCCGAGGGGGATGCCCGCCTCGTGGGTCATACGGGCGAGCTGGCCGCCGCCGACCATGCCGACTACCGGAAATGTCACGGTCACCAGGGTACGGGGCGGCGCGGAGCGGCTCCCGCCCTCCCGTCCCTCGCCTCCCCCGCGCCCCCTTCACACCCCCTCACCCCCGTCTCTCGCACCCCCTCCCCGCTGCCTCCCACCCCCTCCCTGCCCCCTGTCTCCCGCGCCCCGCATCCCGCGTCCGGCCCGCCCCGGCAGGGGACCGCACCGCGTCGGTTGTCACGTTCCGTATCGGCGGCACGGGCTGACCTGCGCGGACGTGCGGACCCCGGGAGTGCGCCCGGGGGCCGGTGTGCGCTCCGGCGTGGCCGGTGAGACGATGGCGCGCCCGGCTGGGGCACAGGAGCTGCGGCAATCGCCCTACGGAACGTTTCTCCGGCTGGCTAGCATGGGGCAACGGACGACGTCGACCGGAACGGGGCTCAGTATCACTAAGGGTGAATGGCGCTCTGTGCGCCCGCGACTTGAACGCATCGTGCGCGAACTGGCCAAGTTCGGCGCCGTCGGTGCGCTGGGTTTCCTCGTGAACGTCGCGATCTTCAACTTGTGCATGCACACCTTCCAGCTCGCCCCGATCCGCTCCGGTGTCATCTCCCAGGTCGTCGCCATCGGCACCAACTACGTGGGCAACCGGTACTGGACCTACCGGCACATCGACAAGAGCCGGGTCCACCGCGAGACTTCGCTCTTCTTCCTCTTCAGCGGAATCGCGCTGGTACTGGAGAACGGCGTCCTCGCGCTGTCGCACTACGGCTTCGGCTACACCTCCACGCTCGCCGACAACATCGCCAAGAACGTCATCGGGCTCGGCATCGGCACCGTCTTCCGCTTCTGGTCCTACCGCACCTGGGTCTTCCGGGTGGCGGCCTTCCACGCCGAGGAGGACGCGGCGGCGGCACAGGACGCGGCGGCGGCACAGCCCGCGGCAGCCGGGCAGGAGACGGCAGCGGCGGCGCGGGAGGCCCGGTCGGCCACCGCCCGCCGCCGGGCGGGTCAGCGCACCAAGCGGGTGGCGGGCGGCGGGGCGCGCGTCTCAGGCCGCAGGCGGCGGGTCGATGTCGGCGGCCTCGCGGCTGAGGAACAGCGCGAAGACCGGCGGCAACTGCTGAAGTAGCTCCAGCCGCCCGCCGTCGGCCTCGGCCAGGTCGCGGGCGACGGCCAGGCCCAGCCCGGTGGAGTTGTGGCCGCTGACGGTCCGCTCGAAGACCCGCGAGCCGAGCGCCTCGTCCACGCCGGGCCCCTCGTCGGTGACCTCCACCACCACCTGGTTGCCGATGACGCGGGTGCGCAGCGCGACCGTGCCGTCCCCGTGCATCAGTGAGTTCTCGATCAGCGTGGCCAGCACCTGCGCCACGGCGCCCGGCGTGCCCACCGCGCGCAGCCCGGTCTTCCCCGAGCGCACTATGGCCCGGCCCGCGCTGCGGTAGGCGGGCTTCCACTCCTCGATCTGCTGCTTGACGACCTCGTCCAGGTCGAAGCTGACAGCCGAGCCCGAGCGCGGGTCGCGGGAGTTGGTCAGCAGCCGCTGCACCACGTCGGTGAGCCGCTCGACCTGCGCGAGCGCGATGGTCGCCTCCTCCTTGACGGTGGCCTGGTCCTCCGGGTCGTCGGTATCGGCGGTCGCGATGATCTCCTCCAGCCGCATCGACAGCGCGGTCAGCGGCGTGCGCAGCTGGTGGGAGGCGTCCGCGGCAAGCCGCCGCTCGGCGGTGAGCATCCGCCCGATCCGGTCGGCGCTGGCGTCCAACACATCGGCCACCCGGTCCAGCTCCGGGACCCCGTACCGGCGGTGCCGGGGGCGCGGGTCGCCCGAGCCGAGGCGCTCGGCGGTCTCGGCCAGGTCGGTCAGCGGCGCCGCCACCCGGTGGGCCTGGCGTACGGCCAGTACCGCCGCCGAGATCACCGCGAGGACCGCGACGGCGAGGATGATCAGCAGGGTGCGGCCGACCTCGGCGCGCACCGTCGAGCGGGGCTCCTGCACGGTGACGCGCTCGCCGCGCGCGCCGGTCTCCCGGGCCTGGACGACATCATCGGCGGGCTTCTTGCCCACTTCGATCGGACGGCGGCCGGGCATCTCGACGCGGACATAGCGGTTGCTGGACGCGGTGACGCCGATGGACTCGGCGGTCACCCGCTCCCCCGCCACCACGCGGCTCTCGACGGTGGAGATGAGGCGGACGGCCTCGGAGCGGACGTTCTCCTGGGTGCTGTTCTCGATGGTGCGGGACTCGACGATGACGAGCGAGATCCCGAAGACCCCGACGACGACCAGGACGACGGCGAGGGTGGAGAGGATGAGCCGACGGCGCACGTGCCGGCTTTCCTAGCTCTTCTCGAAGCGGAAGCCGACGCCCCGCACGGTGGCGATGTAGCGCGGGTTGGCCGCGTCGTCACCGAGTTTCTTGCGCAGCCAGGAGATGTGCATGTCCAGCGTCTTGGTGGAGGACCACCAGGTGGTGTCCCACACCTCCCGCATCAGCTGGTCGCGGGTGACGACCCGGCCCGCGTCCCGCACCAGCACCCGCAGCAGGTCGAACTCCTTCGCCGTGAGCTGCAACTCCTCCTCGCCCATCCAGGCGCGGTGCGACTCGACGTCGATCCGCACCCCGTGGGTGGCGGGCGGCTGGCTGGGCTCGGCGGGGCTGCCGCGGCGCAGCAGGGCCCGCACCCGGGCCAGCAGTTCGGCCAGCCGGAAGGGCTTGGTGACGTAGTCGTCGGCGCCCGCGTCCAGGCCGACGACGGTGTCCACCTCGTCGGCGCGGGCCGTCAGGACGAGGACGGGGAAGGTATGACCCTCGTTGCGCAGCCGGCGGCAGACCTCCAGTCCGTCCATGCCGGGAAGCCCCAGGTCGAGCACGACCAGGTCGATGCCTTCCCGCAGTCCGGCGTCGAGCGCGGTGGGGCCGTCCTCGCGCACCTCGACCTCGTATCCCTCGCGGCGCAGGGCGCGTGCGAGCGGTTCCGAGATCGATGCGTCATCCTCGGCGAGCAGTACACGGGTCATGTACCGATGGTAGTCCGCGTGGCCGGGCCCGAGGGGAGGCCGGTGCGCTCCCCCGGGGCCGCCAGGCCGGTCACCAGGGCGGTCACCGGGCGGTCACCGCGCGGATTGATCCCGTCACTGTCGGGGGCGCGAAAAGGTTGCACGCTGCGCCTGTGAGGTATGTCGCAAGCCCTCGTCGAGGTGCCAACCGTGACATATGGTGAATGCACTCAAGTAGTGAACGTCTAGGACTCCTGGCGCACAGCACATAGGCCCAGGGGTCCTTTTACGTGTACGGGTCCCCCCACACGTCCCGTAGCGCAAGGCAAGGAACACGCATATGGCGCGCAGCCTGACGAAGGACGCCCCCGGCGACTCCGGCGGCAAGACCTTCCTCGGCCACCCACGAGGACTGGCCACGCTCTTCATGACGGAGATGTGGGAGCGCTTCAGCTTCTACGGCCTTCGCGCTCTTCTCGTCGTCTACCTCGTGGCAGGCGGGCCCGACGCGGGCGAGGGCGGGGCCGGGCACCAGGCCGGCGGCCTCGCCATGACCCTGGCCGCGGCGACGGCGATCTACTCCGTCTACAACGCCACGGTCTACCTGCTCACGATGCCCGGCGGCTGGTTCGGCGACCGCGTCTGGGGCCCGCGCAAGACGGTGGCGGTCGGCGCCTGCATCATCATGCTCGGCCACCTCACGCTGGCCCTCCCCGGCCAGGCGTCCTTCTTCATCGGCCTCTCCCTGGTGGCCACCGGCTCCGGGCTGCTCAAGGCCAACATCTCCAAGATGGTCGGCGACCTGTACAACGGGCCCGAGGACCCCCGCCGGGACGGCGGCTTCACCATCTTCTACATGGGGATCAACACCGGTTCGTTCCTCGCGCCGTTCGTGATCGGCACCGTCGGCCAGACCGTCAACTGGCACCTGGGCTTCGCCCTCGCCGCCGTCGGCATGGGCCTGGGCCTCGTTCAGTTCTTGTACGGCTCGCGCCACCTGGATCCCAGGAGCAGCCAGGTGCCCTCGCCGCTGTCCGCGCGGGAGCGCTCCGGGGTGCTGCGCAAGTCGCTGATATGGCTGCTGATCGCCGTCGTCTTCTACGGCGTCGTCGTCGCCACCGGCACCTTCACGCTCAACTGGGCGATGGTCCCACTCACCGTCCTCGGCCTGCTCATCCCGATCGGGATGCTGGTGCGGATCAAGCGCGACAAGGACCTCACCCGCGCCGACCAGGGCCGGATGACCGGCTACATCTGGTTCTTCGCGGCAGCCGCGATCTTCTGGATGATCTACGACCAGGGTGCCTCGACGGTGCAGGCGTTCGGCGACGCGAAGACCTCGACGTCGATACTGGGCTGGCACTTCCCCTCGACCTGGTTCCAGTCGATCAACCCCCTGTTCATCATCCTGCTCGCGCCGCTGTTCGCCTCGCTGTGGCTCGCGCTCGCCCGACGCCGCAAGGAGCCCTCCACCACGGGCAAGTTCGCCTTCGCGCTGGTGGTGACGGGACTGTCCTTCTTCGTCTTCATCATCCCGATGAGCATGGCCACCGGCGGAACGAAGGTCAGCCCGATGTGGCTGGTGCTGATCTTCCTGATGCACACCGTCGCCGAACTGTGCCTCTCCCCCGTGGGCCTGTCCGTCACCACGAAGCTGGCCCCCGCCAAGTACGCCAGCCAGCTCATGGGTGTCTGGTTCCTCGCCGTCACCGCGGGTGACAGCATCACCGGGCTGCTGGCGATCGGCGGCGCCAACCTGAGCACGACGGGAGTCGTCTCCGTCGAGGCGTCCCTCGCCGTCCTGGCGGGCATCGCGGTCTTCATGTACCGCCGCCAGATCACCTCCACGATGAGCGAGGTGCGGTAGCTCCGCCGGATTCGTCCGGTGACGGCCTCTCGCGCCGGCTTCTGGCCGGCACGAGGGGCCGTTTGCCGCTGCCCGGCGCTTGAGAAGCCCCCCTCTCTGAGGTGCCCCCTTCGAGGGCCGTCCTCGTGACCGGGGTTGGTCACCCGGTGCGGCTTCGGCTGCGGCTTCCGCCTCGGCCGGGGTGGGGATCTACCAGCCGTGTTCCGTGAGCAGGGTGCCCGCGAGGTAGCCGTGCAGACCGGCGGCCGGATACTCGATGACGTCCTCGGGCAGCTCGTGCACCGACTGCCACCGCAGGTCGAGACACTTCTCGGGTTCGCGGTTGGCCGGCTCCCCCTGCCATTCGGTCGCGAGGAAGAACACACCGATGCGCTCGATCTCGTCCGACTGCCGGTGGTGCACGGTGTGCACCTGCCGCAGGTGGGCCGGATCGACGGTGGCGCCCGTTTCTTCGTACAGCTCGCGGGCCGCGCCGACGGTGAGCGGTTCGCCGGCATCGAGCTTGCCGCTCGGCAGGTGCCAGCGTCCGTATCCGTACGGGCCGCCGCGCTGCGACATGAGGATCTTGTCACCGTCCCGCAGGATCACGTGCGTGTCGACGACAGGCGTTGCGAGGGTCATGAGGTCACCGTGTGATTGTCGGGGTTCGTGTCGTCTCCGACGCTAGCGGGGACGGGCCCCAGCGAGGTCAGGATTCGCGCAGCGGCCTCCGCGGGGGTGGCCGCACTCGTGTTGACGCTAACGGCGGGTACGCCCATCCGTTCGAGTACGTCGGCCGCGTGCCTGTAGAGCTCGACCTCGCGCGCCGGGATGCTGGGGTCCTGCTCGAACCGGTGATGCGCGCCCCGGCCGGTGAGTCGGTCGGCGATGGTTTCCGGGCCGGCTGTCAGAAGCACGGCACCCGGCGGCTGGTGGAAGGGGAGCACCAGGCCGAGCGGTCTGCGAGGTCGCGTGTTCGCGCTGTCCGAACTCATGGTGCTGACCGAGTGGCGGGGGACAGGTCGGGCCAAGAGGCTCCATGACGCACTGATCGCGTCTGTGGAGGCGAATGCGGTGTCGCTTCAGGTGGAGAGCGCCCACGAGAAGGTCGTACTGCTCTATGAGAGCTGGGGGTACCGACAGGTGGACACGTCAAGGTCGCACGACGACTCACCCCAGTACACGGTGATGTTCAAGGATCTTCCCCAGGCCGACACGTTTTCCGCGGCATCGAAGATCCTTCTGTGAGGGCTGAGGGCTACGGGGTGGACTGTGCGTTTGGGGATTACCGGGCACCGTGGACTGTCCGCCCAGGTCGAGCGGATGGTTCGCGACGCCCTCCACGCGGGACTGCGGAAGTACGACCCCGCCGAACTGCTCGGAGTGCGTTGCCTCGCGGACGGGCCCGACACCTGGTTCGCCGAGGCAGTGCTCGACAGTGGCGGCCGGATCGAGGTCGTCGTGCCTGCCGAGCAGTACCGCGAAGGGCTGCCCGAGTCCCACCGCGCCACGTACGACGAGCTGCTCGCGCGAGCGTCCGAGGTGCACCACACCGGCATGCGCGCATCGACGTCGCAGGCCCACATGGCCGGCAGCGAGATCCTCGTCGGCCTGGTCGACCGGCTCGTCGCGGTGTGGGACGGGCAACCGGCGCGCGGCTACGGCGGGACGGCCGACGTCGTCACCTACGCGCGGCGTACCGGCGTACCTGTTGACGTGGTGTGGCCCAAGGGCTCGACCCGCGACTAGCTGCTGCTCACGGGCCGGTTTCTTGTGTGTGCGACGTATGCCGGCACGAGGGCCGATTGTCGCTGTCCGTCGCTTGTAAGGAGTGCCCGTCCTCGTGCCCAGGGGCGGTCACCTGGTGCGGCTTCGGCTTCCGCCTCGGCCGGGGCCCGGCGGAGAGGGCCGGGCGCCGTGCCCGTTCGTGGCCGGGGCGCCGTTCGCGGGGCCGGTGGCGGTCTCGTTCGCCGGTCCGGGCTCCCCCTGCCGTGGCGGGTAGGCGGCGGGCCGCATGGTGGCCGCGTCCGGTACCGGGTTGCCCGAGAGCGGACCGTCTAGCCCCGGTCCGGGTTGTGCGACGGCCCCGTGCGCCCGCGCCGGTCCGTTCCCCACCCCCATGGCCGCGGCCTGCTGCCTTGCCGAACGCTGGGCCCGGTCCCGGTGCTGGAGCAAGAACTCGGTCTCGCGTCCCAGCGCTTCGTTGGTCTGCTCTTCTCCTCGTTCGCTAAGCCGACGCGCCGCGATCTCGGCGAGGGTACGGAGAATCGGACGGTCAGGTGCCGGAGTCGTGAATTCCTCCGCCACCCACTGCTCGATCAATGCCACGAGTTCCTGGTCCTGCCGCTCCGCGACGGTCGGCTGCCGTGGTTGCGGCTCCGGGGCGGCTCTCCGCCGGTCCGGCGGATCCGGGGTCACCGCCCTTTGCCGCCGCGGTGTGGCGTCTCCCTCTTCGTACATCCGAACACCCACGGTGACCACTCCCTGCTTTTCGAACATCTGAGGGCGCGGGCCCACTTCAGTGCCCCGCGATCACCTGCTTCCCCCACGTCCCGCTACCACGCACCCCGCCACCGACAGGTTCAGCGATCGGGCGGCGGGATCGTGTCGGGCGTGAACCAGGGGAGCTTCTTCGCGGGAGCTTGCCCCTCCTCCGGGGCCGGGTCGTCCTCCGGGGCCGGGCCTTGGGAGGTCGGTGGGCGGGCGGACGGCACCCCGGAGGACGGGGCCCGGGAGGACGGCCGCCAGGAGGACGGCAGGCGGGGCTTCCAGCGGATGCGGAGGCGGAGGCGGGGGCGGGGGCGTTCCGCGACGATCGTGCCGGGGCCACCCGCGACGCGGGGGCGGACGCGGTCCACGACCGCCATGCCGAGCCGGAAGAGTGCCAGCGGCACGATCACGCACAGCAGCAGCCAGAAGAGGGTGACCCCCCAGGGGCGGCCCACGTCCCAGGGCTGTTCCGTCAGCACCTTCTGGCCGTACTTGGCGGCCACCGTGTAGTCCCCGTGCGACCCCGACGACAGCTCCACCGGGAAGGTGACCCGCGCCTTCTTGCCCGGGTCCACGGTGCCGCGCCATTGCCGGTGCTCCCAGTCGGGGGCCAGGACGCCGTGCGCGGTCCCGACCTCGAAGACCGGGTCCTTGGCGCGCTCGGCGCCCAAGTTGCCGACTGTCAGGACGAGTTCGCGCTGCTCGGGGGCGCCGAACCAGTTGAGGAGCCCGCTGTCGCCGCGCAGCCGGGCGGCCAGCACGGTCAGCCGCCCGCCGGTACGTTCCTCGGGCAGCGGCTTGACGGGGTGCCCGGCGACCTTGAAGCCCGCGTCGGCCGCCGCGTACGCGCCCGTCACCGTGGTGGCCCGTACGACGCAGGGGCACGCCTCGGGCGGCTCGGCGACGGGGATCCGCTTGCGGAAGCCGCCGTCCGCGCCCGTGGTGACGGCCCGCCCTTCCGCGTTGGCGCAGGAGTTGGTGCCGCCGATGGCGTTCTGGCCGCAGAGCAGCAGGGTGAGCAGAGTGCGGGGGCGCCAGCCCGTGCCGCGTACGGTGACGCTGCCGCCGGTGCCCGCCTCCTTCTTCGAGACGGTGATCTTCGGGCCGCCGTCCTTCGCGACGCCGGGCGCCGGGGCCGTACCGGACGCCGGGACCACGCGCGGTGCCGGGGCCGTACCGGCCGCCGAGGCCGACGCCGCGCTCGACGAGGGTGCGGCCAGCGCCGTCACCAGCAGCGCCGTGCCCAGCGCGCCGCCCGCGCTGCGCAGTGCCGCGCGCGCCCTCCTCCGGATGCTGGTGCTCACTTCGAGGCTCCCGTCAACTCGCGCTGCCCGCCGCCGTCCTGGCCGTCCCCGGTGCCGCCCCCGCCGCTCTCCTCCTCGTCGTCCCCGTCCCCGTCCCCGTTCCCGTCCCCGTCCCCGTCGTCGTTGCCGTCGCCGTCGGTGTCCCGCGCCCGGCCGCCGGACGCGCGCCGTCCGCTGAGCACGTACCAGCCCGTGCCGCCCCCGGCGAGGACCAGGAGCGCGCCGAGTGCGGCCACCCAGCCCCAGGGCACGGCCGTGTACGAGGCCGTGGCCGTACCCCGCGCGCCGCCCGCGGCGGTGACGGCCAGCCGCACCTGCGCGCGGTCCGCGGTGGGCGCCTGCGGCCAGCTCTCGTGGCGGGTGACGCGCTGTCCGGGCAGCAGTTCGACGGGCAGTGTGCGGGGCCCGGGGCCCGACAGGGGCCCGAAGAGCCCGCCGGCGCGGACGGTGAGCCGCGGTCGCAACGCGGTGTTGCCCCGGTTGACCAGCGTGTACGTCACGCTCGCGCCGCCCCCGTCGCGCGCGTGGACGGAGACGTTCTCGACGCTGAGCGCCGCCAGCGTGGGGCCGCTCACCCGCAGATGAATCCGGACCCCCACCTTCCGCTCGCCGTCGCCGACGACCACGGCCGCCGGATGGTCGCCGGGCACGGTGCCCTGCGGGAGGGTCACCGTGAAGGGCACTTCGGCGCGCGTGTGCGCGGGCACCTCGACGGTGTCCCGGGCCGGGGCCAGCCAGGTGCCCGGCCCCTCGCTCCGCCCCTCGCCGCGCACGGCGAAACCGCCGCCGCGCTCGTTGTACGCGTCAGCGCCCCGCAGCCGGAAGGTGCGGGTCCGCCCGCTGTCGTTGGTGAGCGCGAGGGTGTCCTTGAGGACGGTGCCGGGTGCGCCCTCCAGGTAGAAGTACGTCCGCGCGTCGCGACCGGGCGCCCCCTCCGGCGGCAGCGGCACGGCCGTCCACCCCCCCGACGCCGCGCCGCCCTCGCTGTGGCCCACGCCGCTCTTGCCGTCGCCGTCGCTCGTGGCCTCGTCCTCGCCCGTGCCCTCGCTCTGCACCGCGCTGTTGCCCTGAGCCCCGCCCCGGTCGCCGTCCCGGCCGGGTTCGGCCGCGCTCGCCGGTCCCGCGGCCAGCGCGCACACCGCCACCACGACGGCGATCCCCCTGGCGAGCACGGCCGACGACGACCGTACGGGCCACCCGGGCCATACGGACCGCACAGGCCGCCCGGACCGCCCGGACCGCGTGGGGGAGGGCGCCCCGGTGCTCCCCGCCGTTCCGGCCGACGGCGCACCCTCCGCCTCCCGGAGCGCGGGCGTGCCGGAGGCGGAGGTGGACGCGAAGGGCGGTGCGAAGGGCGGTGCGAAGGACTGCGCGGAGAGCGGTGCGGAAGGCGCATGGTGTGCGCGCGGGTCGCGGGCGACAGCCGAGGGATCTGTGCCGGGAGCGGCCCGGCCGTCCGACCCCGGACCCGCGCCCCGGCTATCCGGCCCCCGGCCCGCGCCCCGGCCGTCCGACCCCGGACGTACAGTCCGCCGGTCCGCCGCAGGACCCAGGCTCCGGCCGTGCGCTGTACGGCCCCCCACGGCCTAGTGCCGCACCGCGGCCCTGCGCCGCGTCACCCACAGTGTGCCGCCCACTCCGGCGAGGAGCACCGTGCCGCCGAGCGTGCCGAGCGCGACCGCGGAGTCCGCGGGGCCGGTCTTGGGCAGTTCGCCGCCGCTGGGCGAGGACTGGCTGCCGCCGCTCGCCGCCGCGCCGCCGGTGGCCGCGCCGCCTCCGGTGTCACCGCCGGTGGAGCCGCCGGACGAACCGCCGCTGCCGCCCGCCGCCTCCACGTCGAGGGTGAGGGAGGGCTTGGGGTTGTTCTTGGGGTTGCAGGTGGTGGTGGTGCCCAGGGCCTTGATGGTGAGGGTGCTGGCGGTGAGGGTGACCTTGCCGCTCTTCTTCGGGGTGTACGTGCCCGAGAGGGTCGAGATCTTGATGGGGGTGTTGGCGGGGATGGCCTCGCTGTTGGCCGGTCCGCTCACGGGGACGTTGCCGGTCTCGGCGCCGCCGAGCTTGATCAGCGCGCTGGGCTTCATGGCGCCCTTGCCCAGTTCGACGGGGCTGGAGGAGACGCCCTTCTCGAAGGACATCGACAGCTTGTAGGCGCTGCCGCTCTTGGTGCCCTTGATGTCGATCGGTGAGACGGCGCTCTTGTCGCCGATGGGCGTCTTGCACTGGTAGTCGACATCGACCGTCTCAGCGCTCGCGGCCGGAGCCGACAGCAGCACCGCCGATCCGGCGACGAGGGCCGCGACCGCCGTGGCTGCGGCGTTGCGGGTGTGGCGCTTCTTGCTGTGGGACACCGGGTTTCCCCCTTCATCCTTCTTCGCAAGTTACTGACGACACATCAGATTGGCCGCTGACAGTACGCCCGCCGTCTTACCGATGGAAGGGATCCCGCACCCCAAGTGCCGCCCCGTTCCCACGAGATGAGAAACGCGGCGGTGACCGGAGCGAGGCGGGGGCGACGCACGGGTGAGGCGGGGGATGACAAACCGCATGCCGAACGGGCAGGGCCCGGCGGAATCCGCTCCGCCGGGCCCTGCCCGTTGATGCCCGTTGACCGTCGTAGGCGTGTGTGACGCACCGCGCGGCGAGGCCCGCGCGTACGTCGGCCGGGAGCCGTAAGTCAGCCACCGTCAGCCGGATGCCCTCAGCTGGGGGCCGCGAGTTCGGCCCAGACCGTCTTGCCGGGGCCCTCCGCGTTGCGCACCACGCCCCAGTCGAGGCACAGCCGTTGGACTATGAACATCCCGTGGCCGCCGGGCCGCCCCGCGCGGTGCGGGGTACGGGGCGCGGGCGAGCCGCTGCCGCGGTCCACGATCTCCAGGCGCAGCACCTTCGAGCTGGCGCCGACCCGCAGTTCCTCGGGCCCGGTGGCGTGCAGGCAGGCGTTGGTGACCAGTTCCGAGACGACGAGGAGGACATCCTCGGCGGCTGCTCGCTGGTCGGCCGTGGCGGCGGGCAGCCAGCCCCAGTCCTGGAGCGCCTGCCGGGTGAAGTCGCGGGCGCGCGGTACGGCGCCACTGGCGCCGACGAGTCGCAGCCTGCGGACCTGGCGCATAGCCCGGCCCGCCTGCTGTGCGGTCGCGGAAGCGGCACTCTCCGCAGCGGTCTCCATGGCGCCACTTCCCCTCTCGGGTCCGGATGCTGAAGCGGAGTCGTCTGCTCCTGCCCTCGGCCCGCCCCCAGTATCCGGACCGGCCCGCACCTCCGTGTCACCGCCCCCGCCCCCGGCGGCTGCGCTCGACACGGTGCCCTCGGGCTCCGGCCCGCAGTCGCCCGCCGGGTGCGGCCGGGTGGTGCTCATCAGTGGTTCACCTCACCGATCACCGGTTGTACCTGTTCGCCGTCCCACGACGATCCGCACGGACCGTACGCGCTGTACACGAATGCCTGACAGATTCGAAAGGTCTCCTGCCCGGCCGCACCGTGAGAACACCCACGGATTCGGACGGACCGGTGTGACGCGCGTAACTCACTGGTGACGCGCTGGCCGGTGTTACGTCCCGGACGGATGGCGGAGGGCCGCTTCAAGGTCGTCGTGGACGGTGAATACGGCGTTGGCGCCCGTGATCTCGAAGACCCGCGCCACGACGGGCAGCATGCCCGCCAGATGGACGCCGCCCCCTTCGGCCTCCGCCTTGAGGCGGGCGCCGAGCAGGACGTTCAGTCCCGTCGAGTCGCAGAACTGGAGCCGTGAGCAGTCCACGACCAGGCGGCTGTAGCCGTCCTCGACGCTCTGCTCCAACGGCTCGCGCAGCAGATCAGCGGTGTGGTGATCCAACTCACCCTCGGGAGTCACCACGGCACTGTTGCCCACGTGCCGTACGTCGACCGTCAGCCGGCCCCGGCTTGTACTGCCGGGCATCCCGCGGTCCATGTACACCCCTTCTGATCGCGTAAGGGTCCTCACTGCTTCCCCCATCGAGGGGTTCGAACCCTACGCCCTCCGCGCCACTACCGGTAGCCGAACACCCAACGTTTTGGGGCAAATACGGACATAAGGAACTTGCTATGGGTGTAGATAAGCAGGTAGGTCTAGTAGAGATACGAAACCACGTCGGCTTTGGAGGCGCCGCACCTCGCAGTGCACGTCACGGCTTCGGCAGCCATATGCCGAGAAACAATGGAGGACAGCATGTCACCCCGGCTCGACAACGGGATACCGGACAGCGCCGACGCGCTCGCCCGGCAGGCTCCCGCCGTTCCGGAGCAGCATCGCCCGGACCGGCTGCCGGACCGACCCGCCACCCACGATTCCCTTGCCCAGTCCGCTGCCCAGGACTCCCTGAGCACTCAGGACGCCGGGGACGCCGAGAACGCCGAGAACGCCGAGAGCATGGTCGCCGAAGAGGCGGAAGCCGCCCTCATCGACCAGCTCCAGCTCCCCGAGATCCCACCGTACGACGAGGTGGGGCCGCTGGACGCGCGGGCCCTTTCCAAGACGCTCTTCGCGCGGCTGGAGACCCTCGAAGAGGGCACGCACGAATTCGCCTACGTACGCAACACCCTTGTCGAACTCAACCTCGCGCTGGTGAAGTTCGCGGCCTCCCGCTTCCGCTCCCGCAGCGAGCCGATGGAGGACATCGTCCAGGTCGGCACCATCGGGCTGATCAAGGCGATCGACCGCTTCGAGCTGAGCCGCGGCGTCGAGTTCCCCACGTTCGCCATGCCGACGATCGTCGGCGAGATCAAGCGCTTCTTCCGTGACACCTCCTGGTCGGTGCGAGTACCCCGCCGCCTCCAGGAACTGCGCCTGGATCTGGCCAAGGCCGGCGACGAACTCGCCCAGCGCCTGGATCGCGCCCCCACCGTCGAGGAGCTGGCCAAGCGGCTGAACCTCTCCACGGAGGAAGTCGTCGAGGGGATGGCGGCGAGCAACGCCTACACCGCCAGCTCGCTGGACGCGCAGCCCGAGGAGGACGACACCGAGGGTGCGCTGGCCGACCGCATCGGCTACGAGGACCACGGACTTGAGGGCATCGAGTACGTCGAGTCCCTGAAGCCTCTGATCGCGGAACTCCCCGCGCGCGACCGAAGAATTCTCTCGCTGCGCTTCGTGGCGAACATGACGCAGTCCGAGATCGGCGAGGAACTGGGCATCTCCCAGATGCACGTCTCCCGCCTCCTGTCCCGCACGCTGAGCAAGCTCCGCAAGGGGCTGATGGTCGAAGAGTGACGCGATCCCGTGCTGCCGCCGAAGCCGCCGGCGGCGCGGATGCGTGTGCCGAGGGCCCGGCCGGACGCCGCAAGGCAGTCCGGCCGGGCCCTCGGTGCGTGCGGACTCGGGTGACGCGGCTTCACCTGGCCGGTGTTCAGGTGGGCGGTCCGGAGACGGCCAGTGTTCGGGGGGCTGGTGCTCTTCAGGTGCTTGGTGCTCTTCAGGTGGTCGGTGGTGTCCTGGTGGCCGGTGTTCAGGTGATCGGGGGACGCCGGGCGGCGGCCAGGGACTCGGCCTGCCGCAGCACCTCGGCCGCGCCGTCCTCCTCCGCCATCCGGCCGGCGATCCGTCCGGCCGCCGCGCGCAGCCCCTGGTCCCGGACGGCGCGCTCGACCGGCGCCGCGAGCCGGTCCACGGCATCCGGCCAGGACAGCGAGGCGAACGGCACCGGCGGCGTGCCCGCGCCTGCCGCCGCCAGCCGCCCGGCCCAGAACGGCTGGTCGGCCGTCACGGGCACGGGCACCCCGGGCACACCGGCGCGCAGCGCGGCGGCCGTGGTGCCCGCGCCGCCGTGGTGCACCACGGCGGCGACATGGGGGAACAGCAGCTCGTGCGGTACGGGGCCGATGGCCAGCATGTCACCGTCCGCCAGATGCTCCCCGGGCGAGAGCCCGGCCGCGCCCGCCTGGAGAATTCCCCGTACCCCGGCGCGGCGCAGCGCGCGTACGACGACGGAGCCCAGCGGCTCTCCCCCGCGTGCGCGGCCCGCGGGCATGCTGCCGAAGCCGACGAGGACCGGGGCCGGTCCCGAGGCGAGGAAGTCGGCCAGCTCGGCGGGCAGGCGCGTATCCGCGGGGACGTACGGCCACCAGTTGCCGACGACGGTTGCCCCCGGGCGCCAGTCGGCGGGACGGGCCAGCAGCGCGGGGCTGAAACCGTGCGCGACGCCGCCGCCCCGCGTCCGTCCCCGGCGCCGCACGGCCCGCGCGGTGAGCGGGGGCAGCCCCAACTCGGTGCGGAGGGCGCGGACGGGCTCGCGGTAGAGCCGGCCGACCACGCGCCGCGAGAGGCGGCCGGCCCACAGGTTGCCGCGCCGCCCCAGGGAGCGCGCGCCGCCCCCGGGTGGCGCGAAGTCGCCGGTGGGCTCGGTGGGTTGGAGTGGGACGCCGAGCGCGGGGATGTCCAGTGCCTCGGCGAGGTGCACGCCGAGCGGGGCCGTCGTGGTGGAGAGCAGGAGCAGGTCGGGCGGATCGTCTTCGGTTGCCCGGACCAGGCCGGGGGCGAGGTCCTTGAGGAACGCGGCTGCGGTACGCAGGCTCGCCGCGCCGTGGCCGCGCGGATCGGCGCTCAGCGGGCGCGGCTGAAGCCCGGCGCTCCGGATGAGAGAGACGAGAGAGGCGTCGGAGCCGTGCGTGGTGAGGGCGACCTCGTGTCCGGCCTCCCGCAGGCGGACGCCGAGACCGGTGTAGGGGGCGATGTCGCCGTGGGAACCGGCGGCGGCGATGAGGACCTTCACGCCGCCCCCGCCCCCTGGGCCCCGGCCGCGCCCGGAATGTCCGCCGCGCCCTCCGGTTCTGCCGCGTCCGCCGGGCGCTGACCGTCCTGCCCGCCCTGACCGCCCTGGCCGCCCTGGCCGCCCTGGCCGTCCACGGCCTCCGGGCCCTGCCGTACGGCGTTCGCGTGGACCGCCGTACGCAGGTAACCGGCCAGTCCCGGACGCTGTTCGGAGGGCGGCACCAGCAGGGCGAAGGCGCGCGGGTCGGTGGCGAAGTCGTCCGCGATCCTGCCGTGCATGTCGAAGGGGCACGGGGTGAACCAGCGGGCCAGGTGCTGACGGTGCTCCTCCGCCACGTCCATCGCGGCTTCGCCCTCCGGTGACCCGCCCGCGTCGAAGACGGCCAGCAGCCGCTGCCGCCAGCGCGCGGCCTCGGCCATGATCAGCGCCCAGTCCTCCTTCGTATGCCGGGCCGCGCTGGCCATGGAGCGCCGATGGCCCTCGCTGTGCCCCCACTTGAGGTGGGCCTCGGTGGCGTAGCTGAGGTCGAAGGTGACCTCGCCGAACACCTCGAACCGCTCCTCGGGCGTCAGCTCCACCCCGGTGCCGCGCACCTCCATGGCCCGCTCGGCGACCTCGATGAGGCGCCCCAGCTTGGCGAACTGCTCGGTCAGCAGCCGGTGCCGGGCCCGCAGATGCTCCAGGACGTCGGTGTCCGGCTCCTTGACGAGCACGGCGATCTCATCGAGCGGGAAGCCGAGTTCGCGGTAGAAGAGGATCTGCTGGAGGCGCGCCAGGTCGGCGTCGGTGTAGAGGCGGTACCCGGCCGCGCTGCGGGCCCCGGGCGAGAGCAGCCCCGCCCTGTCGTAGTGGTGCAGCGTGCGCACCGTCACCCCGGCGAAGCCGGAGACCTGTCCCACGGAGTACATCCCCGCATGCCGCCCTTCTCCCGTACGGTCCGATCCAGCGATCCGGCGCGTGCCCGATCCGGTGTGCCCGCCGCTCCCCCGTGGGGGCGGGCACGGCGACCAGGGTGCTGCCTGACGTCGGGTGAGGGTCAATCCCCCGGCTCCGTGAGGGGCTTGGCGAGGCGGCCGGGAACGGTCGCGGCGGGTCGGCGCGGTGGGGGTGCGCTGGGAGACGACCTGGCGGCCGTCGTCCTGGACACGGACGCCGGGGGGTGGACCCGCTAGCATGCGTCACCTGGGAAGTGCCTCCGACGGCGGCGGGAACAAGGACCGCGATGATCCTCCTTCTTGCTGGTCAGAGGCATTTTTGCGTTCCGGACCGGCCGCCGGACAGCCCGCTTCACGCAGGAGCGGAGCCAGAGGTGATCAGCGGGGACGCCGGCCACGGCGAGCGTCCGGACGGAATCAGAGTTCCCTCTCATTGAATGCGTACATGTCACTCAACGTGCGGAGCAGCGGTGACCTCTTCCCCTTCTATGCGTGCAACACTGGTGACCAGGATCGACGAATGGACGCTGGGCGTACTGCCGCGCTTCAATCAGCAGATACCGACGGGACAAGCGCATGTGCCCGACATGGTAGCTGCCATGAATTCCATGCTCACCGACATGCCCTCCGCCGACACTTTCTCCCTTCTTCAAAAAAAGCAACTCCTGGTGCTTCTGGGAATCTGGGGATCCTCCGCTGTCCGGCATTCTCAGGAGCGGTCACCTTATCTGCGAGATAATGATCCGTCGGAAATTTTGAGGAATATTTCAGTCGGCGGTCGACCGGTCACTCTGAAGTCTTACTTCCGCCAACTCGCCGACTCCTCCGCAACCGGTCACCCTTACCGCGACGCGTACGCAAGCCTCGTCCGCTGGGGAACTCCGGCATCCGCCGCCTTCTGGAACGGTGAAAAACTGGTGGAATTGCCCAGCGTGTTCCCAGGGGGCCCCGCGCGCACGTACACGGATGATCCGGGCGAGCACCTCATCCTTGAGCTGTTCAAGCGCGCTGAAACGTTGGAGCGAGCCGCGAATCTGGTAGTAGAACCGCTCTGGGCGGGCAGTGAGAAGTGTTCGTCGCGCGAGGCTCAAGAACGCCTCTTCATCGCAACGAACATGCTGCTGGGCGTGCACCGGTTGTTCCTGGACTTCCCTCAGGGCGACGCCAGAGGAAAGCTCACGGTAGATCACTTTGTCGATGTCTTCCGGCAGTATGCGGTCCACTGGGAAATCGGGGACGTCCCGCCCAGCGGGCCGCAGGACGTCGAATTCGTGAGCCGGGACCTCATGTCCGGGTTCGGCACGGATTCCTACCGCCGGCACGTGTGGCGCATTTTTCCCGGCCTGCTCGCGGAGGAACGGGACAGGCTGCGAAACGCAATGGACCGGCCCTCACTTCCCGAACTGCTCATGACCGAGGCCGGAGTTACCGGGGAGCAACTGACAGCCGCTTCCACCGCCGAACTCTCAGAAATGGTGCGCACATTCCCCTCGTTCGCCTCGCTCTTCTACTTCCTGAACGCGGGGGCGCGCCTGTCGGCCATTCACCTGGCGATCGCCAAGAAATATCTGTTCAAAGAAATACGGGCACGTCAGCGGCGACTCGCCGAGGACAGCGCCGTGGTCCCCAACGATGCGGGCATAACCGGCCTGGAGGAAAAAAAGCTGGACGAGCTGCACCGAGCGCGCCACCAGCACTTTCTGCGCACGCTCTCGCGTATCTCACACGCCGATCTCCAGGAACTGTCCCGGGTGCGTCCGGTCCGCCAACTCACCTCTCAGCAGGCGAGGGACCTTCTAGGGCTCGGCCAGGGACCAGATGAGCATCGATTCGGCGCCGTTGTCGGCGAATCTGGTCGCTCTGTGGCCCGACACCTTTGATCCTGGCCGGAGTTCCCTCCGGGTCGAACGAGCGGTGGAAGGTGAAGGCGTGCGGTGCGGAGCCGTGGACGTGGAGGCCTGCCGGCCCGGAAACCCCCGTCCTGCCAGGTGGGTGGCACGGCCCTGTCGCGCACGGCCTCGCGCGCGACGTTCCGGTAACCGGCCCGCCGGGTGACGGCCCTGGAGCCCGGACAGGATGCACCGGAGCGCCGGGAGCGGTCACGGCAGGTCGGCGCCGTGGAGGATGCGCTCCAGGGCTGCCAGGTCCTCGGGGGGCAGGGCGCGAAGTGCCGGGGGCGGGGTGTCGGACAGGCGCGACATTTCGGCAGCGGCGGCGGCGCCCTCGGCCGTGACCGCGACCAGCTTGGAGCGGCGGTCGGCCGGGTTGGGGCTGCGGGTGACCAGGCCGCGCCGGACGAGGTGTTCGACGCTGACCGTCGTGTACGGCGCGTCCGCGTAGAGCGCGGCGGCCAGCGCGCTGAGCGTGAGAGGGCCCTCCAGGGCGATGTGGCGCAGCGCCTTGGCCCGGAAGTAGCTCATGCCCAGCGCCTCGGTGACCCTGGCACGGGTGTCGCCCGACTCCAGCACGAGCGACCGCAGCATGCGCCACGCACGAACGGCGGCATCCGCGTCGGCGGCCGTTGGCGCGTCGGCGGCCGTTGGCGCGTCGGCGGCCGTTGGCGCGTCGGCGGCCGTTGGCGCGTCGGCGGCCGTCTCCGCCTCAGTGCCCGTCGGCGCGTCCGTGGATGCCGCCGGGTTCACGGTTGCCATCCCGTCCGTGGATGCTGTCCCGCTCATCCGCGCGTCGCCTCGCCACTCGGGGAGACCGAACCGCTCGGGGCCACCGCGTCCGCGCGGGGGGAGACCGCGGCCGTGCTCGCGTCCCCGGCCGCGGACCCGCGTACGGGCTCGGGCTGGTCCAGGTCCTTGGCCACGCGGGCTGCCGTCGTCCGGGCCCAGCGGCCCGTGGTGAGGGCGCCCAGGGCGAGGACGGCCAGGCCGCAGCCGGACATGATCCACCAGGCGGTGCGCTCGGCGCCCTGGAAGCCCGCGCCGGGGTCGCCGTCGAGGGAGGCGCCGTTGACGGAGGCGGCCATGACGGCGCCGATGACGGCGACGCCGAGAGAGGTGCCGACCTGGCGGCTGGTGGAGGCGACGGCGGCGGCCACCCCGGCCTGTGCGCGGGGCATGCCGGAGACGGCGGTGTTGGTGATGGGCGCGTTGACCAGCCCGAAGCCGATACCGAAGACGACGTAGCCGCCGAAGAGCACCCACAGCGACTGGTCCGCCGAGGCGGTGCGGGCGAACAGCACGCCGGAGGCGGTCATGCACGCCCCCGCGACGAGCAGCGGCAGCCGGGGTCCGCGGGAGCCGACCAGGCGGCCCGAGAGCGGACCGCACAACAGCGTCATGAGGGCCATCGGCAGCATGCACAGTCCGGCGTGCAGCGCGCTCATGCCGCGTACGTCCTGGAGGTAGAGCGCCGTCAGGAACAGGAAGCCGCCCAGCGAGGCGAAGGCGCACACCGCGATGACGGTCGCGCCCGCGAACGGCACGCTGCGGAAGAAGCGCAGTTCGATCAGCGGCTCGGTGCGGCGCGACTCGTAGCCGAGCAGCGCCGCGAGGGACGCCAGCGCGAGCGCCCCGCAGCCCAGGACCAGCGGTGAGGTCAGCCCGGCGTGCGGGCTCTCGATGATGCCGTAGGTCAGCGAGCCCAGCAGGACGATCATCAGCAGCTGGCCGACGGGATCGACGCGACGGGCCCTGGGGGCACGGGATTCGGGGATGTAGAGCGTGGTGAGCAGCAGCGCCGCCAGGCCGACGGGGACGTTGACCCAGAAGATGGCCCGCCAGCCGCTGAGGTCCACGAGCAGGCCGCCGAGGATGGGCCCGGCCGCCATGCTGAGGCCGACGACGCCGCCCCATACGCCTATCGCGCGGGCGCGTTCGCGGGGTTCGGTGAAGGTGTTGGTGATGATCGACATCGCCACGGGGTTGAGCATGCACCCGCCCACGGCCTGGAGGGCGCGCGCCGCCACCAGCCAGTCGAGACCGGGCGCGAGGCTGCACAGCAGCGAACCGGCGACGAAGAGGGCGAGCCCCCAGCGGAAGACCCGCCGCCGTCCGATCCGGTCCGCGGTCGATCCGGCCAGCATCAGCAGCGCGGCCAGCACGAGGGTGTAGGCGTCGATGACCCACTGGAGCCCGGAGACCGAGGTGTCCAGGTCGGCGCGGATGTCGGGCAGCGCGACGTTGAGTGCGGTGACGTCGAGGCTGACGATCAGCAGCGACATGCAGCAGATCGCCAGCACGAGCATCCGGCGGCGTGGCGTGAGCGCCGTCTCTCCTGACCGGTCCGCCATGGGCGGTCCCCCCTGCAAGTAGTTGTGTGACTAAAACTATTGTGAGTCTACAACTAGCTTCGCGGGCTCCCCCACCGGGCCGGCCTCCCCCTTTTCTCCACCCCTGGGTGGAGCGCGGATTCCGAACCGGCACGGGATGTCCGCCTCGCCCCGCCTCCCTCTCGTTGTGCACGGTCGGGCAGGCCGCCTCCCGGCGGGACGGGCCGTCGTCTCACACCTCGCGCACACCCCGGCGCCAGACCTGCGCCACCAGCGGGACGCCGGGGCGGTAGGCGAGGTGCACATGCGAGGGGGCGTCCAGCAGGGTGAGGTCGGCGCGGGCCCCCGGGCTCAGGCGGCCGATGTCGGTGCGGCGCAGGGCGCGGGCGCCGCCCGCCGTCGCCGACCAGACCGCCTCACCAGGCGTCATGTTCATCTCGCGTACGGCGATGGCGATACAGAACGGCACGGACGAGGTGAAGGACGAGCCCGGGTTGCAGTCCGTGGACAGGGCGACCGTGGCCCCCGCGTCCAGCAGGCGGCGCGCGTCCGGGTACACCGCGCGCGTGGAGAACTCGCAGCCGGGCAGCAGCGTGGCGACCGTCTCGCCCTGGGCCAGCGCGTCCACGTCGGCGTCCGTCAGGTGGGTGCAGTGGTCGGCCGAGGCGGCGCCGAGTTCGACGGCGAGCTGGACGCCGGGGCCGTAGGAGAGCTGGTTGGCGTGGACGCGCGGGATCAGGCCCTTGGCCTTGCCCGCCGTGAGGATGGCCCGCGCTTGGTCGGCGCCGAAGGCGCCCTCCTCGCAGAAGACGTCCACCCAGCGGGCGTACGGGGCGCACGCGTCGAGCATCTCGCCCGCCACCAGCGCGGTGTACGCGTCCGCGCCGCCTGCGTCATGGGCGGATGCGTCGGATTCGGCGTACTCGGGAGCGACGATGTGCGCGCCGAGGTAGGTGACCTCCTCCGTGTGCGCGGCGGCGACGCGCAGGGCGCGGGCCTCGTCGTCCACCGTCAGGCCGTAGCCGGACTTGGTCTCCACCGTCGTCGTGCCCTGCGCCAGCATCTCGCGCAGGTGCGCGGCCAAGGTGGCGGCCAGCGCCTCGTCACTCGCCTCGCGGGTGGCCCGCACCGTGGTGCGGATGCCGCCGGCGGTGTAGGCGCGTCCGGACATGCGGGCGTTGAACTCGGCGGTCCGGTCGCCCGCGAACAGCAGGTGGGAGTGGCTGTCCACGAAGCCGGGGAGCGCGGCCCTGCCGCCCGCGTCGTGGGCGGTGTCGGCGGCCGGTGCCCGGTGCGCGGGACCGGCCCAGGCCACTTCGCCGTCCTCGACGATGAGGGTGGCGTTCTCGATGAGGCCCAGGGGCGACCCGTCGCCGAGGGCGGGGTCGTTGGTGACCAGGGAGGCGATGTTGGTGATCGCGGTGGTGGCGGACATGCGGGATGCGTCCTTAGTGGTTGATGCGTCCTCGGTGGCTGCTGCGTCCTCAGTGGCTGCGGAGGGCGGCGATGGCGTCGGTCAGGGCTGCCGGTACCGAGTCGATCGACTGGTGCGCGCCGTCCCGTACCACGTGACGGCCGCCCACCACCGTGTGCCGGACATCCGCCGCGCTCGCCGCGAAGACCGCCGTCTCTCCGGCGAGCCTGCGGACCGGGCCGGCTGTCCGGACGGAATCGAGCGCGACGGTCGTGAAGTCGGCCAGCATGCCCGTCTCCAGGCGGCCCGCCTCGGGCCAGCCCAGGGCGTGGTGGCCGTGCTCGGTCGCCGACCGCAGCAACTGGTCCGCCGTCCAGTGGCCGCGCGTACGGCTGCGGAGGCGCTCGTCGAGTTCCATGGCGCGGGCCTCCTCGAACAGGTCGATGACGGCGTGGCTGTCGCTGCCCAGCGACAGTGCGGCGCCCGCGTGGTCGAGGGCCGGGGCCGGGCCGATACCGTCGGCCAGGTCGCGTTCGGTGGTGGGGCACATGCACACCCCGGTGCCGGAGGTGCCGATGCGGCGGATGTCGTCGTCGGTGAGGTGGGTGGCGTGTACGGCGGTGGTGCGTGGCCCGAGTACGCCGTGCTCGGCCAGCAGCCCGGTCGGCGTCAGCCCGTGTACGTGGGCGCAGGCGTCGTTCTCGGCCGTCTGTTCGGACAGATGGACGTGCAGCGGCGCGCCCCGTTCCTCCGACCACGCGGCGATGGTGCCCAACTCGGCCGCCGGGACGGCCCGTACGGAGTGGACGGCGGCGCCGACTCGTACGTGCCATCCCTCGGGCCGGAACGCGGAGACCCGGTCGGCCCACGCCCCGGCGCTGCCGTCGGAGAAGCGCAGCTGCTTGTGGCCGGGGGGCTCGCCCCGGCCGCGCCTGCCGAGCCCGGCGGCCAGGTAGGCGGTGTCCAGGAGCGTGATGCGGATGCCCGCCTCGGCGGCGGCGGCCACCAGCGCGTGGCTCATCGCGTTGGGGTCGGCGTAGCGCTCGCCGCCGGGCGCGTGGTGCAGGTAGTGGAACTCGCCCACGCAGGTGATCCCGGCCAGCGCCATCTCCGCGTACACGGCCCGCGCCAGCGCGAAATAGCTGTCGGGGGTCAGCTGGGCCGCCGTCTGGTACATGGTGTCGCGCCAGGTCCAGAAGGTGCCGGAGCCGATCTGGACGGTGCCGCGCAGGGCGCGGTGGAAGGCGTGCGAGTGCGCGTTGGCCAGCCCGGGAAGGGTGAGGCCGCGCAGCGGGACGGCGCCGGGTGGCGGGGTGCCGAGGCCGGTGCGGACCGCGCCGAGCCGCCCCTCGGGGGTCGTCTCCAGGGCGACGCCCGGCTCGGCGGTCCCGTTGAGCCAGGCGGTTTCGCACCAGTACGTCGTCGTCACAGGAGACCTTCCAGTACGTCGGCGAGCGCGGCGACACCCGCCGCGCAGTCGTCCTCCCCGGCTGACTCGGCGGGTGAGTGCGAGATGCCGGTGGGGTTGCGGACGTACAGCATGGCCGTGGGGACCGAAGCGGACAAAATACCCGCGTCGTGTCCCGCGCCCGTGGGCAGCACGGGCGCTCCGCCCAGGCGGGCGGCCAGCGTGTCGCGCAGCGCGTGGTCGAACTCGACCAGCGGCGTCGCCGACTCCCGGGTGACCCGCACCCCCACCCCGTCCCGGCCGCCCCGCTCGGCGGCGGCGCGCTCGATCTCGGCGACGACACCGGCCAGGGTCTCCTCGTCCGGGGCGCGCGAGTCGAGCCAGCCGCTGACCAGCGACGGGATCGCGTTGACGCCGTTCGGCTCGACGGCGACCTTGCCGAAGGTGGCCAGCGCACCGGCCAGCCGGGCCTTCTTGCGAGCCGCGAGCACCGTGTTGGCGTAGGTGAGCATCGGGTCGTGGCGGTCCTCCAGGCGGGTGGTGCCCGCGTGGTTGGCCTCGCCGTGGAAGTCGAAGCGCCAGCGGCCGTGCGGCCAGATCGCGGAGGCGACCCCCACCGGGTGCGGTGTGCCGGCCAGTGCGCGGCCCTGCTCGATGTGCAGTTCGACGAACGCGCCGATACGGGAGAGCCGTTCGGGGTCGGCGCCGAGCGCGGCCGGGTCGTGGCCCGCGGCCTCCATCGCCTGCGGCAGCGCGATCCCGTCCGCGTCGCGCAGCGCGTGGGCCGCCTCGCGGGTGAGGGTCCCGGAGGCCAGCCGGGATCCCACGCACGCGACGCCGAAGCGGGCCCCCTCCTCGTCGGCGAAGTTGACGATGGCGAACGGGCGGGTGAAGCCGGTGCCTCTGGCGCGGAGTTCGTCGTAGGCGGCGAACGCGGAGAGGACGCCGAGGGGGCCGTCGTAGGCGCCGCCGTCCGGGACGGAGTCCAGGTGGGAGCCCGTCACCAGGGCGTTTCCGGCGGCGGGGTCACCGTGCCAGGCCCACTGGTTGCCGTTGCGGTCCACCTCTACGGCCAGGCCCCGGGCCCGCGCCTGTTCCGCGAACCACGCGCGGCACTCGGCGTCGGCCGGCGTCCACGCGTAGCGGCGGTAGCCGCCGCCGCTGTGCCTGCCCAGGGGGTGCAGGTCCTTCCACATGCTGTGGAACGACGGCGCCGCGCCGGGCGGGGGCGGCGTATCTCCGCGGTGGGAGTCCTGGCTCATCGGTCGCCCTCCCGCAGGGGGCGGTCGTCCTCCCGCATCGGCACGCGGACCCCGCGCTCGGCCGCGACCGCCTCCGCCTCCTCGTAGCCGGCGTCGACGTGGCGGATGACGCCCATGCCGGGGTCGTTGGTCAGCACGCGGCGCAGCTTCTCGCCCGCCAGCGCCGTCCCGTCCGCGACCGTGACCTGGCCGGCGTGCAGGGAGCGGCCCATGCCGACGCCGCCGCCGTGGTGGAGGGAGACCCAGGTGGCGCCGGAGGCCACGTTGATCATGGCGTTCAGCATGGGCCAGTCCGCGATGGCATCCGATCCGTCCCGCATGGCCTCCGTCTCGCGGTACGGGGAGGCCACCGAGCCGCAGTCGAGGTGGTCGCGGCCGAGCACGAGCGGGGCCTGGATCTCGCCCGAGGCGACCATGTCGTTGAAGCGCTCGCCGGCCGCCGCCCGCTCCCCGTAGCCGAGCCAGCAGATCCGCGCGGGCAGCCCCTGGTAGTGCACGCGTTCGCCCGCGAGGCGCAGCCAGCGGGCGAGGGACTCGTTCTCGGGGAAGAGGTCGAGGAGGGCGCGGTCGGTGGCCGCGATGTCCTTGGGGTCGCCGGAGAGCGCCGCCCAGCGGAAGGGGCCCTTGCCCTCGCAGAAGAGGGGGCGGATGTAGGCGGGCACGAAGCCGGGGAAGTCGAAGGCGCGGGTGTATCCGGCGAGTTGGGCCTCGCCCCGGATGGAGTTGCCGTAGTCGAAGACCTCGGCGCCCGCGTCCTGGAAGCCGACCATCGCTTCGACGTGGGCGGCCATCGACTCGCGGGCCCGCCGCGTGAAGTCGGCGGGCTTCTCGGCGGCGAGGGCCGCCATGTCGGCGAAGTCGAGGCCGGCGGGCAGGTAGGCGAGGGGGTCGTGGGCCGAGGTCTGGTCGGTGACGATGTCGATGGGCGCGCCCTCGGCGAGCATGCGCGGCAGCACCTCGGCGGCGTTGCCGAGCAGGCCGATGGAGAGGGGGCGGCGGGCGTCCCGGGCCTCGACGGCGAGGCGCAGCGCCTCGGCCAGGCTGTCGGCGCGTACGTCGAGGTAGCCGTGCTCGATACGGCGTTCGATGCGCGAGGGGTCGCACTCGACGACGATCGCGACGCCGTCGTTCATGGTGACGGCGAGCGGCTGGGCGCCTCCCATGCCGCCGAGCCCGGCGGTGAGGGTGATCGTCCCGGCGAGGGTCCCGGCGCTGTGCCCCTTCTTGGCGGCGAGCTTGGCGGCGACGGCGGCGAAGGTCTCGTAGGTGCCCTGGAGGATGCCCTGGGTGCCGATGTAGATCCACGAACCGGCCGTCATCTGGCCGTACATGGTCAGCCCGAGCTGCTCCAGGCGCCGGAACTCCTCCCAGTTGGCCCAGTCGCCGACCAGGTTGGAGTTGGCGATCAGCACGCGCGGCGCCCACTCGTGGGTGGTCATCACGCCGACGGGGCGGCCGGACTGGACGAGCATCGTCTCGTCGCCGCGCAGCGTGCGCAGGGTGCGGATCATCGCGTCGAAGGAGTTCCAGTCGCGGGCCGCCTTGCCCGTGCCGCCGTAGACGACGAGCTTGTCGGGGTGCTCGGCGACCTCCGGGTCCAGGTTGTTCTGGAGCATCCGCAACGCGGCTTCCTGCTGCCATCCGAGCGCGCTCAGTTCGCTGCCGCGCGGGGCCCGCACGGGGCGGGGCCCTCGGGACGCTCGGGGTTCTGCGGTGCCGGCCATGGGCGTAACTCCCTCGACTGGTGACGGTGGCGTGCTGCCGGTCCTCGCTCGGACGGCCGGGCGGGGCGCGGCGCACCCCGTGTAGCACAATTATTCAACCAGCTTATTCACTGAATAACTTTAGTCAACAGGTGCCCGCTCCCGGACTGCCGTGTTTGGCTGGCCCCATGAGCGCCGACCCCTTGAACCAGCCCGCCTCGGCCCCGGCCGCCCCGTCACCGAGCGACCCCGCCCGCCGCCGCGACCTCGCCGTACGCGCCGCCGTCGGGCGCGGGCTGCTGGCCGACGACCACACGCCGGTCGTGGGCCTGCTGGACGTCACCGCCGTACGCGAGTCGGCCCGCGCGCTGCACGCCGCCTTCCGAGAGGTGGCGGCACCGGACCAGCCCGTGCTGCACACCTTCGCCGTCAAAGCCTCCTCGCTGGTGCCGGTGCTGCGGCTGCTCGCCGACGAAGGGCTGGGCTGCGAGGTGGCCAGCCCCGGCGAACTCGCGCTCGCCCGCGCCGCCGGGGTGGACGCGGCGCACACCGTCCTGGACTCCCCCGCCAAGACCCGCACCGAACTGCGCGAGGCCCTCGCCGCGGGCATCGCGCTCAACGCGGACAACCCGCGGGAACTGGCCCGCCTCGACGCGCTGCTGGCCGGGGACGGGAGCGGCGGTGGCGGCCGGAACGGGGGCAGCGGGGCCGAGGGCGCCGGGGGCGCCGCGCTCGGGCTGCGGATCAACCCCCAGGTCGGCGGCGGCGCCATCGGCGCCATGAGCACGGCGACCGCCACCTCCAAATTCGGCTTCCCGCTGCGCGACCCGGGCGCGCGCGAGTGGCTGACCGAGGCGTTCCGCGCCCGCCCCTGGCTCACCCGGCTGCACGCGCACGTCGGCTCCCAGGGCATCCCGCTGGAGCTGATGGCACGCGGCGTCGCCACCGTGTACGAGCTGGCCGAGGAGATCAACGCGGCGGTGGGCAGGCGTCAGATCGACACCCTCGACCTGGGCGGCGGCCTCCCCGTCAACTTCGACTCCGACCAGAGCGCGCCCACCTTCGCCGCCTACGCGCGGCTGCTGGCCGAGACGGTGCCGGGCCTCTTCTCCGGCGCGTACGGCCTGGTCACCGAGTTCGGCCGGGCGCTGCTGGCCAAGGCGGGCACGGTGGTGGCGCGCGTGGAGTACGCCAAGAGCGCGGGCGGACGGCGGATCGCCGTCACCCACGCCGGGGCCCAGCTCGCGGTGCGCACCGTCTTCGCCCCCGACGCCTGGCCCCTGCGCGTCGCCGCCTACGACGCGCAGGGCCGCCCCAAGACGGCCCCGCCCGTGATACAGGACGTGGCGGGCCCCTGCTGCTTCGCGGGCGACCTCGTCGCCCGCGAGCGCCCCCTTCCCCCACTGGACGAGGACGACCACGCGGCCCTCCTGGACACCGGCGCCTACTACTACTCCACCCCGTTCGGCTACAACTCCCTCCCCCGGCCCGGCATTTACGGCTACACCGTCGGCGGGGACGAAACGGTCGCCCTCGCCACGGTCCGCGCGCCGCAGACGCTGGAGTCGGTGGTGGCCGAATCCGGCGCCGCACAGCGCGACGCGCTGCGCGACTGAGGCACCGCGGGGGGCCGACGCGCCGCGGGCGGGCGGGCCGACGGGCGTGAGCGGGCGGCGTGCGGGGACACGGGAGGGCGGCCCCGTTCGGACACGCGGCGCGTTGACGTCCTGCGTACGGTTGGTCGGCGTGTGACCCTGCGGGATGACGGAACAAGCCCCCGACGCTCCGGAGTACGACATGTCGCAGATCCTTTTCGTGATGACTGGCGCCGGCCACTGGACACTCGCCGACGGCACCCAGCACCCCACCGGCTTCTGGGCGGACGAGGCGCTCGCGCCGTACGAGGTGTTCAAGGCGGCGGGCCACCAGGTCTCCGTGGCCACGCCCGGCGGCGTCATCCCCGCCGCCGACCAGGCCAGCCTCACCGCCGACGCCAACGGCGGCCAGGAGAACGCGGACCGCATCGCCGCCGGACTGGAGTCCTTCACCGAGCTGCGCGAGCCCTTCGGCATCGAGGACGTGCGGCTCGACGCGTCAGGCGGCCCCGCCGGTTTCGAAGCCGTCTTCTATCCCGGCGGCCACGGTCCCATGGAGGACCTGGCCGAGGACACCGACTCGGGCACGCTGCTGGTGCGGACGCTCGCCTCGGGCAAGCCGCTCGGACTGGTGTGCCACGCGCCGGCCGCGCTGCTGGCCGCCCACGCCCAGGAAGGCGGCAACGCCTTCACCGGATACCGGCTGACCGGGTTCACCAACGCCGAGGAGCGCCAGGCGGGCCTGGCCGACAAGGCGAAGTGGCTGCTCCAGGACCGCCTCGTCGAGGTCGGCACCGACTTCCAGGAGGGCGAGCCGTGGGCCCCGCACGTGGTCGTGGACCGCAACCTGGTCACCGGCCAGAACCCGGCCTCCGCGGGCCCGGTCGCCGAGCAGCTCCTCAAGCAGCTGCCCTGACCCGGTGCGGCGTCGCGCTCACCGGCGCCCGTTCGTCTGCGCAGGTCCGACGGGGCAGCGAGCCACGAGGCAGCGGTCAGCGAGTCGGCGGTCCGCGAGGCCGTGCCGGGGGCCTCGGCGGGAATGCGGACCCGCAGCCGGGAAGACACGCCCGTCCGGGAGCGTTCATGACACCGGGGAGCCTCAGCTCTCCCTTTTTCCCGTACGACTCAACCCTTCTCGGTCGTCTCGAACGCCCCCACCAGCCCGGTCCCGGACCGGCCGACCTCGTCCGCGCCGATCCGCAGGTACCGCTCGCCGACCAGTTCGGCGAGCCGGTGCTGCTCCAGCAGGAGGGCGAGATCCGCCACATCGGCCTGTCCGAGGTCACCGTCGAGCAGGTGAAGCAGGCCAGGAAGCCGGCGGAGACCGTCTCCGTGCAGAACCTCTACAACCTCACCAACCGGGGCGCGGAGGACGTGCTGGAGTACGCGGAGCGGGAGAACCTCGCGTTCATCCCGTGGTTCCCGATCGCCACCGGCGAGCCGGCACGCCCGGGCGGCCCGCCGGACGCCCCGGCCAGGGAACACAGCGCCTCCCCCTCCCAGCTCGCGCTCGCCTGGCTGCTGCGCCGGTCACCGGTGATGCTGCCGATCCCCGACACCTCGCGGGTGGCGCACCCGGAGGAGAACACCGAGGCCGCGCGGATCACGCTGGGCGACGAGGAGTTCCAGGCGCCGGCCGACGCGGTCTGGACCCGGCGCGGTCCGGGCCGCGCACCGCCTGAGTCCCGCGCGGTCCGGGCAGCCGTCGGCCCGCGTCCCCGCCCGTGCGCCGGGTATCGACAACCGGCGCACGGGCGACTAATGAGCGGGCTATGGATCACACTCCGGCCTCCCGCCGCCCCCGCACGGCCGTCCTCACGACCACCTCCGCGTCCGTCACCACGTCGGGACCCGCATCCCTCGTGGCGTCCTTCCTCGCGTCCGCTGTGGCGCTCCTCCTCGCCGGGTGCGGCGTGCCGGGGGCCGGCGGCGGCGGGGGTCCGGCGCGGGAGCTGACCGGCGGCCGGATCACCGCACCGGTCACCCCGGCGGACGTCGCGGCGCACGGCAGGACGGAGCTGCGGCTACTCGCGGACTCCGGCGAACGGGGGTTCCTCAAGCGGCTGGTGGCCCGGTACGAGGAGAAGTACCCGAACGTCAGCGTCCGGGTGGAGACCAAGACGTTCGCCGACTTCTCCAAGACCATCGTGAACACGATGTCCGGCGCCCACCCGCCGGACCTCATCCAGGGCAACCAGGGCTACGGGATCGACGGCCCCCTCGTACAGAGCGGACTGCTGCGCCCCCTGGACGATGTGGCGCACGCCTACGGCTGGGACCTCGACCTGCCCCCCGGCGCCACCGCCCAACTGCGCTGGACCCAGGACGGCGCGATCTACGGCTCCGGCAACCTCTACGGCATCGGCCAGAGCAATGAGTACGTCGGCGTCTTCTACAACAGGAAGAAGCTCGACACCATAGGCGAGCACGGCATCGACCCGCCCCGCACCTGGGCGGACTTCACCCGGGCCCTGAAGCAGGCCAAGGCATCCGGGCAACAGCCCCTCATGCTCGGCAACTCCGAGCAGTATCCGGCCGAACAGCTCCTGGGCACCATCCAGGCGCAGACGGCCCCGGTCGGCGAGAGCCGCGCCTGGATCAACGGCGTCCCCGGCACCACGTTCGCCACCCGGGGCAACCGCGAGGCCGCCCGGACGCTGCGCGACTGGGCCGCGAAGGGCTACCTCGGCTCGGGCTACAACGGCATCAGCTCGGACGACGCGGTCACCAAGTTCCTCGGCGGCAAGGGCGTCTTCCTCGTCGCCGGCTCCTGGAACGCCCCGGCCATCGGCAAGGAACTCGGCCCGGACGCGGGCTTCGACATCCCACGCACCGCCGACGGACGCACCGTCGCGGCGGGCGCGCTCGGACTGCCCTGGCACATCTCGGCGAAGACCGACAACACCGACGCCGCCGTCGCCTTCCTCGGCATGATGCAGAGCAGGACCGGCGCCCAGGCCATGGCCGACGCCGGCCGCCTCCCGGTGCTCACCGAAGGCGTCACGATGCCCGACGCACTCGCCCGGCAGCAGGCCGCGACCGGCAGGCGGCTGCTGGACGACGACGGGCAGACCTTCTACTTCGACTGGGCCAGCAACTCCATGCTGGCCACTATCGGTTCGGCCACCCAGGACCTGCTGACCGGCCGCCTGAGTGTGGACGCCTACCTGAGAAAGGTGCAGGCCGACCGGGAATCCTTCCGCGCCGACCAGGAGAAGAAGGCCCGCCGGTCAGGACCCCGCCCATGAGGCCCGGCCCGGGGAAGCTCCTGGGGGCCGCGTCCGGGACGGCCAACGGACACGCGACGGCCCGGGGCGGGGACGGCCGTAGCGGGAGCGACCGTAGCGGGGAGGGCCGTAGCCGGGAGGGCCGGGTGCGGGTCTGGGCCCGGCGCCAGTACTGGCCCGCGTACCTGTACCTGCTGCCCGGCGCCGCGTTCTACATCCTGTTCGTGCTGCGCCCGCTGTTCACCACCGCGTGGATCTCCCTGTTCGACTGGGACGGGCTCACCCTCGGCACCTGGGCGGGCCCGGACAACTACACGGCGCTGCTGGGCGACCCGGCGCTGCGCTCCGCGCTGCTGCACTCGCTGGTCTTCCTCGTCTTCTACGCGCTGCTACCGGTCGCCGCCGGCCTGCTGCTGACGGGGCTGATGGTCCGTATCCGCATCCGTGGCCTGGCCGTCTTCCGCTCGCTGCTGTTCATCCCGCAGGTGCTCTCCACCGTCGTCATCGCCGTGTCCTGGCGCTGGATCTACGACACGGACGGCCCGGTCAACGGGCTGCTGCGCGCCCTCGGCCTGGACGGGTGGGCCCGCTCCTGGCTGGGCGACTACGGGACGGCGCTGCCCTCGGTCGGACTGATCGGCTCGTGGATCATGTACGGGCTGTGCATGGTGCTGTTCCTGACCGGCGCGCTGAAGGTCCCCCGCGAACTGTTCGAGGCCGCGCGGCTGGACGGGGCGGGGCCGGTGCGGGAGTTCTTCACCGTGATCCTGCCCGCGCTGCGCGGCGAGGCCGGCATCGCGCTGGTGCTCACCGTGACCCAGGCGCTGCGCAACTTCGACATCGTCTGGAACACCACCACCGGCGGCCCCGGCACCAGCACCACCGTGCCCAGTGTCTTCCTGTACCAGGGCGCGTTCGTCACCCGCCAGGTCGGCAGCGCCGCCGCCATCGGCATCGCACTGACCGCGCTGACGCTGCTCGTCTGCGGCACGATCCTGCGCGTGCTGCGCGAGCGGGACGCCCGAGGCGAGCGGGGCGACCGGGGTGGCCACCGGGGCAACCGGAATGGCCGGGGCGGGAACCGTCGGGGCGGGAATCGTCGGGGCGGGAAGGAGGGGATCTCATGAAGGGAGGGGGTCTCATGAACGGCGGACGGCGCGAGTCCGTCATCAGCCACGCGCTGCTGGTCATCGCCTCGCTCGTGGCGCTGTACCCGTTCGCGCAGATCCTGTTGGTGGCGCTGCACGAGCCGGGTGCGCGGGTGACCGGTTTCTCGGTTCCCTCCTCGCTCCACTTCGAGAACTTCGCCACGGCCTGGCAGCGGGGACTCTTCTCCAGCGCCCTGCTCTCCAGTCTGCTGGTGGCCGGGAGCGTGGTGGTGCTGACGCTGCTCGTCGCGGTGCCGGCCGGGTACGCGTTCGCGGTCTTCACGTTCCCGCTCAAAGGCCCCCTGCTGGGCATCCTGCTGATCGGGCTCGTACTGCCGTACGAGGCGACGGTGATCCCGCTCTACTACCAGATGCGGGCATGGGGCCTCCTGGACACCTACTGGGCGCTGATCCTGCCCCAGGTGGGCCTCTCCCTGGCACTGGGCACCTTCTGGATGCGCACCTTCTTCGCGGGCGTGCCCGGTTCGCTGCGCGAGGCGGCGGAGATCGACGGCGCGACGCGCCTCCAGACGCTCCGCAAGATCATGCTGCCGCTCGCCGTCCCGGCCCTGGGCGCCCTGGCGGCGCTGCTGTTCCTCTACGCCTGGAACGAGTTCCTGCTCGCACTCGTCCTCGTGCCCGACAACCCGGACGTGCGCACCGCGCCGCTCGCGCTCTCCTTCTTCACCAGCGACCGCCGCAACAGCGATCCCGGCGTCACCTCGGCCGCCGCCGTGCTCGTCGCGCTGCCCGTCCTCGCCGGCTACGTCCTGCTCCAGCGGACGTTCATCAGCGGGATGCTCGGCGGCGCGGTCAAGGAGTGAGCGGACGGGCGCGGGCGCCGGGCGATCGCGGTCCGGGCGATCACGGTCCGGGCGATCAGGACCTGGGTGAGCGGCACGGTGCGGGGCGGGGCGAGCGGCACGATGGGGGGCGAGCGGCACGGTGCCGGGTGATCGCCACGCCGGAGTTCGCGCCCTGGGCGATGAGTTTTCGTACCGTTCCCGGTCCCCACCCCGAGCGGCCCGGCCACCGGGCCTGTGGCCGGGAGGAGTGCCGCCATGGCGGAGCCGAAGCGTCCAAGGGAGACAGGAACTGCCCGCGCCGGATACCTCGGCGAGGCCGCCGCACTGCTGGAGCGCTCGGTCGGCTACGCGCTGGGCGCGGCCCGGTCCGTCACTCCGACCCTTCTCGGCCGCCCCACCCCGTGCGCGGCATGGGACCTGGGCCGGCTGCTGGCCCATATGGACGACTCCCTCGCGGCGCTGTACGAGGGCATCACCGAGGGAGCCGTCGCCCTCCGGCCACGGGCAGACCCGTACGACGAGCGAGCCCCGACTCAGGGGTCGGGTTCCCGGTCGGGTGCCGGGTCCGACCCGGCGGCCCTCTTCCGGCGGCGGGCGGTCCGGCTGCTGGGGGCCTGGGCGGCGGCAGGCACCGGCCACCGGCCGACCAGCATCGCCGGCTCCCCGCTGACGGCGGAGGCGCTGGCGCTGACCGGCGCGGTGGAACTGGCCGTACACGGCTGGGACATCACCCGGGCCACAGGAGAGCACGACCGGCCGCTCCCGGCGGCACTGTCCGCCGCACTCCTCCCGGTCGCACACCAGTTGGTCCCGCACGAGGCGGCGGCCCGCGCCCCGCTGTTCGCCCCCGTGATCCCGCTCCCGCCGGGAGCACCCCCGGCTGCCCGGCTGCTCGCGTTTCTGGGCCGCGCCCCCGAGAAATGACCGCGCCCCCAAGGGATGAGCGCACCCCGGAGGGATGAGCGCGCCCCCGAGCGGTGACGGCGGAGACCGGAGGGGGCGACGCCCGGACAGCCGGCTTCCCGCTCTCACTCCGCGAAGAGCCCCCGCTCCCGGGCGCGCGTGTCGAAGTCCTCCAGCCGGGCCTGCGCGTCGGGCAGCCCGTCGCACATGGCCTCCAGCAGCATCCGGCCCAAAAGCATCGGGGCGCAGGCGGTGTCGAAGGAGAGGCCGGTGCCGACGGCGGCGGGGAGCAGGACATCGTCCGGGTGTGCGACCGGCGCGAACACGCCGTCCGCGACCGTGACGACGGACAGTCCCGCGGCGCGCGCGTGCGCGAGGGCCTCGACGGTCTCGCGGGGGTGACGGGGCAGCGCGAAGCACAACAACGCGCGGGCCCCGGCCCGTACGCAGGCGTCGAGGCGATCGACGAGCATGGAGCCACCCTCGGTCAGCAGCCGCACGTCGGGGTGGACCTTGGCGGCGAAGTACGCGAATCCGCCCGCCTGCGCGGCGGCGGCCCGCAGCCCGAGCATGGGCAGCGGGCGGGAGGCCGCCAGCAGCGCTCCGGCCCGCTCGACCGGCGCGGGGTCGCTGAGCAGCGCGGAGAGCCGGCGCAGATTCTCGATCTCGGCGTACACCGCCTGCTGGTATTCGTTGCCGTCCGCGCCCTCGGCGCCGTCCCCCGCCTCGCCGTCCGGGAGCGCGGTCTCGCGCAGGTGGCGGCGGAGTGCGGGGTAGCCGTCGAAGCCGAGGGCGACGGCGAACCGGGTGACCGAGGGCTGGCTCACGCCCGCGAGTTCGGCCAGCTCCACGCTGGAGAGGAAGGGGGCGTCGGCGGCGCGGCGCACCATGCAGTGCGCGATACGGCGCTGGGTCGGCGTCAGCCGGTGCCCCTCGAAGAGTTGCAGCAGCCGCCCGTCCGCACCCATCCCGCCCCTCTCATTCAGCCCGCTCCTCCCTTGCATAACTCTATGCAGACAGCGGTCCGGCGGGCAAGACGCTGCGGCGCCCCGCGCCGCCCCGGCAGTGCGAGGCGGACTTCAGCCCTGGCCGCCCCCGGAGCTCTGGCCACCCTCCGCGCCCTGCCCGGCCCCCGAGCCCTGGCCGCCCGCGAACCAGTCGGCCAGCTCGGGGGCGACCCGGGTGACCGTGACCGGGCGGCCGTCCGCGCGCAGCGACTCCGTCGCGGCGACACCCGCGGCCACCGCCTCACGGGCCGCCACCGGGCTGGTGTCGGTCGCGCCCCCGGAGCGGACGAACCGCAGGAACTCGGCCACCAGCATCGGATCGGAGCCGCCGTGCCCTCCCTCGCCGGGGGAGGGCATCGGCACCACGAGGTCGGCGTCCGGGCGGTAGTCGCCGCGCCGCTTCCACACCCGCACCTCGGCGGTCTCGCCGTGGTCGCCGAAGTTCTCCAGCCGTCCCTCGTTGCCGATGACCGTGTAGTTGCGCCAGTAGTCCGGCGTGTAGTGGCACTGCTGGTAGCTGGCGTGGATGCCGCCCTCCAGCCGCATGACCATCATCGACAGGTCCTCGACATCGACGACCGGGTTGAGGCCGGTGTTCGACAGCGGCGGCCAGTTGTTCTCCGGGTCGTACCAGTCGGGCATCACCGCGCCGGGGGCCTGGCCCGAGCGGTCGGCGATGTCGCCGTAGACCGTGAGGCCGCCGAGCGCGGTGACGCGCTCGGTGTACGCGCCCGCGAGCCAGTGGATGACGTCCAGATCGTGGGCGCCCTTCTGGAGGAGCAGCCCTGTGGTGTTGCGGCGGTCGGCGTGCCAGTCCTTGAAGTAGAAGTCCCCGCCGTGGCCCACGAAGTGGCGGCACCAGATGGCCTTGACCTCGCCGATCTCGCCCCGCTGGATCAGCTCGCGCATGGTGCGCACCACCGGCATGTGGCGCATGTTGTGGCCCACGTACAGCCGCGCGCCGCCCGCCCGCGCGGCCTCCAGGACGCGGTCGCAGCCCTCGGTGGTGACGGCGAGTGGCTTCTCGACGAAGACGGCGACGCCCGCCTCCAGCAGCTCGACGGCCAGCTCCTCGTGGGTGTGGTCGGGGGTGATGACGAAGACCGCGTCCAGCTCCTCGGCGGCCAGCATCTCCCGGTGGCCGGAGTAGAGGTGTACGTCGTCGCCGAACCACTCGCGGGCCCGCTCGAACATTCCCGGCGCGGTGTCGGCGGCGGCGACCACCGCCGAGCCCTCGCCCGGGTGGTGGGCCTCCTGTGCGAGGTAGGCGCGCAGGCCGAGCCCGATGACGCCCAGCCGCAGGTCACGGACCGGCGCCTGGCCGCCGGCCGGGGCGGTGGAGGCCGGAGAAGGTGAGGTGGGTGAGCCGGGTGAGGTCGAGGCGAGGGAGGTGTCGGTCATAGGTGCTCAGCCCTTCATGCCGGAGAAAGCGATGCCCTGGATGAACTGCCGCTGCATGGCGACGAAGACGATGATCACGGGGAGGGTGGCCAGCAGCGAGCCCGCCATCAGCACCGGATACTCGGTCAGATGGGCGCCCTGGAGCGAGGCCAGCCCGGCCGACAGCGGCATCTTGGCCGGGTCGGTGTTGACGATCAGCGGCCACATCAGGTCGTTCCAGGACCACAGGAACGTGAGGATGCCCAGCGCCAGCAGCCCGGGCCGGGCCAACGGCAGGGCTATTCGCCAGAAGACGGTGAAGGGGTTGGCGCCGTCCAGCCGCGCCGCCTCCTCCAGTTCTTCGGGCAGCCCCATGAAGAACTGCCGCAGCAAGAACGTCCCGAAGGCGGAGAACATCCCCGGCACCACCAGCGCCTGCATCGAATCCAGCCAGCCGAGGTCCTGCATGATCTGGTACTGCGGCAGCAGGAAGAGCTGGCTGGGCACCATCAGCACGGCCAGGAACCCGAGGAAGATCGCCCCGCGCCCGGGAAAGCGGATGCGCGCGAACGCGTACGCGGCCATCGAGCACAGCAGCAGCTGCGCCGCGGTGCGCAGCAGCGTCATCACCACGGTGTTCACGAACTGCTGCCCGAAAGGGATCGCCTCGAACACCTTCGAGTAGTTCGACCAGTCCCAGTGCTGCGGCCAGATCGTCGGCGGGACGCGGACCGATTCGCCGAAAGTCTTGAAGGAGGTCAGCACCTCCCACAGCAGCGGGAAGACGGTGACCACCGCGCCGATGCACAGCACCACATGCGCGGGCCACATCCGGCCCTCGCGACCCTTGTGTCCCGTCGCGTCAGCCATAGTGGACCCACCTCTTCTGCAAGCGGAACTGGATGGCGGTCAGCGCCATGATCAGGAAGAACAGCACACACACGATCGCCGCGCCGTAGCTGCGCTGGTTGTCGAAGAACGCCTTCTGGAAGAAGAGCATCACGACGGTCTGTCCCTCGCCGTAGGCCGGATTCATCAGCGCGCCCTCGGTGTTGGCGCCCAGGATGAGGTAGACGAGGTCGAAGACCTGGAGCGACTGGATCACCGAGAGCACGGTGGTGAAGAACAGCGTCGGGCTCAGCAGCGGCAGCGTCAGCGAGAAGAACTGGCGCACGCGGCCCGCGCCGTCCAGCGACGACGCCTCGTAGAGGTCCTGCGGGATGCCCTGCAATCCGGCCAGCAGCAGGATCATGTTGTAGCCGACGGTCATCCACACGCCGATGACGGCTATCGCGAAGCGGACGGTGGACGGGTCGGAGACCCAGTACGTCCCGTCGATGCCGATCGCGTCCAACGCCTGGTTGACGATGCCGACATCGCCGTTGTAGAGCCAGCGCCACACCACCGCGACGGCGGCCGGCATGGTGACGACGGGGAGGAAGTAGAGCGTGCGGTAGACGCCGCTGCCTCGCATCCCCTTCAAGTTGAGCAGCACCGCCAGCACCATGGAGACCGGGATACCGAGCAGCACCAGTCCGGTGTAGATGCCGGAGTTGCCCAGCGCCTGCCAGAACTCGGGGTCCTGGACGAGCGTGCGGTAGTTGGACAGCCCGATCCAGCTCGTCCCGCCGAAGGGGCCCCACTCGGTGAAGCTGTAGTACAGGGTCTGCACCACCGGCCACAGGTAGAACACCGCCAGGCCCAGTCCGGCCGGGGCGATCAGCGCGTAGCCCCACCACTTGTCGCGGTGCTGGAAGCGGCGCTCGCGCTTGCGCAGCGCGCGCTCCCCGGTCCCGGGCCCGCTGTCGGCTCCGGAGCCGCTGTCGGACCCGGCACCGGCCGCTGGTCCGCCTGGCCGGGCAGACCGGGCGGACGGCCGGCCCGGGATCTTCGCGGCGTTCACTTCGAGGCTCATCAGGACCGGGCCTTCCCTTCCTGGGCCAGCAGCTGGTTCATGGCGTCGGTCAGGGTGCGCGTGACGCTGGTGAGGCTCTCGTCACCGCTCCAGGCGCGGGCCAGCATCCGCTGCTCCTTGTGCGCCCAGGCGGCCGTGTTGGCGGAGGTCGGATACGGCACCGCGTAGTCGAGCGCGTCCAGATGGACCTTGAGGTCGAACTTCGGCATGGACTCGGTCCACGGCTCCTGGGTGCCGTTGCGGGCCGGGATGGCGGTGCCGTACTTCGCCTGGATGAGCGACGCCTGCTTTCCCGCCATGAACCGGACGAACTCGCGGGCCAGTTCAGGGTGCGGGGTCTTGGCGTACACCACGTTGCCGAGCCCGTGGATGATGCTGGCGCGGCGGTGGCCCTTGGCCAGCGGGGCCACATCGACCTTGGCACGAAGCTCCCGGTCGGCCCAGAAGGTGGGCGCCTTGTACGACGCCTCCTGGATCATGGCGATGGTGCCCGACTGGAACATCTGGGTGGCTTCGGTGTCGGTCATCTGCTGGAGCGTGGGGGATGCCCGGTAGCGGTGGATCATGTCCACCCACAGCTTCAGCCCCTCCCGCGTGCGCGGGTCCGAGTATCCGGAGTGCTTGCCGTCCTTGGAGAGCACATAGCCGCCGGCCTGGGCGATGGAGTTGTAGTAGTTCTCCTGGTTCCACTCCGGCGCCGCCATGCCGTAGACGCCGCGCCTGCGGTCGGTGAGCCGCTGCGCGTTGGCGATCAGGTCCTGCCAGGTCCAGGTGTCGTCCGGATAATCGACCTTGGCGCGGTCGAAGATCTCCTTGTTGAACCACAGCGCGACCGTGTCGAAGTCCTTGGGGACGCCGTACTGGGTGCCCTTCCATCTGTAGAGGGAGATCAGGTCGGGCGGGAAGTCGCCGGGGCGCACGACGGCATCCGGGCCCTCGGTCTCCAGCGGGAGGAGCTGCCCGGCGGCGGCGTAGAGGCCGAGGTTGGGCCCGTTCATCCAGAAGACGTCGGGGGCCGCGCCGCCGGTGCAGGCGGTGCGCAGCTTTGTCCAGTACGTCCCGTTGGGGGTGAGCTGCACATCGACGCTCACCCCCGGCCGGGTCCGCTCGAACTCCTTGGCGGCCCGCTTCATGGCGGGCACTTGGTAGACGTCCCAGACGCCATAGGTGAGCCGCCCGCGCCGGGACCCGCCGGAGGGCGACGCGGAAGAGGGGGCGGAGGGGGCCGATGGCGCGGAGGAACCGCAGCCGGCCGCGAGCGGGGTCGCTGCCAGCGCCGACGCGGCGGCCGTGAGGAGAGAACGTCTGCGCACGCTGAGCCTTCCTTCCTGGTAGGAGCGGAGCCACGGCGTCACCGCGGCGGCACGGGCAGGCCGCGCCGAGCCGCGGTGAGGTCGCGGCGCGTTCCGTACGGGACGCGCCTCTCAGCCGGGATGCCCGGACGCTATTTGCTCAAAGTTGACGGGTCAATGCCTTCTTGAATCATCTTCACGCACTCACGGCCCTCCCGGGCCCCTCCGAGACGCCCCCCGGCGCGCGTTACCGGAACGGCCCGGGAGCCCAACCCCGCCCCCGTACACGGCGATTGAAGAGATACCGGAACCGGAAGCACCCACTCCGGACGGCTCGGCCCCGCGGGGGAGCCGGTGGAAAACCGGTGAGAAAACTGGTGGGAAACCCGACGGAGGAGGTTCGGGAACCTCCGGGACATTTCAGGGGGCTAGCCCCACTGCCGACCCCGCCTCGGCGCCGTAACGTGGCGAGCATGAGCGGTCCCGACCCTGAGCTGAAGAAGGAACTCGACGCGACCCTGCAAACGCGCAGGGAGCTGGGTCCCGAGTACGAGAGCGAGCTGATCGACTCCTTCATGGAGAAGGTCGAGCAGCGGCTGGACAGCGTCGTCGACAAGCGCGTGCGCCGTCAGATGGCCGAGCAGCAGATGGTGGTGGCCCGCGGCAGCACCCGCCCCCAGCAGGCACAGCCGCACCTGTACCCCGACGGCCTCGGCGCCCGCCTCGGCCTGGCGGTCGCCTCTCTGGTGCTGGCCATCCCGCTGTCGGCCATCGCGGTGGTCAACGCCGGGCTGATCGGCCTGATCTCCTGCTGGGCCGGCATCGTCGCGGTCAACGGCCTCCAGGCCAGCCGCGCCTGGTTCTCCCGCGAGACCGGCGCGGACCGCCACTGAGCGCCGGGGCGCCGCCCCGCGCCCCGCGCCCCGCGTCCCCGCGCGAAGTCAGCGAAAGAGGGGGACCGCCGCACCCCCGCGCAAGGCGCAAAGGGGCGGGACGACGGCGGTCCCCCACCAGGCACGCGCGCGGTCAGGCCCTGCCGCCGCGTGTGGGGACGCCGCCGGTCCGGGAGCCGCTCCGGAGGCCCGTGGCGCCCACACCCCCACTGTGGCCCCCGGTTGTTAACCCCGGTTTTCCAGCCCATGACACCCGGCAACCAGTTCCCGAACACCGGCCGCTCCCCCGGCCGGAAGCGGCCCCGAACTCCGCACAGGCCCCGCACCCACGGCCCCTCACCCCGCAGACACCCCGCCCCCCACAGGCCCTTCACCCCACGCGGGCCCCGTCACCCCACGCGGGCCCCGCACGCCGCGCCGGGCACCGCCCCCGGTGGCGCCGGCAACGTCACCGCACCTCGTTCGCCAGGAACGCGAGCAGGTCCTGCCTGCTGACCACCCCCGCCGGCTTGCCCTCGGCCAGCACGATCGCCGCGTCGGCGCCCTCCAGTACGGCCATCAGGTCGGCGACCGTCTCGCCCGAGCCGACGTGCGGGAGCGGGGCGCTCATGTGCTTGTCCAGGGCGTCGCCCAGCGAGGCCCGCTGCGCGAACAGCGCGTCCAGCAGTTCCCGTTCGACGACGGAGCCGATGACCTCGGCCGCCATCACATCCGGGTGACCGGCGCCCCGCTTGACTACGGGCATCTGCGAGACGCCGTATTCACGCAGCACGTCGATGGCGTCGCCGACCGTCTCCTCCGGGTGCATGTGGACCAGCGACGGCATCGGGCCCTCCTTGAAGCGCAGCACCTCGCCGACGCGGGAGACGGCGGTGCCGCCCTCCTCCAGGAAGCCGTAGTCGTTCATCCACTCGTCGTTGAAGATCTTGCTGAGGTAGCCGCGCCCGCTGTCGGGCAGCAGGACGACCATCACGTCCTCGGGGCCGAGCCGCTTGGCCACCTCCAGCGCGCCCGCGACGGCCATGCCGCACGAGCCGCCGACCAGCAGGCCCTCCTCCTTGGCCAGGCGGCGCGTCATCTGGAAGGAGTCCTTGTCGGAGACGGCCACGATCTCGTCGGTGATGGTGCGGTCGTAGGCGTCGGGCCAGAAGTCCTCTCCGACGCCCTCGACGAGGTAGGGGCGGCCGGAGCCGCCGGAGTAGACGGAGCCTTCCGGGTCGGCGCCGATGACCTGTACGGCGCCGCCGCTGACCTCTTTCAGGTAGCGGCCGGTGCCGCTGATGGTGCCGCCGGTGCCGATGCCCGCCACGAAGTGCGTGATGCGGCCTTCGGTCTGCTTCCACAGCTCGGGGCCGGTCGTCTCGTAGTGGGAGCGGGGGTTGTGGGGATTGCTGTACTGGTCCGGCTTCCAGGCACCCGGCGTTTCGCGGACGAGCCGGTCCGAAACGTTGTAGTAAGAGTCGGGATGTTCGGGATCGACCGCCGTCGGGCACACCACGACCTCGGCGCCGTAGGCGCGCAGCACGTTGATCTTGTCCATGGAGACCTTGTCGGGGCAGACGAAGAGGCAGCGGTAGCCCTTCTGCTGCGCCACGATGGCCAGGCCGACGCCGGTGTTCCCGGAAGTGGGCTCCACGATCACACCGCCGGGCCGCAGCTGGCCGGACTCCTCGGCGGCCTCGATCATCCGCAGCGCGATCCGGTCCTTCACCGAACCGCCCGGGTTGAAGTACTCGACCTTGGCAAGGACGGTGGCCTGGATGCCGTCCGTGACACTGTTCAGCTTGAGCAGCGGGGTGTTGCCGACAAGCTCGATCATCGACTCGTGATACTGCACCGTGGTCTCCGCGCGTAGTCGTGGGGCCGCGTGGTTGCGGGCCCATGCCGACACCATATGGGGCAACACGCGCACGCAGGGGGCGCGTTGCACACAGGGTCCGGCGGGGCAACACAGTGATGAGGGCGCGGGTACGGCGCACAGAGGCAGTTGAGCGCCACCGGCGGCGCTCAACACCCGCCGCATCCGCGGCCCGTGGCACTCGCGGTCCCGCGCGGCGCGGACCGCGGGATCCGCGGCCCCTGGCCCTCACGTTCCGTAACGAGACGAGCTTCACTGTCCGTAGCGCCAACTCCTCATCAGCCAGCACCGACCCGCACCAGCCGGCACCAGTCCACACCCGGCCGACAACCAGCCCGCACCAGCCCTGACCATCCGAAGCAAGAATTCGCAGGAGGCGGAGACAGCACAATGCCGATGTCGAAGGCGTCGAGTGCCAGAGTGGCCCGGCGGATCGCGACCGCAGCCGCCTATGGGGGCGGTGGGATCAGCCTGCTCGGCGGGGCGCTGATCGGACTGCTCTTCACGGAGATCCAGCTCGCCAAACGCAAGGTCGGCGGCTCGGACGACGAACCACCCCAGGCCGACGGCAGCTACGGCACCGCCTTCGGCCGGCTGTATCCGGGACGGCCGCTGCGGCTGGCCTTCCTCGGCGACTCGACCGCGGCGGGCCAGGGCGTCCGCCAGCCGCGTCAGACCCCGGGAGCGCTGCTGGCCTCCGCGCTGGCCGCGGTCGCCGAACGCCCGGTGGAGCTGCGCAATGTCGCCCTCTCCGGGGCGCAGTCGGACGATCTGGAGCGCCAGGTCACGCTGCTGCTGAGCGAGCGGGAACTGTCCGAGTCGCCCGACGTGTGCGTCATCATGGTCGGCGCCAACGACGTCACCCACCGGACGCCGCCCGCGCGCTCGGTGCGCTATCTGTCCGACGCGGTGGCGCGGCTGCGCACGGCGGGCTGCGAGGTGGTGGTGGGCACCTGCCCCGACCTGGGCAGCGTCGAGCCCGTGGGGCAGCCGCTGCGCTGGATCGCGCGGCGGCTGAGTCGTCAACTGGCCGCGGCACAGACCATCGCGGTCGTCGAGGAGGGCGGCCGTACGGTCTCGCTGGGCGACCTGCTGGGGCCCGAGTTCGCCGCGCACCCGCGCGAGTTGTTCGGACCCGACAACTACCACCCTTCGGCCGAGGGGTACGCGACGGCGGCGATGGCCGTACTGCCCACCCTGTGCGCGGCGCTGGGTCTGTGGCCGACCGAGGACGAGCGGCCCGACTCGCGGCGGCGCGAGGGCATCTTGCCGGTGGCCAGGGCCGCTGCCGAGGCGGCGGCCGAGGGCGGTACGGAGGTCGCGGGGATGCGCGGCCCGTGGGCCCTGCTCAAGCACCGCCGCCGCAGGCGGCTGCCGCCCCCCGAGGAAACGGGCCCCGAGACGGCGCCGGAGGCGGGCCGCGGGCCGGGCTCCGGACCGGCGGCGGGCTCCGGGCCGGGAAGGGGACCCGGAACCGGAAGGGGACCCGGAACCGGAAGGGACTCCGAGTCGGAGGCAGCGGCCTCCTCACGCGCCGCCCGGCCCGCGCTCGGCGGGGGCCGGAACCGGGGAGGCGGCCAGGCGAGCGCCTGAGCCGACGCCTGGACGAGCACCCGGGCGGACGCCTGGGCGAGCACCCGGGCGGACGCCTGGACGAGCACTGGGGCGAGCGCCTGAGCGAACCCCGGAAGCAGCCAAGCAAGCGCTTAGAAGAGGTCCGCATCACATGCTCCACACCGTGACCCGTCCGCTACGGGCGGGTAGCTTCCGCAGCAGGCCGCGCTTCCGCACCCCGGCGGCGCTTCCGCAGCGTAGACAAGCGACAGACCCCCTCTCCCAGGAGCCGTGATGCCCGAAGCAGTGATCGTCTCTGCCGCCCGCTCCCCCATCGGCCGCGCCGTGAAGGGCTCACTCAAGGACGTCCGCCCCGACGACCTCACGGCCGGCATCATCCAGGCGGCCCTCGACAAGGTGCCGCAGCTGGACCCGGCCCAGATCGACGACCTCATGCTGGGCTGCGGCCTCCCCGGCGGCGAACAAGGGCACAACCTCGGCCGGGTCGTCGCCGTCCAGATGGGCATGGACCACCTGCCGGGCTGCACCGTCACCCGCTACTGCTCCTCCTCGCTGCAGACCTCCCGCATGGCGCTGCACGCCATCAAGGCGGGCGAGGGCGACGTGTTCATCTCGGCCGGCGTCGAGACGGTCTCCCGCCAGGTCAACGGCTCCTCCGACGGCATGTCCGGCACCCACAACCCGCTCTTCGCCGACGCCGAGGCCCGCACCGCGGCCCGCGCCGAGCGGGGAGGAGAGGACTGGCACGACCCGCGCCAGGACGGCGCGGTCCCGGACGTCTACATCGCCATGGGCCAGACCGCCGAGAACCTCGCGCGCCACAAGGGCATCACCCGCCGCGAGATGGACGAGTTCGGCGTGCGCTCCCAGAACCTCGCGGAGAAGGCCCTCGCGGACGGCTTCTGGGAGCGCGAGATCACCCCGGTCACCACCCCCGACGGCACGCTCGTCACCAAGGACGACGGGCCGCGGCCCGGCGTCACCCTGGAGGGCGTCGAGGGCCTCAAGCCGGTCTTCCGGCCCGATGGCCGCGTCACGGCGGGCAACTGCTGCGCGCTCAACGACGGTGCGGCGGCACTGGTCATCATGTCCGACACCAAGGCCCGCGAACTGGGCCTGACCCCGCTGGCGCGGATCGTCTCCACCGGGCTCTCGGCGCTCTCCCCCGAGATCATGGGCCACGGCCCCGTGGAGGCCAGCAAGCAGGCGCTGGCCCGGGCGGGCATGACGATCGGCGACATCGATCTGGTCGAGATCAACGAGGCGTTCGCGGCCCAGGTGATCCCCTCCTACCAGGACCTGGGCATCGACTTGGACAAGCTCAACGTCAACGGCGGCGCCATCGCCGTCGGCCACCCCTTCGGCATGACCGGCGCACGCATCACCACCACGCTGATCAACTCCCTCCAGTGGCACGACAAGCAGTTCGCGCTGGAGACCATGTGCGTGGGCGGCGGCCAGGGCATGGCGATGGTCCTCGAACGCCTCAGCTGAGCACGCGCACCGGCGCGAGCCGGGGCCCCAGCATGCGGAAGCGGCCGGAGAGCGTCCCGAGAACGGCGATACAACAGCGAGACCGAAGCGCCCCCAGGATGTGATATACGCCCCGGGGGCGCTTCGTTCGCACAGGTCAGGGCGGTACGGTACCTCAACGCTCAACCTTCCCTCTGTCCAATTCCGAACGTTTTGCACTACGGTCGGAGAGGTTTTCGCGCAACGCTGTTGTAGGAATTCAGGGGGATCGAAACGGAACCGGGAGTACGTCAGTGAGCGCCATATCCCTCATCCTGCTGGGCACAGCGGCCACGGCCGCCGTGCTGGGCGGTGCCGCACTGCACACCGCACGCGGGCTGCGCGGCCAGCTGACCGCGCTGCGCGCCCAGCTCGACGCCCAGCACGACATCCAGTGCGGCGAAGCCGCACAGCGCCGCGCCGACGCCGAACGGCCCGCGACACGGCTCGCGGCACAGTCCGCCGCGACGGCCGCCGGATCCCGCGCAGCCGCCACACCCGCCGCCGCGGCCGGTGCCGTGCCGCACGCCCGCGAGGGCGACGGCCCCGTCACCGCCGCGGAGATCCGCACCGCCGTCGCCGAGGCGCTCGCCGACGAACGCGAGCGGGAACTGGCCGAGGCCCGCGCCTTCTGGGCCGCCCAGGAAGCGCGCGAGGGCGAGCCGGAGAGCGGCTCGCTGCTGGCCGGGCACGGCACCGAGTACGAGGTGGCACCCGGCGTGCTCGCCGACCACCTCGACGCCCTCTTGGACCTCGACCACGGGGCGGACGCCGGAGAGATCTTCATCCCCCGCCAGAACGGCCCCGAGCGCGGCGAGTACGCCCCGGCCGACGAAAGCGGACCGGAGAGCGAGGGGGCCCCCGAGCCCCCCGGGGCCTCTGGGACCTCTAGGACCTCTGGGGCCGAGGCACTGCCCGGGACGGGGTCACCGGCTGAGACAGAGCCGCTGCCCGGGACAGGGGCCCTCCCCGAAGCAGGGCCGCTCCCCGAGGCGGGGGCGCTGCCCGAGGCCGGGACCGGCGCGCCGCGTGCCGAGCCGCCCGATCTGGCCGCCGCGCGCCGCCGCCACCCCTCGCACCCGGACTACAACCTCAGCGGCGAGCCCGTCATCCCCTCCCCCGCGCCGTCCACGGCACCCACCGTCGCCGACCACGAGCGCACGGTCGAGCGGCTGGCCGAACTGGCGCTCGCCCGTACCCCGCTGGCCGACGTGCGCCCCGGACCGCTGGGCACGCTGGATGTGTACGTCTTCGAGGACGGCACGACGGTCTGCCTCTCCCCCGGCCACCGCGCCACCAGCGAAGCACTCGGCGAGGCGCTGCGCCGGGGCCGGCCGCCCGTGCTGATGGGCGGCTCCGGCATCGCCGGCTCCTTCGCCCTCACCTTCGGCTTCCCCAACGGCGATACGGCCTACCTCCTGGCCGACCGCGTCATCGCCTCGCTGTAACCGCCCGGCCCCCCGCTCCGCCGCGCGCGGCTCAACCCCGTACGCCGCTCAGCCCACGCGAGCCGCCGCCGACCGCACCTCGCGCAGGGCCCACTCCAGCGCGGCGGGGGCCGAGTCGGGGTCCTCTGCCAGTGCCTGGGCCATGTCGTGCCCCGCGACGGACACTTGGTCGCCGACAGCGAAGACGCCCGCGTCGGGCATCGTCCGGGGCTCCATCGCGGCGCCGAATTCCAGCCGTTGAGCGCGCTTCGAAAGCGACCGGGCGAGGGCGAGCCCTTCTTGGGCCGCACCCCGCCGCAAGGTGCTCTGCGGCAGCGCACGGAGCCGGTCGGCGAGCTGGTCCACGGCGGCGATCAGCGGAGTCGTATCAACGGAGGGCACATCGTCAGCCTATGCGCCGTCACCGGACTGTTGCCAACAACCCAAGGCTCAGGCAACGTGGCGTCAAGGACTCACTAAGAAGCGTCCGGAGGCGCCGATGTCCCAAATCTTCTCCGAAGAGACCCACCGGAACCTGCTCTCGCGCATCCCGCACTGCACCGGTCGTGAAGTCTCCGACTGGCTCCGCACGGTCGATGAAGGCCCTTCCCTCTTCCGCTTCGAGGAGAAGGTGAGCTGGCTGCGGGGCGAACACAACCTCGCCTACGGCCACGCCAAAGCGATCATCCACGAACATGACCTGCGGCGCGCCGCGCGCCACTACTAGCCCACCGCTGCTCCGACCCCCGACCCCCCGATCCCCGCACGAACGCGGATGCGGACGCGGATGCGGACGCGGACGCAGACGCAGACGCGAGAGGGCCCGGAAGGCATTGCCTTCCGGGCCCTCTCGGTGAGCACCGCGCGGTTCAGCCGACACCGCCCGGCTCGTCAGCACTGTGCGGTTCGTCGCTCCGCTTCCGCGTCAGTTGTCACCCTGGAGGATGGCGATCAGCCGGAGGAACTCCAGGTAGATCCACACCAGGGTCAGCGTCAGCCCGAAGGCCGCCAGCCACGACTCCTCCTTGGGGGCGCCGTAGGCGATGCCGTCCTCGACCTGCTTGAAGTCCAGCGCGAGGAACAGCGCGCCCAGCACGACGCCGATGACGCCGAACAGGATGCCCAGACCGCCGCTGCGGAAGCCGAGGCCGTCACCGCCGCCGAAGGCGGCGAACAGCAGGTTGACGGCCATGAGCAGCACGAAGCCGATCGCCGCCGCCATCACGAAGCGGTAGAACCGCTGGGTGACCCGGATGATCCGCGTCTTGTAGAGCACGAGGACGGCGGTGAAGACCGCCATCGTGCCGAGCACCGCCTGCATCGCGGCGCCGTTCACGAACCCGTTGACGTAGTTGCTCAGCGCGCCGAGGAAGAGGCCCTCGAAGGCGGCGTAGGCGAGGATCAGCGCCGGCGACGCCTTGCGCTTGAACGCCTGGACCAGCGACAGGACCATCGCGACGAGCCCGGCGCCGATGGCGAGGCCCAGCGACATGTCCGTGATCCAGGCCACGGCCGCGGTGACCACGACGAGGCCCAGGGTCATGCCCGTACGGGTGACGACGTCGTCCATCGTCATCCGGCCGGCCTGCGGCGGGGCCGCCGGCGGCGCGGCGTAGGGCTGCCCGGCGGCCTGCGGCTGCTGGGCATAGGGGTTGGGCTGTGCGTACGGGTTCGTCGCGTAGGGGTTCCCGGCCTGCGGCGGCTGCTGCTGGGCGTTGAAACCGGCATAGCCGTTGTCGCGGCTGAACCCCCGACGCGAGAAGACCGGGTTGCTGCTCCTCATCTCACTCCTCCATGGCCGCACGGCACGGCCTCGCGTCCAGCGTAATGCGTTAGTAAAAACAGCACGCTAGTGCAGAGTCAAGAACGAAGGGAAGCCACGGATTGTTCCGGGCGGTCAGCCCGCGGTCGCTGTGGACCGTTCGAGGATCTGCGTGATCTCCGCGCGGCCCGAACAGCCCAGCTTGCTGAGGATGTGCTCGACGTGCGCGTCGGCGGTGCGTTTGGAGATGACGAGGCGCTCGGCGATCTGCCGGTTCGTCAGCCCCTGGGCCACCAGCCCGGCGACCTCCCGCTCCCGCCCGGTGAGCACTCCGAGGCCGCCCTGGTCTGCCGGGCTCTCGCGCCGCGTGCCGTCTCCCGGGGCCGGAGCGCCCGGATGCTCACGGTCGGAGGCGGCCAGCTCCGCCGCCTCGACGGCCGTCAGCGCCCGGCCGCGTCGCATCAGGTTCTGCGCCCGCGCCTCCCCCAGCGCCGCCGTCACCCGCTCCAGCGCCTCCTGGTGGCAGGCGATGAGGCTGTCGATGCCCCACATCAGGGCGAGGTCCTGCCGCCAGTAGGCGTCGGCGGCCCCCAGCAGCCAGGCGGCCCGTACCGGGCGGCCGGATTCGGCGGCGTGCCAGGCCAGGGTCTCCAGGCAGACGGCGGTGCCGTCCGGCTCCTCCATGGCGGCCTTGAGGCGCGCGGCCTCCCGCAGCGGGACGGCGCTCTCGGCGCGCCGGCCCTCGTTCCACAGCGCGAGGCCGTGGAAGTACCGGATGAAGCCGCGGAAGAAATTCTCGCGCTCCTGGTCCCCCGCCTCGCCGTCCTCGCCCGCGTCGCTCTGCCCGGCCGGCCCGTCGGCTCCGCCGTGCGGACCTGCCCCCACGGGCGGAACGCTCCCCACGGACGGGCCGCTCGCGCCGTGCGGGGCACTCGCACCGGACGGGCCACTGCCGAGGGCCAGTTCGAAGGCCCGCTCGTTGCGCAGCGACTGCTCGCTCTTGCCGAGCAGCGCCGAGCGGACCGCCTCGTGCATGAAGTTGAGCGCCAGGTGATAGCGGTCGCCGGCCTCCTCCAGCAGGGGGCGGGCCTGGGCGATGAGGGGGCCGGCCGTCTCCGCGTCGCCGCTCATCAGGTGCACATAGCCGACGAAGTGCGTGGCCATCCCGCGCAGCCGGGGATCGCCGAGCGCCTCGGCGATCTCCCGCGCCTCCTCGGCGTACGGCATGGCCGCGTCCGTGCGCCCCTGTACGGCCGTGTGGTGGGCGAGGCCGCACAGCGCCTCGGCCCGCTCCGGGCACGGCTCGGTCACCAGTTCCAGGCCGCGCCGCAGCCAGTGGACGGATTCGGAGAAGGAGGAGCGGAACGTCCAGTAGGGGGCCAGCGCCATGGTGAGTGCCAGCCCGTCGCGGGGCCGCTCGCCCGGCCCGTGCGCGTATTCGAGGGCGAGCCGGTAGTTGGCCAGGTCGCGGGTGATGTCCCGGCTCAGCCGGTGCTGCGCGGGGCTCGTGCAGTGGTCGCGGAAGTGTTCGGCCGCCGCCCGGAACCAGACCATGTGCCGCTCGGCGCACTCCCCCTTCTCACCGGTGCTCGCCAGCCATTCGGCGCCGTACTCGCGGATGGTGTCCAGCAGCCGGTAGCGCGGCAGGTCCTCGTCGTCCACGCGCAGGACGACCGACTTGTCCACGAGCGCCACCAGGTGCTCCACGACGGTCTCCGGCCGCAGCACGCCGCCGGCGCCCACGGTCTCGGCGGCGCCGATGTCGAAGGCCCCGGCGAAGACCGACAGCCGGGCCCACAGCAGGCGTTCCTCGGCCGAGCACAGCTCGTGGCTCCAGCCGATCGTGGTGCGCAGGGTCTGGTGCCGGGGCAGCGCGGTGCGCCGGTCGCCGGTCAGCACCCGGAAGCGGTCCTCCAGACGGGCGGCGAGCTGGGTGAGCGAGAGGGCGCGCAGCCGTACGGTCGCCAGTTCGATCGCAAGCGGTATGCCATCCAGCCGCCGGCACAGCGCCACGACCTCGTCGCGGTTGGCGGCGGTGACGCGGAAGCCCGGTACGACGGCGGCGGCGCGCTGCGCGAAGAGGGCAACGGCGCTGCCGTCGGTGCGGGAGCCGCGGCCGTCGCACTCCTCGACGGCCAGCGGCGGGACGACGAAGGTGTGTTCGCCCGACACGTCCAGCGGCTGGCGGCTGGTGATCAGCAACGTCACCTCCGGCGCCTCGCACAGCACGAGGTCGGCCAGGACGGCGCACGCGTCGACGAGGTGTTCGCAGGTGTCGAGGATCAGCAGCTTGCGCAGCCCGCGCAGGTGCTCGACCAGCTGGTCGAGAGGTTCACGGCCGCTCTGGTCCGGCAGACCCATCAGCGCGGCGAGCCCGGCGGGCAGCAGATCGGGCTCCCGCAGTTCGGTCAGCTCGGCCAGGCACAGGCCGTCGGGATAGCTGTCCTTGACGGCGGCTGCGGCGCGCAGCGCGAGCCGCGTCTTGCCGACCCCTCCGGGGCCCACCAGCGAGACCAGCCGGGCACGGCGCAACAGCGCCTCGACGCAGGCGAGTTCCTCCTGGCGTCCGACGAAGCTGGTGACCTCCGCGGGGAGTGTCGAGCTCCGCCGCTTGAAGCCGAAGCCCATGTCGCCCCCGTTCGAGAGCAGTGACGTACGCATTTCGCACGTCAGGGTACTCAACCTGTCACCCAGCGCGAGGTGTGAGGGCGGGGGTCCAGCCGCATGGACGAGCGGACGGGAGCGCGCGGCCCCTCCCCAAGCTCCCCGCAGACGCCGGAAAAGGGCCCGGAAACAGCACGGAAGGACCCCGTCCGGACCTGGACGAGACCCCCCGGTGGGGCTCGGCGAGGCCGCGCCGGAGGCGGGCCGCCGCGCGGAACAGGCCGGCGGGGCGGGAAAACCGCAGGTCGTTGTCAGCCCACTTGGACGGAGCGCTTGGCCAGTCCGTGCCAGAAGCCGTCGATGACGGTGCGCTGCCCGGCCAGTTCGTCCTCACCGGCGCCCAGCGTGACAAACAGGGGCGCGAAGTGTTCCGTGCGCGGGTGCGCGATACGGCCCGCCGGGGCGCGGTGGGTGAAGTCGAGCAGCGCGTCGATGTCCTGGTCCGCCAGTGCTTCGCGCCCCCACGCGTCGAACTCCCGCGACCAGGAAGGGGCTTCGTCGGCTCCCGCACCCCAGTTCAGACCGCTGAGATTGTGGGTGAAGAAGCCGCTGCCGACGATCAGCGTGCCCTCCTCGCGCAGCGGCGCCAGCCTGCGGCCCAGCGCCATCAGCCGCGCGGGGTCCAGGGTCGGCAGCGAGAGCTGGAGGACCGGGACATCGGCGTCCGGGTACATCTCGACCAGCGGCACATAGGCCCCGTGGTCCAGGCCACGCTCCGGGGCGTCGGCCACCTGTTCGCCGCCGCCCAGGAGTTCCCGTACCCGCGCGGCCAGGGCGGGCGCGCCGGGCGCGGGGTAGCGCACCTGGTAGTAGCGCCCGGGGAACCCGGAGAAGTCGTGGACCAGTGGCACCGTCCGGGTGGCGGAGAGGGTGACCGGGCGCGACTCCCAGTGCGCGGAGACCATCAAGACGGCGCGCGGACGGGGCAGTTCGCGCGCCCAGGAGGCGAGCTGGGAGGTCCACAGCGGATCGTCGGCGAGCGGCGGGGCGCCATGGCTGAGATACAGCGCGGGCATCCGGCGGCCGTCCCAGGAGGCACCCTCGCCCCTGCTGTGGCCGTTGTGGCCGTTGCCGCTGTCGTTGTCACCGTTGACGTCGCCGCCGTCGTGCGGGGTGTTCGAGCGGCTCATGGCGCCCCTTCCGAGTGGAGTCAGCTGTGTTCAGCGCTGTTCAGCGGTGTGTTCCGGGCGGGCGGGTCAGTTCCGCAGGAGGAGGACGATCCCGGCCACGACCGCGCCCAGCACGAGCGCCGCGGCGCCGTGGACGAGGCGGTGGGTGCGCAGGACGGGCAGCGCGCGGTCGGCGGCCAGCCGGCCGGGGCCGGTGAGGGCGAGGGCCGCGGCGGCCGCGGCGAGGAGGAGTTCGTACTCGACGCCGTCCGGCGCGAAGAACCCGCCCCACTTCACGGCGAGAACGTTGAGCAGGGTGCCGAAGACGGCGGCGCCCGCGAGCGGCGTGAGCAGTCCGAGGGCCAGCCCGAGGCCGCCGAGGGTCTCGGACAGGCCCGCGATGACGGCCATGGTCTTGCCCGAGGGGTATCCGACGGAGGTGAAGTATCCGGCGGTGCCGTCCAGGCCGCCGCCGTTGAACCATCCGAAGAGCTTCTGGGAGCCGTGCGCCGCCATCGTCAGCCCGAGAACGAGCCGCAGCACGAGCAGACCCGCGTCATAGGCGGTCTGGGCCGACGCGGGGACGGCGGCGCCGTCGGTGCTCGCGGACCAGGCGGTGTCCGGCCCGGCATCCGGGGAGAGGGTGGTGGCGTGGGGGGACGGCATGAGCGGAGCCTCCTACGGGACGGGCAGGTCGGGAGTTCACATGTTGTTCAAATTCGAACTTCGTTCTCGGGGTGACCGTACAAGACGGTTCGAATTTGAACAACCGCGTAGAATGACACACATGGCTGAGACCAGGTGGCTCGACGAGCGGGAGATGGCGGCCTGGCACGGCTTCCTCGAAGCGACCAGCCGGGTCTCCCGCCGCCTCGAACAGCAGCTCAAGGACGACGCGGGGCTCTCCCACGCGCAGTACGAGATCCTCGTGCGCCTCGGGGACGCGCCGGACGGCGAGGTCCGGATGACCGAACTCGCCGAGGGGCTCTTCACCTCCAAGAGCGGGCTGACCTACCAGGTGAGCCAGCTGGAGAAGCGGGGCCTGGTGCGCCGCCGCTCCTGCCCCACCGACGTACGCGGCGTTCTGGCCGTCCTCACCACGGAGGGCCGCGACACCCTCCGCTCCGCGGCCCCCGGCCACGTCGCCGCCGTACGCGAAGCCCTCATCGACGTCCTGCGCCCGGACGAACTGGATGTGATGGCCGAGGCACTGGGCCGCGTCGGCGCCCGGCTGCGCCCCTGAGCCGGTGCGACGCTCGTCACCGTCAAGGGCAGCGCTGCCCCGCACCTGCCACCGCCTCGCAAAACCGTCACCGGTCAAGGGGGTGACGGTGCGGCACACGTACCCCACCGCGCCGGCGCCGGCCACATCCCCTGCCATCCCGATGCGCGAGGTCGAACGGGGCCCGAATCGCCGATTGCGCTCCCGGCCCGCGGGTACCCACGGGCCGATATTGGGCCTGCGGACAATTCGCGAGAAAGGGAGGCCCGCAATGGTGGCGGACACGTCCGGTGGGGACAGGGAAGTCTCCGTGCAGCTGAGCGAGTGCGGCGGCGCGGATGCCGAATCGGTGTTCGAGTCGCTCTGTGCGCTCTTCCCCTCGGACTGGGAGTCGGGAGGCGCCCTGGGGCAGGCCGATGTGTGGATGGCGCAGTTCGACACCGCCCGGGGCAGCGGCGGCCGACGACCGGCCCCGGTGGCCCTCGACGCCCCCGTCGCCGCGGAGATCCAGGGTCCGCCCACCGCTGTGGACACCCTCCACCGCGTGCTGGGCGACGCCTTCACCGTGCGCGAGGAACTGCGTGTGGCGGGCGATCAGGAGACACAGCTGCGGCTGTGGCTGGAGAACCGCTGAACCACTGAAGCGCTGGACCGACGCTGAAGCGCTGGACCGACGCTGAAGCACTCCGCGGGCGCCCCGTATCCCGCACTGTGCACCGCGTCTCAGGGCAGGGCGCGGACCAGGACGAGCGAGCCGTCCAGCGTGGGCTGCCGCCGCAGGTGCCCGTAGCGCTCGTCCCAGCGGCCGGAGTCGAGGTCCTCGCGCAGCCGCCCGACGTACTCCCGGCGCACCTGCGGCTCCACGAAGCTCCACGCCGAGCACGCCTGGCGGGCGCCGGGCTCCAGCAGCCGCTCGGGACGCGCGTAGTACGCCTCGTTGAAACCGTCCGTGCAGTCGGCGGGAACCGGGACCCGCTCGACCGTGACCCGGCCGCCGAGCGTCTCGGTGAGGTCGGCGACGGCGGGGTAGCGGCGGGCCTCGGTCTCCAGGACGAGGGGCGCGTAGTCGTACAGCCAGAAGTCGCGCACGAGGTCCGGATCGCAGGTGAGGATGACGACGGGCCCCCGCGCCACCCGCCGCATCTCGCGCAGCCCGGCCTTCAGGTCGCTCCACTGGTGCACGCTGAAGGTGGTCATGGCCGCGTCGAAGACGCCGTCGGGAAACGGAAGATGCTCGGCCGTCGCGTCAACGGCCGGGGCCAGGTGGGCCGGACGCTGGACCCGCATGGACTGCGACGGTTCCACGGCCGTGACCAGCAGCCTCCTGCACTCGTACGATCCTGCGCCGGCACCGACGTTGACGACGGTCCTGGCCTCCCCGAGGGCAGCGAGAACAGCCGACGCGATCCGCGGGTCCGGCTTGCGGTAGGCGCTGTATCCGGCACCGATCCGCCCGTAGTCGGCGTCCCCTACGCTGCCGTCCGCTCTTTGTTCCGTCACGACACAAATTTACCCCGCACTGTCAACAGCCGCCCCGTGTACGGACGTCGGCCACCGGCCGACGGCGCGCACCCCCTGCCGGAGGTCGCCCGCGCTCCGCAGAGTGAGGTAGTGCCCGGAGCCGGACTCGAACCGGCACGGCCCGAAGGCCAACGAGGTTTAAGCTCGTCGTGTCTGCATTCCACCATCCGGGCACCGGCTCCCGGACCGCGTCGCGCACCGCTCAGCACACGCGGCCCTCCCCCAGGGCACAGAGGTGAGCCTATCCAGGGTCACCCCCCGAACAGCGGATCGGCAGACCGATGTTGTCTTATTTTATTGGCAACTGACGGCGCATCAGCACACCGCGTACCACTTGGGAGGCGTGCCCCCTGAGTGTCCGGCTCGGGAGGAATGACGGAAAGTCGCCGTTCGGTCACACGTCCGGTCCCTACCGTACGGGCCTGAGCGCCGGTCGCCCACTCTCAGGGTCGGCCGTCATACCCAAGGAGGACCGAGAGGGCTCGGACTACCTCCCAGGGGTCCCCCGGAAACGGGAGCGGGGGCTGATCCCCGATCCGCGACGGGGCGGAACGATGGGGTGACAACGAAAGTTCCGCACTCGCCACCGTTCGACAGGAGCATCACGCCGTGACGACCCGTACTCGCCCCCACCACGTCGCGGGAGGCCCGTACCCCGGAGCCCCCGCCCAGCATGGAGCCGCCGGTGTCGCAGCGGCGCGCTCCACCGATCTGTCGAAGGTGTACGGCTCGGGCGAGACCCAAGTCGTCGCCCTGGACCGGGTATCCGTCGATTTCCGGCAGGCCGAGTTCACCGCGATCATGGGCCCCTCGGGCTCCGGCAAGTCCACGCTGATGCACTGCATGGCGGGCCTCGACTCGGTCTCCAGCGGCAGCGCCCGCATCGGGGACACCGAGCTGACCTCGCTCAAGGACAAGAAGCTGACCCAGCTGCGCAGGGACCGGATCGGTTTCATCTTCCAGGCGTTCAACCTGCTGCCCACGCTCAACGCGATCGAGAACATCACGCTGCCCATGGACATCGCCGGTACCAAGCCGGACAAGGCGTGGCTGGATCGTGTGATCCAGACGGTGGGCCTCGCCGACCGGCTCAAGCACCGGCCCAACCAGCTCTCCGGCGGCCAGCAGCAGCGCGTGGCAGTGGCCCGCGCCCTCGCCTCCAAGCCGGAGATCATCTTCGGCGACGAACCCACCGGAAACCTCGACTCGCGCTCCGGCGCCGAAGTCCTCGGCTTCCTGCGCAACTCCGTGCGCGAGCTGGGCCAGACCGTGGTCATGGTCACCCACGACCCGGTGGCCGCCTCCTACGCCGACCGCGTCGTCTTCCTCGCCGACGGCCGCATCGTCGATGACCTGATGGACCCGACGGCCGACAGCGTGCTGGAGCGGATGAAGTCCTTCGACACCAAGGCCCGTACGAGCTGAACCGGCCGCCGCGCCCCGGCGGCCACCCCGCCGCAGTCGGCGCACCCCAGTACGCCGAGTACGCCACTACGTCAGCACGTCACGACCCGGCACACCCGCCCCGCATCCGGCACGCGCCGCGCATCCCCGCGCGCGGCGCGTACGCCCGGTGAGGTGCGCGGTGAGGTGCACGGTGCGCGCCTGCGCGCCCCAGCCCAGGACTCTCCGCACTCAGGACCCCAGGAACCCTCATGCTCCGTACCGCCTTGCGCAACGTCTTCGCGCACAAGGCCCGGCTGCTGATGACCATGCTCGCCGTACTGCTCGGCGTCGCCTTCGTCTCCGGCACCCTGGTCTTCACCTCGACCATCTCGAACGCCTTCCAGAAAAGCTCGGAGAAGGGCTACTCCCACGTAGACGTCTCCATCAAGCAGGAGAGCAAGGGCGCGCCCGAGGGCCGCGACTCCGTCTCGCCGCTCAGCCGGCGCACGCTGGAGAAGGCGGCGGCACTGCCCGGCGCCAAGTCGGCCACCGGTGTGGTCTCCGGCTTCGCCGCGCTCTCCGGCAAGGACGGCAAGCTCGTCGGTGACGGCTTCTCCACCCAGGGCGCCAACTACTACGGCGGGCCCGACGGCAAGGGCGCCGACCCGCGCTACCCGATGAAGGACGGCGCCGCGCCCCGCGCGCCCGGCCAGATCGCGCTGGACGCCAAGACCGCCGAGCGCACCGGTTACAAGGTCGGCGACACCGTCCGCATGTCCGTGGACGGGCCCGTGCGCACCGAGAAGGTCACCGGCATCTACACCACCGACGACGGCAGCGTCGCGGCCGGCGGCAGCCTCGTCCTCTTCGACAACGCCACCGCCCAGAAGCTGTTCGCCAAACCCGGCGAGTACACCGAGATCTCCCTTCAGGCCGCCTCCGGCGTCTCCCAGGCCGCGCTCAAGAAGCAGGCCGAGAAGGTGCTGCCCGCCCACACCGAGGCCGTCACCGGCAAGAAGCTCGCCGACGACGAGTCCAAGCAGATCGCGGAGGGCATGTCCGGCATGCAGACCAGCATGCTGGCCTTCGCGGGCATCGCCCTGTTCGTCGGCATCTTCATCATCGCCAACACCTTCACCATGCTGGTCGCCCAGCGCACCAAGGAACTGGCCCTGCTGCGCGCGGTCGGCGCCAGCCGCCGCCAGGTGACGCGCTCGGTGCTGATCGAGGCGCTCGTGGTGGGCTTCGTCGCCGGTATCGCGGGCATGGCGGCAGGCATCGGCATCGCCGCCGGACTGCGCGCCGTCATCGGCAACATGGGCACCATGCCCTCGGGCCCGCTGGTGATCGAGCCGGGCACCTTCGTGGCCTCGCTGATCGTCGGCGTCGTCATCACCGTGCTGGCCGCCTGGCTGCCCGCGCGCCGAGCCGCCAAGATCCCGCCGGTCGCCGCGATGGGCAGCGTCCACGCCCCGGCCACCACCCGCTCCCTGGTCGTGCGCAACACCATCGGCGCGCTCTTCGCCGCCGCCGGTGCCGCGCTGGTGCTGATGGCGACCGGCGCGGGCGGCAGCAAGGCCCAGATGGGGCTGGGCGCCGGGCTGCTGCTCATCGGCGTGTTCGTGCTGACGCCGCTGCTGTCCCGCCCGCTGATCGCGGCTGCGGCGCCGGTGCTGCGGCTGTTCAAGGTGAGCGGCAAGCTGGCCCGCCAGAACGCGGTGCGCAACCCGCGCCGCACGGCGGCCACCGCCTCGGCGCTGATGATCGGCCTGACGCTGATCACCGGCCTGACCGTGATCGCCGGTGGCGTGCAGAACGCCATCGACAAGATGGCCTCGGACTCCCTCAAGGCCGACTACACCATCTCGATGGCCAACTTCACCCCGCTCTCGCCCGACGTGGAGAAGAAGCTGGCCAACTCGGACGAGGTCACCGCCAGTTCGCCGCTGCGCAACGCGCAGGCCAGGATCGGCGGCGGCACCGAGTACCTGACGGGCGTCAACGGCGACTCCATCGCCCAGCTCACCTCGCTCGACTTCACCAAGGGCGGCTGGTCCGGCATCGGCGGCGGCCACAAGGTCGTCGTGGACACCAAGACCGCCAAGGGCAACGGCTGGAAGGTCGGCTCGCGCTTCGAGGCCGAATTCGAGGACGGCAAGAAGCAGGTGCTCTCGGTCGGGGGGCTCTACAAGGGCAACCAGATGATCAAGGGCATCATGGTCGACAACAAGACCGTGACCCCCCACATGTCCAAGGTCGCGGACATGCAGGTGCTCGCCAAGACCAAGGGCGGCGCGACCGACGAGGTCAAGGACGCCCTCACCAAGCAGCTCGGCGACAACCCCGCGATCCAGGTCCAGGACAAGAAGGACGTCTCCGAGGGCATCGCGCAGATGATCAACATCCTGCTGAACATGCTCTACGGGCTGCTCGCCATGGCCGTCATCGTCGCCGTGCTCGGGGTGATCAACACCTTGGCCATGTCGGTCTTCGAACGCGGCCAGGAGATCGGCATGCTGCGCGCCATCGGCCTGGACCGCAAGGGCATCAAGCGAATGGTGCGGCTCGAGTCGCTCGTCATCTCGCTCTTCGGCGGAGTCCTCGGCATCGGCCTGGGCGTCTTCTTCGGCTGGGCGGCGGGCGAACTGATCGCGGGCGCGGGCCTGGACACCTACACGCTGGTGCTCCCCTGGGGCCGGCTCGGGCTCTTCCTCGCCCTGGCCGCGCTGGTCGGCGTCCTGGCCGCCCTGTGGCCGGCCCGCCGCGCGGCCAGGCTCAACATGCTGACGGCGATCAAGACGGAGTAGCCGCCGCCGACGGGAGGCGCTCCCGGACCGGTGCGAAACCGCGCACGACGCGCAGAGGGCCCCGCCCCCACCACTTGGGGGGCGGGCCCCTCTCGTCAGCCCGCTGTTCCGTCAGCCGTCCCGTCGGCCACCTCTCCGGCCGTCCGGTCCGCCGTCCAGACGCGGGAGCGCAGCGGCAGCCCCGAGGCGCCGCCCTCGGGGGTCTTCACGGCGAGGATCTGGTTGACGCCGATGCGGTTGCGCTCGAAGGCGAGCGCCGAGGCGGCCATGTAGAGGCGCCAGATGCGGGCCCTGCCCGGGGAGGTGAGCCGGGCGGCGCGGGCGAAGTCGGACTCCAGGTTGGCGACCCAGGCGCGCAGCGTCAGCGCGTAGTGCTCGCGCAGGGCCTCCACGTCCCGTACCTCGAACCCGGCCTCCTCCAGATGCCCGGCGGTAGCGCCGACCGGGGCGAGTTCGCCGTCGGGGAAGACGTAGGCGTCGATGAACTCATCGACCTCGTACGCCTCTTCGCGGGCCAGCGGGCGGCGGGCGATCTGGTGGTTGAGCAGCCGCCCGCCGGGCTTGAGGAGCGCGTACAGGTCGTCCGCGTACTCGCGGTAGCGGGCCGAGCCGACGTGCTCGGCCATGCCGACCGACGAGATCGCGTCGTAGGGGCCGTCGTCCACCTCGCGGTAGTCCTGGACCCGGATCTCGACCCGGTCGGTCAGCCCCTCCTCCGCGACCCGCTTGCGCCCGTAGGCGGCCTGCTCGCGGGAGAGGGTGACGGCCACGGCGCTGACGCCGTACTCGCGCGCGGCGTGCAGCACGAGCGAGCCCCAGCCGCCGCCGACGTCCAGCAGCCGCTGGCCCTCGCGCAGGCCGAGCTTGCGGCAGATGAGATCGAGCTTGTCACGCTGGGCCTCCTCCAGGGTCCCCTCCGGCTGCCAGTAGGCGCAGGAGTAGACCATGGTGGGGCCGAGCACCAGTTCGTAGAAGTCGTTGCCGACGTCGTAGTGGTGGCTGATGGCCTTGCGGTCGCGGCGCAGGGTGTGCCGCAGTCCGGTGCGATGGCGGACCTCCTCCGCCGGGGGCGGTGGCGGCAGCCCGGGGCCCGCCAGCTTCACCAGCTCCAGCCCGGCCTCGCGCACGGCGGGGTCGCGGGCGAGGTCCAGGGCCGAGCGGGTCGGTTGTCTGTCGTCGCCCTTCTCCCAGATCAGCTCGGCGAGCAGGTCGAGAGCGGCGTAGAGGTCGCCCTCTATGTCGAGGTCACCGGCGACCCAGGCGCGGGCCAGGCCCAGCTCACCCGGCCGCCACAGGACGCGGCGCAGTGCCCTGCGATTGCGGATGACCAGCACCGGAGCGCCGGGCGGCCCGGCCTCGCTGCGGTCCCACGTACGGATCCTGACCGGGAGCGGGGCCCCCAGTACCTTCTCCGTGAGCGCGACGATCCGTTGCGCTGCACCGGCCATTGAGCACACCTCCGCGAAATGAAGGGGTGGATTCCCCCTACACGTAACACGGTGCGGGGGTGTCGTATGCCCACTGTGCCCAAAAATCCGGATCCTCGATCAGCGCCGGGCATGCCGAAGGGGCGTGAGCCCCACGGATGGCTCACGCCCCTTCGGAACGCTGCGGAGAAGGCGCCGCGCACGCACCGGACCGTGCGCGGGGGCGCGCTGCCAGCGCGTTTCCCGCCCTGGGTGCGCGATGCGCGAGCGCCACGGGAGAGCTTGCGGCTGTGCGGCGCCCCGGCTACGGGGAGCCGCGGCGGGGAGGGGATGCCGGGGTCCCCGGTCGGCCCCGCCCCTCGCGGAACGCCGCGTTCCGGCGACCCCGCCGACTCCCCGGCCGCCGGCCAGAACTCAACGTTCCGGCCGCCGACCGCGCCCGGCGGCCCGGCCCAGGAAGCCGGTCGGGCGCGCGCGGGCAGTCGGCCGGTCCGGTCAGCCCGACGGCTCAGGACTCAGGAAGCCGCGGCCTTCTCGCCCTTGCTGTCGATCCGGCGGTCCGGCGCGCTGTCGGCGGTCTGGGTCTGGTCCTCGCGCTTGCCGGGAGCCGGCTCGGACTGTGCCGCCGCCTCCGCCTTGGCCGCCGCGGCGGCCGTGACCGGCGCCGCGGCCTCGTAGAACTCGCCGCGCGGGTGCTCCATGGCGCCCAGCGAGACGACCTCGCGCTTGAGGAACATGCCCAGCGTCCAGTCGGCGAAGACCCGGATCTTGCGGTTCCAGGTCGGCACCGCCATGCCGTGGTACGCCCGGTGGAAGTACCAGGCCAGCCGGCCCTTCAGCTTGATCTTGCTCTTGCCGACGACGATCATCGCGACGCCCTTGTGCAGGCCGAGCCCCGCGACGGCGCCCTTGTTGGCGTGCTTGTACTTGCCCTGCGGGAAGCCCCGCATGCCGGAGATGACGTTGTCGCCGAGCACCTTGGCCTGGCGCAGCGCGTGCTGGGCGTTGGGCGGGCAGAACGCGCCCTCCTTGCCCGCGGCCAGGTCGGGGACCTGCGCGTTGTCGCCGGCGGCCCAGGCGTAGTCGATGCCGTTGACCTGCATCGAGGCGTCCACGTCCACGTGACCCCTGGGGCCCAGCGGCAGCCCGAAACGGGAGAGCACCGGGTTGGGCTTGACGCCCGCGGTCCACACGATCGTGCTGGAGTCCACCTCCAGGCCGTTCTTGAGCACCACGTGGCCGTCCACGCAGGAGTCCATGGAGGTGCCGAGGTAGACCTCGATACCGCGCTTCTTGAGGTGTTCGAGGCCCCACTCGCCGAGCTTCGGGCCGACCTCGGGAAGGATCCCGGGGGCCGCGTCCACGAGCACGAAGCGCATGTCCTCGCGCTTCACGTTCGGGTAGTACTTGGCGGCGTCGCGCGCCATGTCCTCGACCTCGCCGATCGTCTCGGCACCGGCGAAGCCGCCGCCGATGAAGACGAAGGTGAGGGCCTTGCGCCGGGCGTCCTCGTCCTGGGTGGAGTCCGCCTTGTCGAGCTGCTCAAGTACGTGGTTGCGCAGGCCGATCGCCTCTTCCACGCCCTTCATGCCGATGCCGTTCTCCGCGAGACCCGGCACAGGGAAGGTACGGGAGACCGCGCCCATCGCGATGACCAGGTAGTCGAAGGGCAGCTCGTACGCCTCGCCGACCAGCGGCGTGACGGAGGCGACCTTGCGGTCCTGGTCGATGGTGGTGACGCGGCCGGTCAGAACCTCGGCCTTGGGGAGCACGCGCCGCAGGGGGACCACGACGTGGCGAGGTGAGATGCTGCCGGCGGCAGCTTCGGGCAGGAAGGGCTGGTACGTCATGTACGAGCGCGGATCGACGACCGTCACGGTCGCCTCGCCGTAGCGCATCTTCTTCAGAATGCGCCGCGCTGCGTACAGACCGACGTACCCGCCACCCACTACGAGGATTCGGGGACGCTCCGTGGTGCTCATGAAATCGAGTATCCACCCAGAGGCAGGGGGGACTTCGTGAGGGCCTTCACAAGGACCTTCCCACCCTCTGCTACACTGCGCCGCCCCGTGACCGAGCCCACAGCTGTGTTACGGAACCCCTGCCGCCTCTTGGCCGTTGACGCGCCTCATGAGCTGCGGAGATCGTCCGCCTCGCGGCGGGAGCCCCCGGTCGTTCACGTGTGAGTGACACGGCTGTCACACAGGGCCGTGGGTCCACATCGTTGGCCTCGACCCCCGGAACCCTTCATTCCCCCCTGAAAAACAGCCCTCACCGGGCACTTTCTCATGTGAAGAGTTTCACAAAACTCTTTGCGCGACCGGGCAGCGGAGGGCCCTGGGGCCGCCTCCAGACCTATCAGGAGAGAGGGGCGACGCTCAAGTGAGAGCGTTCGCGCCGGTCGGCATCCGGGGCGCTCCCGGGGGACCTTCGGGCCCCGCTCCGGGGGCGCCGCCCCCGGGAGGACCGCTCGGATCCGGCCACGCGATGAACGCTTTCCCCTCCGATTCCGTTTGGGATACCGCGGAGAGTTCCGCATGAGCGAGCCGCGCAGCTGACCCCCCCGGGTCGGAAAATACGGATTCCGTACGCGATCAACAGGAGGCGAGCCGCATGGCGTCAATTCGAGAGCAGATTTCCTCGCTGGGCCGCTCCCCCGGTGAGCAGCTGAGGGAGCGGCTGAGGGAGAGCGAGAGTGCGGTGATGGACGAATGGAATCGGCTGTTCAAGTGGCGTAGCCAGGGGGAACAGCTGAGGCGGGAGCACGGGAACAACCCGCAGGAATTGGACCGCCTCGTTCGCGAACACGACGAGAGGGGGCGGACGCTGTTCCGCGCGGAGGATGCGGTCACCCTGGCACACCTGCAACGAATGGAGGGTTTGCGAGAGGTGCCGAGGCAGGGGCGACTGGCCAGGTTGAGGCCGATCAGTCCTGAGGCGTGGCAGTCCGCGTGGACCCGCGAGTTGGATGCCTTCTGGAAACAGCGGGAGCTGATGATGGGGGCGGCGCGGCTACCGCATGCGGAACCAGCACAAGCCGCATCCGCCCAGCCCCAGCCGCAGCAGCACGCATCACAGGCCGCCGCGCCGCAGCAGCAGGCCGCGCCGACGGTGGCGACCGGCGCCGGGTCTTCAGCCGCTTCAGCCGCTTCGGCCGCTTCAGTCGCCGCCGGAGCCAGGGCGTCTCGCCCCCAGTCCCCGAACTCCCCCTCGGGGTCCATTCCTTCACACCATGCGTCGTCGTCTTCCTCGCGTTCGGTGTCATCACAACCAGGTCCCTCGGCGTCGGGGCCGACGCAACGGAGGAGGAGCCGCTGAAAGCGGGCGGCTGCGGATGTCCCGCTACGGGTGGTGCGGGCGGGCGCGGCCGGTATCCCTCACCTGCGGGAAACCACCGGCCTTCACGACCTCGCGGGCGATCTCGCCGTACTCCCGCGCGACCGTCGAGATCATCGACCTCCACGGGGCGAGCACGGCGTCCGACCGCCTCTGCTCGCCCAGTTCGACGGCGCGGCCGAGTCCCTCCCGTCCTTCAGGGGCAGCCGAACGCCGCTGCGTACTCGCCGCACCCCCGGCGCGGCTCGCGGACGTCGGAGGTCGGCGCCGCGCACAGGTAGATGACGACACGGAATCGGGCGGTCCGCCTCGCCTGGGCCGATACGTCGCCCTCGCCGGGCAGGTGACCCGCCCCGTGGTCGGCGAGAGCCTGGCGCGGCTTGCGGTCGCCCTCGATACAGCGGGCAGGGCGCGGGCCCTGCTGGAGTCCGCTCTGAGTGCTGACCCTGCGCCCATAGTGATGTCACGATCACCCATCGCGAAGAGCCGGCCCCTGCGAGCGGGCCCGAAGCCATGCGCATCCTGACCACACTGACCGCCCTCGGCGACAACCCGTACAGAGACAGCCTCGACGTCAAGAAACTCACCGATACCTCGGGGTGCCGCCCCCGGGAGACCACACGGGGCCCCTACGGGCGGCCCTGAGGCAGGGCCGTTGCAACGCGCCGTCGGGGATCACGCGGCGGGAGGATGTGCGTTCCCGGATCCGCGATGAACTCTTCCCCCGCTGATTCCGTGTGAGGCGCACAAGAAGTTCCGAACGAGCGAAGCTCTGTACGAGCGCGTAAGCTTCCCACCCGGCCCCCTATATCGGAACATATGGACTCTCTTCGCGATCAACAGGAGGGCACATGTCATCATTTCAAGAACGAATCTCTCTGCTTGACGCCGAATTGAACGGCGGGCCAGCGGGGTTGGAGGAGGGCTCTGGCCACCAACGGCCGACGGCACAGCTGGAGGACAGCTACCGCGCCGTCAGCATCGAGTGGGACTACCTGATCGAGTGGCGCAACCTAGGGGCGCAGATAAGGCAGTCAAACACGAGCGACCCGGCGGAACTGCTGCACGAACATGCCGAGGTGGGGCAACAGCTGATTGCGGACGCGGAGGACGCCGCGGTGGAGCACCTGGGCAATATGGAGCGTTTGTTTCACTCGGGGATGGAGCGACTGGCCGGCGCGGGGCCGGAAAGAATCCAAAGTTGGCAGTCGGCGTGGCGCCACGAGTTGGACGAATTCCACGAGGAGGTGCGGCTCATGCGGAATACGGCGCTGCTGCCGTACCCGGAACCACCGCAAGCACAGTCCCAGTCCCAGCCCCAGCAGCACGCGTCACAGGCACACGCGCCGCAGCAGCCCACACCGGCGGTGGTGGCCAGTGCCGCTCACAGCGCAGTCGCTTCCAGCGCCAGGACGTCTCGCCCCGACACCCCGAACCCCCCCTCGGGCTCCGCTTCTTCACACTCGGCATCGCCCCCCTCACCCCGTTCGGCATCCTCCTCGCGTCCCGTGTCACCCCCACCGGGTCCCTCGGGACCGAAGCCGAACGGGAAACGCTGAAGGGCCCAACTCGCGAGCCGTGAAGGGGATTGCGAAGCCGGACATCTCGCTACCGGCGGTGCGGCCGGGCCCGGTCGGAGTCCATGTCGTGCAGGAAGCCACCGGCCTTCTCGACGTCGCGGGCGAGCTCGTCGTACTCCTGCGGGATCGTCGAGATCATCGACCGCCACGGAGTGAGTACGGCGACCGCCCGCCTCTGTTCGACGAGTTCAACGGCCCTGCCGAGCCCCTCCCGGCGCGGCTCGCTGACGTCGGAGGTCGGCGCCGCGCACAGATAGATGACGACACGGAACCGGGCGGTCTGCCTCGCCTGGGCCGGTACATCCCCCTCGCCCGGCAGGTGACCCGCCGCGTGGTCGGCGAGGGCCTGCCGCCGCCGGCGGCCACGCTCGGTACGGCGGGCCTCATGCCTGAAGGGTTCTGGACGCAGTTCCTCGCCCGCCCCTCCACGCACTCCGCAGCGCAGGAGTGGCGGCACCTGCCAACCCCGTCACGCTGCTGGTCAACCGTCGTCGCCCGGGGGAGAACCAGCAGCGCGTTCCCAGTGCTCCACGAGGACAACCAGGGGAAGGTTCGCCGGACCGCCAACAGCGATGCCACCTATCAGCGCAGGCCAGAGCGATGCTGTGAAGCGTGCGATGACAACAAGGGCAGGGCATCCGACGAAGAACGTCGCCATTGAACTGTCTCGGAACTGGCCCACCGGCCCATTGACATGCCCAGAGACATGGTGAGCAACCTGTGGCTGTCCGGATTCTCGGCACGCCTCCCCCATCCGCTTACACGTACGAGGTGTCACTTGTCCACATGCGGGGCTCCGTCCAACTCACCCCACAGGAGGTCTACTTGAGGGTTCCTGGGACTGGTTCCTGGGACTGGCTCCCCGTGGCCGCCGCCACAGTGGGCCGAGGTGTACCGCGAGATGCGCGGGGACGACGCGGGGTACTCAGGTAACCGGCCGCGCCGGTGACTGTGCGCCGCGGTCGGCGAGTGACCACTTCAGTCGGCGGGCCCCGAGTGCGTGGTACTTGGCCCGGGGGGGGGCACGGCGCTACGCGGGGGCGGCGAGCGTCTCCCCGTTCCGTTCGGCGAACGGTCACATCGGCCGGCGCACCGCGAATGACTGGACGAAGCCTGCCCGGAAGGACGCACAGGAGCCCCCTTGAGCTGAGGTGTTCTGCGCTCCTACTCTTGAATTTCCAGGCGGCTGGAGGGGGAGGAAAGCATGGCAGGTGGATTACGGTACGTGGCTCCCGTTGCTGCGGTATTGCTGACCGTCATGGGATGTTCCTCTTCGACGCCGTCCAGCGACGATCGACCGGGGCATGCTTCCCCGAGTACCTCTTCCCCGTCTGATTCCCAGCCCGACAAGCCGTCCAGCACCGGGGCTTCGAAGACAAAGAAGAGCATCCTGGAACCCCCCACGTGCAAGGAGGTCTCCCGGTTCGGCGACCGGGTAACGGCCGAATACACCAGCACTCAGGTGGGCACCCATCCCGAAAGGGTGGGATATCGCGACGAAACCAATGTCTTGGGGCAGATCGCCCACATCTCCTATCGCGCACTGATGGACGGAAGCGAGATGCACAGCACCAAGCAACTGGACGAACCAGTCTTCGGCGCGACCATCAGCTACCGGATCGAAAGCTGCGAAGACCGTGTGGCCTCCCTTGAGCTCGGCTCGGATGCAAAGTTCGTCCGGGCTGTCGATGCCAAGCCCACCTCGCTCCATGCGTGCCGCGAAGCCCCCGGCCCGGTGATCACGGACTTCTCCATCCAGAATCTGCTGGGTAAAAAATTCTGCTTTCCCACCACGGACGGAGCCTTCTACTTCGCCGTGGAGGCACACGGCGAGCCCAACAGCCACGGCGCTCCCGCGATCGCGTTCACCGGTGCCGAGTACACCAACCCCTGAGCGGCTGAACAGCAGCCCGGCATCGGTGGCCAGGGGTGAAGAGCACCTCGACGTCGCTGCGGGGAACCTCCGTCGAAGAACCCAGGAGGTGCAGGAGCTCACCGGCGCGGCCCGTCGGCAATCGCGGCGGCGCCGATGTCGTCCCGCCTCCTTCGATCCTGCCGCCGAGCAACGACCCGAACCTGAGCAGAGGCACACCTACGGCGCCCAGTCCCGCCGACTGCACCGCTCAGGCACAGCGCTCGCCTGCGTGCACGGGCACCAACGGACCTACACCGAGCGCCGCAAGATGTGGGGTGCCGCCCCGACCCGGAACAGCACTGCCGACGGGCCACCGGCGGCCTCGCCCGCGTGATGACCCTGCCTGGTGTCGGGACCGTACCCGGCCCCGGGTTCATCGCAGGGTGCACCGTGAGCACGTGGCTTGCCCCGGACTCACCGGCCGGCGCTCTCGCCGTTCTGCTCATCGGCCACGCCCCCGCGCCTCGGGCCGGAGAGACGCCGAGACCGTCGAGACGGGGCTCTCGGGGATGACCGACGCGCTCGGCCTGCAACCCCCTTTCGAGAACCTGCCCGATACCGGCGCCCGGCCACCCCGTGACCGCTGCCGTACTGATCACCAACCCGAACAATGACCTGCTCATCGTCCACCCCGCCAAAGTCAGCACCGCCTGGCACCTCCCGGGGGGCATCGTCGAGCAGACCGAGTCGCCCCTCGACGCCGTACGCCGGGAAGCCCGCGAAGAACTCGGCCTCGACCTCGACATACACGAACAGGACCTCTTCACCGTCGAATGGCTGCAAGCCACCCGGCAGGCCGCCGTGACCGCCTCGCGTTCCTGTTCGCCGGCCCCGAGCTACAACCCGAGGACGCCCCGCGCATCGAGTTGCAGCCCGACCTACTCGACGCATGGCGCTGGGCCGGCCGCCGCGAAGCCGCGGCACTGCTGCACCCCGCCATCGCCGTACGCACCGTGGGGCCGCTCCAGTTCACAAGTGGCGCGGTCTACCGTGAAACCAGACACGAAGGGACGTTATGAACGACTTTCCGGGCCGCACCCTGCGCATCGGGACGCGCAGTTCACACATGGCCCGCGCTCAGGTCGACCACGTGTCGGCGCTGCTGCGCAAGCACGAACCGGACCTCGACATCGAGGTCGTGCCCGTCACCACCGAGGCGGACAAGTGGCAAGGCGACCTTGCCCAGCTCGGCGGAAAGGGGCTGTTCGTCAAGGAGATCGACCAGATGTTGCAGCGCGGACAGATCGACATGGCCGTCCACTGCATCAAGGACGTACCCGGCGACGTCCCCATGCCGCGCGGACTGATCTTCGCCGCCTACCTCCCCCGCGACGAGGTACGCGACACGCTGCTCTTCCCCGAAGGCTCCGAACGGCAGTCCCTCGACGACCTCCCGGCCGGCGCCACCGTCGCCACCTCCGCCGTGCGGCGCAAGGCGCAGATCAGCCGCGTACGCCCCGACCTCAACGTCGTACGCGTACGCGGCGCCGTCGGCTCCCGCGTCGAAAAACTCGACGGCACACGCAAGATCGACACCACGCTCGACGCGATGATCCTCGCCCGCGCCGGACTGGAACGCCTCGGCATCCTCGACCGCGCCCGCCAGGTCTTCACCGTCGAGGAGATGCTGCCCGCCGTCGGCGCCGGCGCGCTCGGCCTCGAATGCCGCAAGGCCGATGAAGCGGTCGCCCTCCTGCTCCAGCAACTCAACCACGAACGCACCATGACCGAGATCACGGCCGAGCGCGTCATGCTGCACGGCCTGCGCGGGCACTGCAACAGCCCCATCGCCGGATACTGCGTCACCGAACCCGATGGCCAGCTCAGCCTGCGCGGCATGGTCTTCTCACGCGACGGCTCCACGTTCGTCCACGCCCACTACTGGGGCGAATCGCTCAACGACCCCGCCGTACTCGGCTCCCGCGTGTGCGCCGAACTGCTACGCCAAGGGGCCCGCGACATCATCGAGGGCATCCCCCACTGAGCCACCCGACGCACTCGACGCCCTCGCCATCGGTATCGAACTGCTGCCCCCCTGACCGCCGCGCCGCCCTCGATCCCCCGCGGGGCGGCGCGGCTCCCGCAACCCACAGCGCCCATCACCTCGGGTCAGGGGCTATTGATCAGCTGACGCGACGCTCCACGCGATCCCATCGAGGATTGCGCACGTTTGACACTCAGCGCCCCCACTTGCCGTCGTCGAGCGGAGCCCATACTGGGATGACCTCGGCCCGGGTCTCGTATCTACTCGGACGGGGATATACGCGAATGCACCTGATCACCTGCTTCAAGATCAGGTTTCGCTGCACGGCCGTGAACGTCTTCCATCCCGGCAGCATGCCGACGGCCAAGGGCCGCATCTCCTCGCGCGTCGGCGGCGTCTCTTCTTCGGCTTCGAGCTCTTCGTCGCCGCCGATTTCAGCGATCCGGGCCGCGAGTCCGTCGCGGTCGCTCTCAAGGTCTTGGCGCGCGCTGTCGTAGGCGTCGGCCGGATACCTCTGCGGGTTCTTCGCATAGTCGATGATCAGCCGCGACAGGGCCTCTTGCAATCCGGCATGTTCGATGCGTAGCTCGGCGAGTTCGTGCTCGACGCTCGGCTCGATGACCGGCGCATCCTCCTCCGCGGGCGGCTGCTCGTCCACATCGTCGGCGATGCCCTCCAGGAACTCCATGACAATCCGGTCAAGCTCGCTCCCGGTTCCCGTGGCGCCCTCACAGTCGCTGCCCGCATCATGCCGGGCGCACCGCCAGAACACGTCCTCGCGCTTGCCGTGTCCGCCCATCGCGCCCCGGCAGAGCTGGCAGCGTGGCAGGCCGGTGATGTCGTGTCGAACCGCGCTCGGCCGGGCCCGGATGGGCGTACGGGCGACGGATACGCGACGAGCCCTGTACTCGTCCCATATTTTGCCGGCCTCCCGGCCCGAGCCGTAGGCGATGATCGGCGCGTGTGCGCCGCGGAAGTATCGCCAGTGCCCACAGTTCTTGTACGTCTTGCCGCTTACGCTCTTCGACTTGGTGTTCGTCAAGGCCACCGAAGGCACCAGCTACACCAACCCCCGCATGACCAAACAGGCGCAGCGCGCCCGCGCCGCCGGGCTGGTCGTCGGCTTCTATCACTTCCTCCGACCCGGCTCGATGAAGGAGCAGGCCCGGTACTTCGTCGAGCAGGCCGCCAGCATCGAGGGCGACCCCCTGTGGGCCGACTGGGAAGACCCGGGCGTCAGCGGCTCCGACAAGGACCGGTTTCTCTCCGAGGTCAAGCGGCTCCGCGGGAAGACGCACCGTGTCGGCCTGTACTGCAACGTCGACTACTGGACCCGCAGGGACACCACCAGCAACGCGGGCGACGCGCTGTGGATCGCTCAGTACAACGGGCGGCCGGGCAAGCCCTCCATTCGCGCGGCGTGGAAGTTCCACCAGTACACGTCGAGCCCCATCGACACCAACCTCGGCGACTTCAAGGACCGCGCCGCCCTCGCCAAGTGGGCGGGCGCCAAGCTCGACGACGGCCCGGCCGAGCGCCCCGTCGTCGACCTGTCCAACCTGATCGCCGCCGCCCGCAAGGACCCGGGCGCCAAGCAGGGCCACCAGACGCTCGCCGCCGACGTGCGGCCCGTCGAGGCCGCGCTCAAGTCCGAGGGCCTGCTCGCGGGCAAGTACGCGGGCGACGGCTCGTTCGGCACCGTCACCGTGTCCGCGTATGCCGCGTGGCAGCGACGCTGCGGCTACTCCGGCGCCGCGGCCGACGGCATTCCCGGCCGCGCCTCCCTCGACGCCCTCGCCGCCCGGCACGGCTTCACCGTGCAGGCGTGACCCGGCGCCGCTGGACCGTCCCCCACTTCACGAAAAGAGGAACCACCCCATGTCCGACGCCACGAAGCGCACCGCCCGCACCGTCCTGCAAGGCGTCGTCGCGTTCGCCGTCGCTCTGCCCGGAATCGTCGCCGCGTCCGGCGTGCCCGCGTCCCTGCCGTGGGTCGCCGGCGGGCTCGCCGTAGCGGGCGGCCTCGCGCGCGTGATGGCCCTCCCGAGCGTCGAGGCCCTGCTCGACCGGGTCGGCCTCGGCCTGGTCGATGGGGAGGGCACGACCGCGCCGTGAGCACCCCCTCCCCATCCGACTCGGCGGCGGTCACGCTGGAACTGGAGCGGCTACGAAGAAGCGTCGAGGTCGGGTTCGCCCGCGCCGACGGGTCGCTCGCCCTGCTCGTACAGCGCAGCGATCAGACAGACCAGACCATCGCCGACCACGAGCAGCGCCTCGCCCAGCTTGAGCGGGCACGTTGGCCGTTGCCGAGCCTCGCCGCAGTCGTCGCCGTTGCCGGGTTGCTCGTGTCCCTCTACCAGTTCGCACAGTGAAGCGCCCCCGCTCCGGCCAAGCGCCGGAGCGGGGGCGTTCTGTCGTAGGTCTACCGGTCGAGCTCACCCTCGGCGACGCCCATCACGAACGCGGTCCACTGATCGGCGCCGAAGGTCAGCACGGGGCCAGTCGGCGCCTTGCTGTCACGGGTGCCGACCCTCTCATCGAAACGAACCTCGACGCAGTTCTGCGTGCCATTGCTGTAAGACGACTTGAACCAGGCAGCGCGGTCGCGGCGGTTCTCAGAGTTGTTCATGTTTCCTCGCCATGTCGTAGATGAGGCGCCGAGACGCGTGCTCATCGAGGGCTGTTGTCCAGATGTTGTCGAAGGCGTCGGCGAACGCCTCGACTTCCTTTGGCTTGTCGAGGTAAAGGCACCCCGTGTATCCGTCGGCGTAGACGGTGGGAGGCTCGCTGTCCGTACCGTCACCCAGTGCTGGGAACCGGAGGATGACGAACGGGCCCGACAGAGCGCCGCGGTGCAGGCCGGCCGAGAACGGTACGACCCTGATCACGACGTTGTGCCACTCTGCCACGTCGCCAAGGTGCCTTAGCTGTTCCGCCATTACGGTGGGGCTTCCCACGCTACGATGCAGGATTGCCTCGTTGAGTACGAGACGCAGCGTTGGCGGTCCTGCGGAGCGGGTCAACAAGGTCTGCCGCTCGATGCGGAGTTGTACGCGCTGTTCGATCTCCTCGTCGGTGTTGTGCGGAAGGTGCTCGCGGATGACAGTGCGGGCATACGCCGCAGTCTGGAGCAGGCCGGGTACGAGCTCCGCCTCATAGGTGTCGAGGCTTGTCGCCGCTTCCTCAAGGCCGATATAGACGTCGAAGCCTTCCGGGATTACGTCGCCGTAGCTGTGCCACCAGCCGCGTGCCTTCGTCTCCTTGGCGAGGCCCATCAGCGCCTCGGTGATCTCCGGGGGCGCCCCATAGACCGCGCACATGGTCGCTGCGTCGTGGCTACGCAGAGAGGTTTGCCCGGTTTCGATGCGCCACATCTTCGCCTCGGACCACTCCAGCTCTCGCGCGGCTGCACGCACCGTGAGCCTCGCCTGGTTCCGCAAATCCCGTAGGTACCGCCCGAGTTGTCGTCGCGGCACCGTGCTTCCCGCCGATCTTTCCGGCATCCCGCACCCCTCCCCTGCACTCATTATGAAGGACTCCCGACACCACAAATGAAAGTACCGGAGAGCTCTATTCGCAATGCCTGTAACCAATTTGGGGTCGCTTCCCGAATTCTCAAAGTGAAGTCTTGCAGATTCTCCCTAGCGGGTGGACGCTTCCGGCATCGGCCCGCAACCTCCCCCGCCCGTCAGGCGATTGGCGTTGCGGCTACGCATGGCGTCGGGCACCCGGCTGCCTGCAAGACCTCGCATGAAACGGCGGAGAGGTACCTCCATGAGCTACCGAATCGGCGCATACGTCATCGACCGGCGCACGAGTGAACTCGGCCTCGTAATGAACTACGAGGGCCCCCACTTGCGACTACGACCCCCACGCGGCGGGATCGACTGGGACTGCCCACCCTCTGCGGCAAGACTCGCCACCGAGGCAGAGCGCCACGAAGCGGGCATCGCCGCGAACGGGACAGAGCGCACTCTCACCCGCGGAGACCACGCGTGAGTGCAAGCGAGCCGGACGCTGCCCGGCCGGACTGGTGCGCCAGCTCACAGGCCGCAAGGGACACCGAGCCCAACTTCCGGACCTACAGGGCGACTCCGGAATCGGTCGGACACGCCCGCGCGTTCGTGCGCGGGGCCCTCGCCGACCACCTCGGGGCCGACCGCGCCGACGACATCCTCGTGTGCGTCTCCGAACTCGCGACCAACGCCATCGAGCACGGCACCCCGCCCAGCCCCCCGCCCGGCCGCGAATTCCTGGTACGCGCCGCCGTCGAGGGCGACACGCTGCGCGTCGAAGTCCATGACGTAGGCGACGGACGACCCGAACCCCGCAAGGCGACAGCGGACGATGACAACGGCCGCGGCCTGTTCCTCGTCGCGTGCCTCGCCGACGACTGGGGCGTAACGACGCGCACCGGCACCGGGAAAGTCGTATGGGCCGAGTTCAAGCTCGCCGCGGGCCCGGCGGTGATCGCGTGCTGACGCCCTGCCCTCCTATCCGCGCCGTACCCGGCCCCGGATTCATCGCGGGGTGCACCGTGAGCACGTGGCTTGTGCCGGACTCACCGGCGGGCGCCCTCGCCGTTCTGCTCATCGGCCACGCCCCCGCACGCCGCACCGGAGAAACGGCCGAGACCATCGAGACGGGGCTCTTGGGGATCGCCGACGCGCTCGGCCTGCAACCCCCGTCCGAGCCCCTGCCCGATACCGGCGCCCGCCTCACCAGGGGCCGCGCCCTGGTCACCTTCGACTACGGCCACCCCGCCTACTCCCTGCACCTACCTCCCACCGGCCCCGAGTGGCGCGCCCACCTCGCCGACGGCGGCCCCGCGTGCGTCCTGATCGGCCTCGACCCGGTCCCCCCGGGCGCCAGCCCTGACGCCATGGACGACTACCTCTCCCGAATTATCGCCACGGGCCGCGTACGCATGGGCGTGACGCGACTCCGTAAGCACCCGCACCACGCATCGTGAACGGCGCATGCACGAACCGTCCTGTCCACCCACCCGAGGGGGAAGCGTGACCACCTACCCGGTATCGCCGAATACCGTTCTTGCCAACGCGCTTTCACACGCCCCGGACGTACTAACGCCCCGCATCCTCGACGCCGCGCCCGAGCGGATCGTGTTCGTGGTCGGGACGCAGATCAACGGGGCGCCGCACATCGGTACGTCGCTCGTCCAGTCGCTCACCTTCGCCACCGCGGCGCGGTTACGCGCCAAGTTCGGCGTGCCGGTCGAAGTGTTGTTCGCCGCGCTCGACAACGCCCCGCACACTCTCGTCACCGACCCCCCGACCGGACACCGCTACATGCGCACCTATGCGCACGCCCTCGGGGCGCAGACCATAGCCGAGCAGGCCGACGCCCTGTACGGGCCGTTCTTCGCGGCCCTCTCCGAGCGTCTGGCCGTCCCGTACGCCGTCGAAACGTACACGCAGCAGCAGGCCGCCGAGCACTACCGCCGCACGTGGCTGCGCGTCCTGCCCCGCATGGACGCCGCCCGCTGGTGGCTCGCCCCCTCGTCCGGCGTCGCCCACCTCCGCGTGCCGTGCCCGGAACAGGGCTGCGGCTGGTCGGAGAAGTACGCCCAGCGCACCCGAGTGAGAGACAGCAGCCTCGACCACGCCATCGTGACGGCCGAGTGCCTGCACCACGGCGAGTACGAGGTCACCATCGCGCCGGACAGCGACGGATACCTCGACCTCGCCACCCTGTACCGCAACCTCGTAAAAGAGCTCGCCCTCTCCGACACGCACGGCGGCACGCTTTCCGTGATGGTCAAGGGCGGCGACTGGGTGTTCGGCTCGCAACTTGTCGACGGCGCCCTCCAAGCCGTAGGACTCACCGTCGGGCAGCTCCCCGCCCGGCTGTTCTGCCCGCAGATCGTCACGGACACCGGCGCGAAACTGTCCAAGTCCCTCATCCGGGAAGGGCGCGCACCCTTGCCGGACGGCGCCGCGCCCTGGATGCTCGACGCCCGGGAGTGGCCCGGCACGGCGGCCGACTACGTCGAGCACCTGCTCGCCATGACCGAGGTTCTCCTCTCAGACCCCCGGCACTTCTTCCGCTCATACTCGGCCAGCGAGATCGGCCACCTGATGACCACCGCAGCAGCGAGGAGCATTCCCGCCCCATGACCGGTACCACGACTCGCGTGCACGAGCTCAACCTCTACCGCCCGTACTTCAACCTCGTCGCCGCGGGCGAGAAATCGACCGAGGTACGAGTCAAGTACCCGCGCCTCGCCGACCTCGCCGCGGGTGACGTGATCCGGCTCCGGATCAAGGGGACCGAGGAAACCGTCGACGTGCGCGTGACCCGGGTCAACGAGTACCCGACATTCGAGGCCCTGCTCGACGGCGAGGGGCCGGCGACCGTCAACCCGACTTCCTCGCGTGAGGAACAGCTCGCGAACATCCGCAACATCTACGGGCCGGAAAAGGAAGCACTCGGCGCCCTGGCGATCGGTATCGAGCTGCTTACCCCCTGACCGCCGCGCCGTCCCGATCCCCCGCGGGACAGCGCGGCTCCCGCAAAAGACAGCGCCCCCGGCATGAAGCCGGGGGCGCTGTTCTGTCCATCACCGCAGGTCAGGGCCATTGATCATTTGAGGCGCAACTGTGAGCGATGCCATCGAGGATGTCGTGCTCGCTCACCACGACCTCCTCCGCGCCCACGCGCTCCATCAGGGTGAGCAGGACGAGCGCGCCCGCGTTGATGACATCGACGCGGCCCGGGTGCATGGACGGGATGGCGGCGCGTTCGTCGTGGGTGGCGGACAGGAGGCGGGTGGTGATGTCGCGGACCTCGGCCAGGGAGAGGCGGCTGTGGTGGATGCGGCCGGGGTCGTAGGTGTCCAGGTCCAGGGCGATGGCGCCGAGGGTGGTCACCGTGCCCGCCAGGCCGACCAGGGTGTGCGCGCGAGCCAGGGGGACCGCGCGTTCGACCTCGTCGAGGGCGCTCGCCACATCGGCGCGCAGCGCCTCCGTGCTGGCGGGGTCGGGGGTGGCGATGATCGCGCCGTCCCGGGTGAAGTGCCGCTCGGTGAGCCGTACGCAGCCGATGTCCACGCTGCGGGCCGCCTCGACCTCGTCCGTGCCCAGGACGAACTCGGTCGAGCCGCCGCCGAGATCGACCACCAGGTACGGCGGGGCGAAGGTCTCGGGGCGCAGTTCCTTGGTGGCGCCGGTGAAGGAGAACGCGGCCTCCTGGTCTCCGGTGATCACCTCGGGCTCGACGCCGAGGATCTCCAGGACGCCGCGCACGAACTCCTCGCGGTTGTCCGCGTCCCGCGAGGCCGACGTCGCCACGAAGCGGGTCCGCTCCGCAGGGACGCCCAACTCGCGGATGACGGCGGCGTACTCGCGGCAGGCGGCGAACGTCCGCTCCAGCGCCTCGGGTGCCAGCCGCCCGGTGCGGTCCACGCCCTGGCCCAGCCGGACGATCTCCATCCGCCGGTCCAGTTCGTGGAACTCCCCCGTCTCGGGGGCCAGATCGGCCACCAGGAGACGGATGGAGTTGGTGCCGCAGTCGATCGCGGCGACACGGGTCATGGTCACGGGGCTCTCCTGTGAAGTCCTGGTCACGGGGTCACCTCCGGCCCCGGCTCCGACTGCGGCTCCGGCACGCTCACACAGGGGCCCTTGCGCCACCACTCGGGCAGCAGCGCCAGCGCCTCGTCGCCCAGCGGGTTGACGCCGGGACCGGCCACCAGCGAGTGCGCGACCAGGACGTGCAGGCACTTGACGCGATCGGGCATCCCGCCCGCGCTGGGGAAGCCCACCAGCTCCTCGATGGCGTCGCGGCGCGCGAGATAGTCCTCGTGCGCCGCGCGGTAGGCGGCGGCCAGCTCCTCATCCTCCTGGAGGCGGGCCGTCATCTCCTTCATCACGCCGTCCGCCTCCAGCGTGCCGATCGCGGAGGCGGCGCGCGGGCAGGTCAGGTAGTACGTGGTGGGGAACGGCGTGCCGTCCTCCAGCCGGGGCGCGGTCTCCACCACGTCCGGCAGCCCGCACGGGCAGCGGTGCGCGATGGTGCGCAGCCCGCGCGGGGGGCGTCCCAGCTGCTGCTGGAAGGCGCGGATGTCCGCCTCGGTGGGCGGTGTCGGCTCGGTCTGGGGCGGTGGGGTGTCCATCAGTACGGGTGCTCGTCGCTTCTGGTTCGTAGGGGACGCGTCAAGAGTGGGGCAGGACGGGGCGGGGTGGGGCGGGCGTCAGCGGGTGGAGGGTGAGGCGGCGTGGGAGACGGTGGCGGAGGCGCGGTCGGCGGTGTCGAGGCCGTCCCACAGGTTCTCGTACCAGGCCCGGTTGGCGGGACCCCGGTCGTAGGGTCTGCGCACATCGGCGGTGCCGTCCCGCATCGTGTAGCCCGTTTCGTCCGGCCGCACATAGTGCAGGTGCTCGCGCGCCTGCTGCTCGACGTACGCGGGATCCTGCCAGCGCGCCCGCAGCTCGCGCAGCTCGCGCACCTCGTCGCGGGCCCGCTCGGCCTGACGCCGCTGGTCGGCGATCTCCGAGCGCTGGGTGACGTACTGCCGCGTGGGATACGCCAGCGCCACCACGAGAGAGCACAGCACCAGCGCGAGCAGCGCGGCCCGGCCCGTGAGCCGGCCCTTGCGCGGGGTGCGCACGCGCCCCCAGCCCTCGGCGGGGCGATACCCCCAGCCCTGCGCGCGGTACACGCGCTCGGCGGCCTGCGCGCTCAGCGCTTTGAGCCGTGTCGATGTGGAGAAACGGTCCCGGTCCGCTCCCATTGATCTCCCTGCCCGGTGAGCCTGCTGGCCTGGCCTGCGGTCTTCCCGCGTACGCGGGGCACGCGCTCGGTGCATCGGGCGCCGCTCGGTGCGATGAGCCGTGCGCCACGGATCCGCGGTGCGCTGCGGCGCGCGCTGGGGCGCCGTACCGTCCGGTGGTGCCGCTCCCCCGGGGCATCGGGGACGTCGGGGACGTCGGGGACGTCGGGGAACACGGCACCGCCGGACGGCGGCGAGGTGGTCAGCGCTTGTAGCGCGGGAAGGCCGAGCGGCCGGCGTAGACCGCCGCGTCGTCCAGGATCTCCTCGATGCGCAGCAGCTGGTTGTACTTGGCCACGCGCTCCGAGCGGGCCGGGGCGCCCGACTTGATCTGACCGCAGTTGACCGCGACGGCCAGGTCCGCGATCGTCACGTCCTCCGTCTCACCGGAGCGGTGCGACATCATGCACTTGAAGCCGTTGCGCTGCGCCAGCTCCACGGCGTCCAGCGTCTCGGTCAGCGAGCCGATCTGGTTCACCTTGACGAGCAGCGCGTTGGCCGCGCCCTCCTCGATACCCCGGGCGAGCCGCTCCGGGTTGGTGACGAACAGGTCGTCGCCGACGAGCTGCACCTTGTCGCCGAGCTTGTCGGTGATGGTCTTCCAGCCCGCCCAGTCGTCCTCGAACAGCGGGTCCTCGATGGAGACCAGCGGGTAGTCCGCGACGAGCTGCTCGTAGTACTCGGTCATCTCGGCGGCCGAGCGCTTCTGGCCCTCGAACGCGTAGACGCCGTCCTCGTAGAACTCCGACGCGGCCACATCCAGTGCCAGCGCGATGTCCTGGCCGGCCGTGTAGCCGGCCTTCTGGATGGCTTCGATGATCAGGTCGAGGGCCTCGCGGTTGGAGCCGAGGTTCGGCGCGAAGCCGCCCTCGTCGCCGAGGCCGGTGGCCAGGCCGCGCTCCTTGAGGACGCCCTTGAGCGCGTGGTAGACCTCCGCGCCCCAGCGCACGGCCTCGGAGAACGACTCCGCGCCGATCGGCGCGATCATGAACTCCTGGATGTCGACATTCGAGTCAGCGTGCGAGCCGCCGTTGAGGATGTTCATCATCGGCACCGGCAGCTGGTGCGCGTTCGGACCGCCGAGGTAGCGGAAGAGCGGCAGGTCGGACGCCTCGGAGGCGGCGTGCGCCACCGCGAGGGAAACACCCAGAATGGCGTTGGCACCGAGCGACGACTTGTCCGCCGTCGCGTCCAGGTCGAACATCGCCTGGTCGATCAGGCGCTGCTCGGTGGCGTCATAGCCCACCAGCTCCGGGCCGATCTGCTCGATGACGGCCAGGACGGCCTTCTCCACGCCCTTCCCGCTGTAGCGCGCGGCGTCACCGTCGCGCAGTTCGAGGGCCTCGAAGGCACCGGTCGAGGCACCGGACGGTACGGCAGCACGGCCCGTGCTGCCGTCGTCGAGGCCGACCTCGACCTCGACCGTGGGGTTGCCTCGCGAGTCGAGGATCTCGCGGGCTACGACGACGTCGATGGACGGCACGAGGTTCTCCTTCGTAGGGGACGGATTCTCGGACCCGAGCCTAACCGTCCACCCCCCGCCCCGATGTCCTGCCCGGACCGGAAGAGCCGCACTATGCCCTTCCCGGGCCGGGTGAGCTCCCCTTTTCGCCGCTCTCTCCTTCCGCCGGAACGGCGATCGGCCCACGGCCACCTGACCGGCGGTGCCGAGCCCCGCCCAGGCCGGGCGCGTTGGACACCGCCGCCGAGCCGCGACATCCCGCGTCCCACCGTCGCGGCGGAAAAGAGGGGGGCTTCCCCGTCCCGGCGTCGCGGCGGACACATCGCGGCGGACAAGGGGCCCGGCGGGGCGGGCCGCCGCCGGAGGGGGTGCCTGGGGGCGTGGGGGAAGCGGCCTCGAAGAGGTCAGAGGCGGAGGGTCTGGCCGGGGTGGATGAGGTCGGGGTCGGGGCCCACCTCGTCCTTGTTGCGTTCGTAGAGCTCGGGCCAGCCGCCGCGCACGTCCTCGTCGGCGGCGATCTGGGAGAGGCTGTCACCGGGCTGGACCCGGTGCTTGGCGGGGGTGCGGTGTGCGCGGTCGTCGTCGCGGGAGGCGCGGTCGCTGTCGGAGGGGTGGTCGCCGCGCGACGCGTGGTCGTCCTCCGGGCTGCCCCGGTGCTTGCCCTTGCCGGGCGCGGAGGGTTTCGCCGAGTCGGAGGGGTTCGCGGTCTCGTCCGGGTTCTCCGGTGTCACGGGGCCCTCGGCGGCATCGGACGGCAGCTTGGACGACGGGCCGTCATCCGGTTTGTTCTGCTTGTTCTGCTTGTTCGGCTTGTTCTGCTTGTTCGACTTAGAGCCATCTGATGAGGAATCATCTGGCTTGCCCGACTTGGAGTCGTCCGGCTTGGAGTCGTGCTCGTCGGGGTCGAGCGACTCCTTGCCCGGAGCGTCCTCGCCGGAGGCGTGGTCCTCGGAGGGGGCCGGTGCGGGGTAGCCGCTGCCCGGATCGACGTCGGGGGTGCCCTGCGCCTGGTCGAGGTCCGCGCTGTCCGCGCAGTCGCCGAACGCCTCGGTACCCCGCGCCTGAAGGATCTTCTCGGCGACGGCGATCTGCTGGCTGCGGCTGGCCAGGTCGGGCCGCTCGGCGAACGAGGTGCCGCCGTACTGGTCCCACATTTCCTGGGACAGCTGGAGCCCGCCGTAGTGGCCGTCGGATCCCTTCGCGCTCCAGATGCCGTCGCTCGCGCACTGGGCGACCCGGTCCCAGGTGGCGGCGTCGGCGGCGTGTGCGCCGGTGGCGCCCAGCAGCGGAAGGGCGATGCCCGCACCGGTCACCCCCGCGGTGACGACGAAGGCGGGGGCCTGGCGGGGGCGGCGGTGCCTACCGTTCCCGGAGCGCATGGTGGACCTCTCGTAAGGACAAGCGGGAAGGAAAAAAGCGAAGTTGGCGACCGAACGTAGCCGCGAATTCTGATCATCACAAGCCAATGTCACGGACATCACGTCCCGGTCACGCATGTGACGATGTGTCACCCATTGACCGGTGTGAACTCCACCGGAAGTGTGCGCAGTCCACGCATGATGAGGCCGCCGCGCCACCGCAGGTCGGCGGGTTCGGCCGCCAGCCGCAGGTCAGGGAGGCGGCCCAGCAGCGCGGTCAGCGCCGTACGGCCCTCCAGGCGGGCGAGTGGCGCGCCGAGGCAGTAGTGGATGCCGTGCCCGTAGCCCAGGTGTTGATTGTCACGGCGCGTGAGGTCGAGCGTGTCGGGTGCGTCGAACTTCGCCGGGTCGCGGTCGGCCGCCGCGAGGACGACCAGCACCGGCTCGCCCTCCGCCACCGCCTGGCCGCCGATCGTCAGCGGACGGGTCGCGAAACGCCAGGTCGCCAGCTCCACGGGGCCGTCGTAGCGCAGCAGTTCCTCGACGGCGGCCTCCAGCAGCGCCGTGTCCCCCTCGGCGACCGCGCGTTGCAGGACGGCGCGCTGGGCGGGGTGGCGCAGCAGCGCGTACGTGCCGTTCCCGATGAGGTTGACGGTGGTCTCGAAGCCGGCGAACAGCAGGATGAAGGCCATCGCGGCGGCCTCGTTCTCGGTGAGGTGCTCGCCGTGGTCGGAGGCGCGGATCAGGCCGGAGATGAGGTCGTCGGCCTGCCCGCCGGCCGCCAGTTCGGCCCGCTTGCGGTGGATCAGCTCGGCGAGGTAGCGGCGCATCCGCTTGACCGCGCGCCCCACTCCGCCGCGCGGGCTGCCGGGCTGGTGGATCATCATCCCCGCCCAGGCCCGGAAGTCCTCCTGGTCCTCGTGCGGTACGCCGAGCATGTCGCAGATGGCGTAGATCGGCAGCGGGAAGGCGAACTCGTGGATGAGGTCGGCCTCGCCGCGCGCCGCGAAGGCGTCGATGAGACCATCGGCCAACTCCCGTACGCGGGGCTCGAAGGCCGCCACCCGGCGCGGGGTGAACGCCTTGGAGACCAGGCGGCGCAGCCGGGTGTGGTCGGGCGGGTCGATGTTGAGCAGGTGCGTCATCAAGTTCGCGCCGCGCTCGCCCGGAATGCCGACCTTGCCCTTGCCGTGGGCGCCCTGTTCGCTGTGGTGGTGCGGGTTCTTGCTCAGCCGCGGGTCGGCCAGCGCCTGCCGGGCATCGGCGTACCGCGTGACCAGCCACGCCTCCACCCCGCTGGGCAGTTCCGTCTTCCGCACGGGCGCGTGCTCGCGCAGCCAGGCGTAGGCGGGGTACGGGTCGGCCGCGAACTGCCAGTCGAACAGCGGCGGCATCGGGGACGGGGCCGGTGCCGGGGCTGCCGTCGGCTGCGGCTGGGGCGTTTCGGACGAGGACGAGGTGGGGCGGGTCGCGTCGGGCACCCTACGACGGTATGCGCTCCAGCCAGCCGGCCGTGATGAGGGACTGGCCCAGCAGGTAGCCCGCCATGATCAGCACTTCCTGTCCGGGGAACTCCCGCCCCGCCGCCTGGAGCCCGATCAGCGCGTCCGAGGCGACGAACGCGGCACCGCCCACGGCCACCTTGCCGCCGACGCCGAGCGCCGCCGCGCTCATCGCGGCGAGGGCGAGGCTGTATCCGGCGACGGGCAGCCGCAGCCGGCGCTCCAGCCCGGGGGCGAGCACCACGTTGGCCGCCGCCCACCCGGCGAGGACGGCGGCGGCCCGCTTCGGCCTGGCCCGCAGCCGCCGTACGGCGCCGAGCCGGGCCGTCATGCCCGCCGTATAGCTGAGCTGGGTGGCGAGGAAGGCGGCCATGCCCGCGAGAAGTGCGCGCTCGTCGCGGTCCCAGAGGAGCACCGTGTCCCCCACCGCGGCGCAGGCCAGCCCCGCGAGGAGGGCCCTGGGCGCGGGCGTGCCGGACGGGCCGGATACCTCGGGCCTGTCAGGCGTACCGGGCGCGGCACGGTGTTCGGCGGCGCGCTGGGCGTAGGCGGCCAGCGCGGGCATCAGGAAGGGCTTCGCCGCACGGGCCGGACCACGCGGCGCCTTCGCCGTCGCGTACAGGTCGGCCGCCGCGAGGCCGCCGAAGGCCGCGAGAGCGCTGTAGCGGTGGCGTGTCCAGCTCGCGGCCGGGCGCGAGCGCTGCCCGCCCGGCGCGAGCCGCCGCACGCCGGGCGCGGACTGGCCTCGCCCGTAGGAAGGCGGCTCCTGCTGCCCGTACGAAGATTGCCGCCGCCCGTACGAGGGCTGCCGCCGCCCGTCGGGGTTCCGCTTTCGTCCGCCGGGGAGTCGCGACCGTCCGCCGCGGATCGTCACCATCCCGGCAGTGTTACCAGCGGGTACAGTCGCGTCAACCCCTGTGCGGGGCCCCACGCAGGGCCGCTCCGCCCGTCAGCCCCGCTCCCAGCTCTCCCGCGGTCCTCTCCGCACCCCGCGCCCACGCCAGGCCAGCAAGATGAGCGCCATCAGCGCCGAGACGGCCTGGGCGATCACGGTCACGGTCTTGTCGGTGAACCACAGGGGCTCGTACATGTCGGGGAACGGGCCGAGCACCCCCACATCGATGTAGCGGTAGACCAAGAGCAGGGCCAGCCCGCCGAGGGAGACGGCCAGCGCGAACAAGTCGGCCAGCCGGCTGCGCCACACCAGGACGAGGAGCGCGGCCAGGGCGGCCAGCGCGGCCTCCAGGCGGAACAGCGTGCCCTGGCTGATCGATTCGGTCACCGAGTCGTACTTGTCGGCGAGGCGCGCGTGGACCTCTGCGTTCACCGCGAGACCGGCCGCCGCCAGCACGCGCAGCACGGCTTGCGCCGGGGTGGTGGTCCCGGCGCCTGGGAGAGACCGGAGAGACGGGCGAGAGGGCATGGGACGCTCCACGGGGTGGCATCGGCGGGGTGGCATCGGCCTGGGTTCAGGGGCCCGCCCGGTCGGCCGCCCCACCACCGGGGGCGGCGGGCGGCCGACGAGCAGGGCGGGCACGGGCCGCACTCGGGCCCGGCCTGCTGGGGACGGGCCGCGCTCGGGCCGGGGCCCGCGGGGGCGCGGGCCCCGCCCGGGCGCGGGCGCGCACCCGGGGGCGGGTCAGTAACCGCCGTTGCCCTTGCTCTTGCCCTTGCTCGGTGAGGACTTGCCCTTGTGCGACTTGTGGACGATCGCCTTGCCGTGCGGGTCCACGACGTACCACTTGCCGCCGAACTGGTTGAGGCCCTCGCCGTTGGTCTGCCCGGCCTTGCTGTCCCCGTGGAAGCGGTAGAGCGGGTGACCGTTGTAGGTGACCTGCTTCTTCCCCTTGCCCCGGCTCGACGTCGATACCAGGGACTTCATGGCACCCTTCGCGACCGTGGGGTGGCCCGAAGCCGTCATGGGCGGCCAGGTCTGCGCGCAAGTGCTCATGCAGGTGGACTTTTTGGACGTGTCCTTCTTGAAGAGGTAGAGCGTCCTGCCCTTCCCGTCCACCAGTATCTTTCCGTAGTCCGTCTTCTTCACCTTCACGGTCTGCGTGGAAGACGCCGCCTTCTTCTCCGGTGCCGCCTTCTTCTCCGATGTCGTCGTCACCCTCGTGCCCTCGGGGGCATCGGTGGCGAAGGAGGAACCGGCCGTGAAACCGGTGAACATGACGGCGGTGACCAGCGGGACCGCGGTCCTGATGAATCGAGCCATGAGACTTCCCCTCGTCCGGCCGCTCGTCACGGCCATGCGTGTGGCGCTGCTGCCACGCTCAACGGGACTATGTGTTCGAGTCCGAGGCGATCCGGCTGTGGCATTCGGGTGACTTCCGCCGCCCGGAGGAGGCCCGCCGCTCTTTCACCGGGCGGGGCGGGCTCCCCGCCGGGGCGGCAGGTCAGCTGTCCCCGTCAGCCGCGCGTTCCTGTTCCTGCTCCCGCACCTGCTCCCGCTCCCGCTCCCGCTCCCGGATGGTGTCGCGGTAGGCGCGGGCGGCGGCGCGCAGCGCGGTTTCGGGATCGATGCCCTCCCGCTCGGCCTCGACGGCGAGGGCCAGCAGCGCGTACCCCACCCCGTCCGCGTCCTGGGGCGCGCTCACCGGGACGGCGAGGCCCGCGGTACGTGCCCTTCCGGCGAGCTTCGCGGCGAGTGAGAGGGCGGGCTGCCCCAGCGGTACGCCCTCGGTCACGGAGGTGCGCTCGTGCTTCTCGGCCGCCTTGCGCCGCTTCCAGTGCGCCTCGACATCCTCGGCCGTCTCGGCGAAGTCGTCCCCGAAGACGTGCGGGTGCCGGTGCACGAGCTTGTCCACCAGCGTCCCGGCCACATCGTCGATGCCGAACGGCTCGTCCTCGTCCTCCTGTGCGATCCGGGCGTGGAAGACGACCTGGAGCAGCACATCCCCCAGTTCCTCGCGCAGTTCGACCCGGTCGCCGCGTTCGATCGCGTCGATCAGCTCGTAGATCTCCTCGACGGCGTACTTGAGCAGATCCCCGTGGGTGCGCGGGCGGCTCCAGGGGCACTCGCGGCGGATCCGGTCCATGACGTGGACGACGTCCAGAAGGCGGGCACCGGGCAGGTCGTAGGAGCCGGGCAGCAGTTCCAGCTCGGGCATGGCCCGGCGACCGGATCCGGCGAGCCGGGCGAGCCCGTCGGTGAGCGCGGGCTCGCCTTCGGCCCGGGCGACCACCACGACCGTACGGGGACCTCCGGTACGCACACCGGGCCCGGAGGACAGGCCGGTCCCGGTCTCGACCGGCGCACCGGACTCGGCGGGTGCCCCGCACGCGTCCACCAGCGCGGGCGCGTCCAGCGCGGCCCCCGCCTCCACCTCGATGCCCGCGTCGCGCAGGTAGGGGAGCTGGGGGTGGTCCGGGTCGGCGCACAGGACACGGCCGGCGGTGCGCAGCGCCTCCCAGGCGGGCCAGGACAGCAGGCCGGGCGCCACCCGGTGGGTGGTGGTGAGCAGGACGATACGGCCGGTCTCGGGGATCTCGTTCACCCTGAGAACGTAACGCGCGCCCTCACCTCGACCATCGCGGGCTCACCCCGGCCACCGCGCCCTCGCCACGGCCTCACCCCGGCCGCTGCGGGCTCACAGCTGCTGCTTGCGGTCGGCAGCGGCGCCGGAGAGGTCGCGCAGCCAGGGCGTCTTGGCGCCGGCGAGTGTGGACCTGCCCGCGTCCCAGGTGCCGTAACGCGGGTTCACATCGATCCTCATGGCCTTGGAAGTCTTGGCCAGTACGGCGTTGAGCTGCTGGTTCCCCTGCGGCGAGGAGGGGTCGATGCCCTCCTTCGACGCGAGCTTCTCCACCCGGAGCTGCATACGGATCCGGCTGTCGATCTCGTCGGGCGCGATGGCCTGCTGGCGCAGCAGCGTGGCCTCCAGCTGCTTGCGGCCACCGGCCTGGTGCTCGATCTGGGAGCGGGCGCGCCCCACGTCCCGGCGGGTGATCTTGACGCCGGAGTCCTTCGCCGCCTGCTGGACGATGCGGTCGCGGATCATGCCGTCCAGCGTGGCGCGGGTCAGCTGGCCGCTCTGCTTGATCAGCTGCTCGCCCTGCGGGGCCCCGCGCTGCGCGTCGCGCACGGCGCCCACCCGCGACTGGAGCTGCGCCATGCTGATCCGGTCGCCCTTCACGACCGCCGCCGCACCGGGGCGCGCGTCGTTGCCGCACGCGGTGAGCAGCGGGGCCGCCACGACGAGCGCGGCGACGGCGGAGAGGGTGAGCGCGGACCTGCGGCGACGGCTTTCCATGGGGCCTCCCGGCGGCGGCGAGGGCCGTGCGGCGTTGCACGGCCTGTGCGGTGATCGATGGTAAGGAGTCGAAGGGGCCCATGACCACTGCTTCGACATCAAATCGACCAACGATTCGGGGGCAGTTGAGTCGCACACCGCCCGCCGCCGGTCACATGTGCGAGCCTCACCGGGCGTGCGCGCAGCTCACCCGCACTGCGCGAGCATCGTCCGCTTGTCCGGTGCGGTGACCGCCAGCCCGTACTTCTTCGCCACCTGCGCGAAGCGGACGGAGTAGGCGCAGCGGATCTTCTTGTCCGGCGGCAGCCAGGAGGCGGGGCCCGAGTCGCGCTTGCCGGAGTTGGCGGGCCCGTCCACGGGCAGCAGGTTGAGCGGATCGTTGGCGATCTGCTTCCGCTTCGACTCGTTCCAGCCCGCCGCGCCCATCTGCCAGTCGTACGACAGCGGCATGACGTGGTCGATCTGCACCTCGGTCGCCCGGCTCTTGGTCCACTCGATGCGCTTGCCGGTGTACGGGTCATCCAGCGTCATCGACTGCACGACGCAGTCGGAGCCGGCGCGGTGGCGCAGCGCGGTGCCGTCCCTGGCGAGGAGGTCGTTGCGGGTGTCACAGCCGTTGCGCGCCAGCGGCACCCCGTCGGCCGTGTCCATCCAGGCGTAGCCGAACTCCTCGCGCGCATAACCCGTCTTCGGCCCGCGCCCCTTGGTCGTCAGCCCGGCGATGAGGGCACGTGCTTCCTTCTTCTCCCCCGCGCCGGTCACCGGGGCGAGACCCGGCTCGGTGCCCTTCGGATTCTCCAACGGGCTCACGGCCCTGCCCGGCCCCGCCGACCGCCCCCCGGACCCGGCGGACCCGTCCCCCTTGCCCTCCCCCGGCCCCTGAAGGCCATCACAACCAGCCACGAACACACTGAAGACGAGCACGGCACAGCCGAGCGCGGGACGACGAACAGGACGGCGGGACCTGCGGGTTATGACACTCACCGCACGATCGTATGCGCCCGCACCGCACTCCCGCGGACGCCCTGCCCACCCGTGCGCCCACACACCGGGCGGCGCGCGCCCGCGAGCGCCCGGCACCACGGCCCCGCACATGTGAGGTAGGTGAGCCGCCACGGAGGCGGCGTGTTGCCGGTGGTCAGTAGCGCCAGCGGGCTTGTCCGTCGGCGTCCTGCCCGCAGTGAATGACGCGCCCCGCCTCGTCCCGGGTGCTCAGCCCCAGGTGGGCTCGCTTGCAGAACTGCCCGGCCCGGTAGTGGTTTCCGGCAGGGGATCGCAGGTCCGGCAGGGTCGCCGCAGCCGTGGTTCTGGGGGCGGCCGGCCGGGAGGCGGTGGGACGCGGGGCCGGGGTGCCCCGCTCCGCCTTCGCCGTGTGGGGGCTCCGCGCCCGGCGGGAGGCGGGAGCGGACGCGGAGGTGGGCGTAGCCGGGGCTTCCGAGGTCGGGGGGACCGATGCGGTGGGGGTGGGGGACGCGCTGGACGAAGCACGGACGGAGGCGGAAGCGGACGTCGCCGCGGACCGGGGTTCGTCCCCCGCGCCCCCGGCGGACCCGCAGCCGCCGACGGCCAGGAGCACCGCCGCGGCCCATGCTGCCGTGCCTATCGCGGCGCCTCGTCCGGAGCGGGCTCTCCCCGCCCGCGCCCGTCTGCCGGAGCGTGCCCGCCTCGCTGCCGCCCTGGTGGTGCTGGTTCCGCTGCCACTTCCGCTTCGCATGATGCCCCCGCTTTCGTCGCTTCGAGGCACGAAAGGTACGAGCAGCGGTCTCAGTCGCACACGGGGCCGAACGGCCCGAAGTCCCCCCGAGGATGAGGCCGGGGCCGACCCGGACGGGGAGTCGCCGGGCCAACCGTGGAAAGCCCTCACGCCTGGAAGCCGACACAACCCGCGGAGCGGGGGTGCCCGGGAGCGGGGGTGCCCGGGAGCGGGGGTGCCCGGGAGGGGGGGCCGGGCTCGTCCTCCTCAGGCCGGGATCGTCGCCAGGAACTCGCCCACCCAGGCGAGCAGTTCGCGGCCCGAGAGGGGCTTCGCTCCCAGGGTTTTGGGCTTGGGGCGGGGGACGTGGACCTGGTGGGTGGACGGCTTGATCAGGGCCCCGGGGTAGAGCCGCTTGAGGCGCAGCTCCTGGGACTCGCGCAGCTCCAGGGGGCTGAAGCGGACGTTGTTGCCCTGGAGGGTGATGTCGGTGACGCCCGTCGTACGGGCCAGCATGCGCAAGCCCGCCACCAGCAGCAGGTTCTCGACCGGCTCGGGCAGCGGGCCGTAACGGTCGGCCAGCTCCTCGCGGACGGCGGTGATGTCCTCCTCCGAGTTCGCCGAGGCGATCGACCGGTACGCCTGGAGCCGCAGCCGCTCGCCGGGCGCGTAGTCGTGCGGGACGTGCGCGTCCACCGGCAGCTCGATCTTGACCTCCAGCGGGGCCTCCTCCACCGCCTCGCCGGACTCCAGCGCGGCGCGGTAGTCCGCTACGGCCTCCCCGACCATGCGGACATACAGGTCGAAGCCGACGCCCGCGATGTGCCCGGACTGCTCGCCGCCCAGCAGATTGCCCGCGCCGCGGATCTCCAGGTCCTTCATGGCCACATACATGCCCGCACCCATCTCGGTGTGCTGCGCGATGGTCGCCAGCCGCTCGTGCGCGGTCTCGGTCATCGGCTTCTCGGGCGGGTAGAGGAAGTAGGCGTACCCGCGCTCCCTGCCCCGGCCGACCCGGCCGCGCAGCTGGTGGAGCTGGCTGAGGCCGAAATTGTCGCCGCGCTCGACGATCAGGGTGTTGGCGTTGGAGATGTCGATGCCGTTCTCCACGATGGTCGTGGCGACCAGGACATCGGACTTCTTCTCCCAGAAGTCCACCACCACCTGCTCCAGCGCCTGCTCCGACATCTGCCCGTGCGCCGTCGAGATACGGGCCTCCGGCACGATCTGCCGCAGCCGGGCCGCCGCCCGGTCGATGGACTCGACCCGGTTGTGGATGTAGAAGACCTGGCCCTCACGCAGCAGTTCGCGGCGGATCGCCGCCCCGATCTGCTTCTCCTCGAACGGCCCCACGAACGTCAGCACCGGGTGCCGCTCCTCGGGCGGAGTGGTGATCGTCGACATCTCACGGATGCCGGTGACGGCCATCTCCAGGGTGCGCGGGATGGGCGTCGCCGACATCGTCAGGACATCCACATTCGCACGCAGCTTCTTGAGCTGCTCCTTGTGCTCGACACCGAAGCGCTGCTCCTCATCGACGATGACCAGGCCCAGCTCCTTGAACTTCGTGTCGGAGGAGAAGAGCCGGTGCGTGCCGATGACGACATCGACAGTGCCCTCGCGCAGCCCGTCCAGCGTCGCGCGCGAATCGCTCTCGCTCTGGAAACGGGAGAGCGCGCGCACGTTCACCGGGAACTGGCCGTAGCGCTCGGTGAACGTGCTGAAGTGCTGCTGCACCAGCAGCGTGGTGGGCACCAGGACGGCCACCTGCTTGCCGTCCTGGACCGCCTTGAAGGCCGCCCGCACCGCGATCTCCGTCTTGCCGTAGCCGACATCGCCGCAGATCAGCCGGTCCATCGGGACCGACTTCTCCATGTCCTCCTTGACCTCGCCGATCGTGGTGAGCTGATCGGGCGTCTCGGCGTACGGGAACGCGTCCTCCAGCTCCCGCTGCCAGGGGGTGTCCGCACCGAACGCGTGACCGGGCGCGGCCATCCGGGCGCTGTAGAGCTTGATCAGGTCGGCGGCGATCTCCTTGACGGCCTTCTTGGCGCGCGCCTTGGTCTTCGTCCAGTCGGCGCCGCCCAGCCGGTGCAAGGTCGGCTGCTCGCCGCCCACGTACTTGGTGATCTGCTCCAGCTGGTCCGTCGGCACGAACAGCCGGTCGCCGGGCTGGCCGCGCTTGGCCGGCGCGTACTCCACCAGGAGATACTCGCGGGTCGCGCCCTGCACCGTGCGCTGCACCATCTCGATGTAGCGGCCCACGCCGTGCTGCTCGTGCACGATGTAGTCACCGGCCTGGAGGGTGAGCGGGTCGATCTGCTTGCGGCGCCGCGCGGGCATGCGGGCCGCCTCCTTGCCCGCCGCCTTCTGGCCCGACAGGTCGGTCTCCGTCAGCACGGCCAGCCTCAGCCGGGAGTCGACGAAGCCGTGATCGATCGAGCCGCACGCCACATGGACGAGGCCCGGCTCGATGCCCGCCAGCCCCTGCGGCCCCTCCAGCCGCGCGGCCACACCTTCGCCGCCCAGCACCTCCACCGTGCGCGCCGCCGGACCGTGCCCCTCCGTGACGTACACGCAGCGCCAGCCCTCGGACAGCCAGCCCTTGGTGTCGGCCAGGGCCCGGGCCGTGTCACCCCGGTAGGTCTCGGGGGCCTGCATGCCCAGCTGAAGGGTGTCCTCCTCCGCCTCCGGCCCGGTATCGGCCAGCTCGGTGTCGGCGGCGAACTGGCTGACCGTCCACCACATCATCCCCAGCCCCCGCGCGTGCTCGCGCACCTCGGCCAGGCCGCGCAGCGAGGCCGCGCCCACATCGATGGGTGCCTCGCCGCCGCCTGCCGTCGCCGCCCAGGACGCCTGGAGGAACTCCTGACTGGTCGCCACCAGGTCGGCGGCGCGCGTACGCACCCGCTCCGGATCGCACACCACCGTCATGCTGCCCTGCGGCAGCACGTCCAGCAGCAGCTCCATCTCGTCCACCAGGACCGGAGCCAGCGACTCCATGCCGTCCACGGCGATACCCTCGGCGATCTTGCCGAGCAGTTCGTGCAGCTCGGGGTGCTGCTCGACGAGCACCGCGGCCCGCTCGCGCACATCCCGGGTCAGCAGCAGCTCACGGCACGGCGGCGCCCACAGCCCGTGCTCGGCGATCTCCAAAGAGCGCTGGTCGGCGACCCGGAAATAGCGGATCTCCTCCACCTCGTCGCCCCAGAACTCCACCCGCAAGGGGTGCTCCTCCGTGGGCGGGAAAACATCGAGGATCCCGCCGCGCACGGCGAAGTCACCGCGCTTTTCCACCAGCTCCACGCGGGCGTAGGCGGCATCGGCCAGCGCGTCCACGGTCTCTTCCAGATCGACGCTCTGCCCCTGCCGCAACGCCACGGGCACCAGATCGCCCAACCCCTTGACCTGCGGCTGGAGCACCGAGCGGATGGGCGCGACCACGACGGAGACGGGACCTGCGGCCGGATCGGACGGGTCGGGATGTGCCAGCCTGCGCAGCACCGCCAGCCGCCGCCCCACCGTGTCCGAACGAGGACTGAGCCGCTCGTGCGGCAGCGTCTCCCACGAGGGGTAATCGACGACGCCCTCCTCGGGGAGGAGGGAGCGCAGCGCGGCAGCCAGATCCTCGGCCTCCCGCCCCGTGGCGGTCACTGCCAGCACCGGCCGCTGCGCCGAGCGGGCCAGCGCCGCCACCGCGAAGGGCCGGGCCGCCGCCGGCCCCACGAGATCGACATGGTGACGGTGACCGTCGGCGGCGGCCTTGACGGCCTCCTCCAGCGCGGGGTCCTTGGTGACGGCGTCAAGCAGACCGTGCAGGCTCATGGGGGGCTTTCCGTCCAGGTGTGGGCACGACGAAGAACCCGGCACACTCATGGGCCGGGGGACCTTTCCAGCGTACGCCGCACCACGGACTTCATCCGGCCTGCGCGGAACGCCGGGACCAGGCCGGCTGCCAGGCCCACCACCGCTGTGCCGTGGCGCCCCGGCCCAGAGCTGGGCCAGGGCCGGGGAGAGGGCCCGGCCCTGCACGGCGACACTGGTCTCGCATGAGCCGTACGCCTTGGCCGCTTGGCGGGCCGATGCGGCAACAGTCGTCAGTGCCCCCTTGCCCCCGGTCCTGGGATTCGCTCCAGCCGTTGTCACGGTGCTTCTCCTCTTGTGTGCCTCAGCTCGTGTGCGCCTCGGTAAAGGTGCGCCTCGGGTGCAGGTTCGGGCTTACGGTCACCCCGCATCGCGTGGCCCCCCGTACTCACGGCGCGCACTCCGCGCCCCGCACACAAAGAGCTTCGCGGAGCGTGGAGGCCCCCGCGATAGTGCTGATGGGACTCTCCGTGGTGGGGCCAGCCCCACCCCCGGCTACGGAGAAGCACAGTACGCAGCACGAAGCAGCGAGACGCGAAGCAGCGAGACGCGAAGCTGGAAACGCCGAGCACGCCTTCACCCGGCGTCCCTGCGCCGGACCGAGGCCGCGCCTGGAAGAAGTCGGGGCCCGGCCCTTGATGGACCGGGCCCCGCACCGCCCACGATGTAAGGGCGCACACCGCGCACGGCGTAGGTTCACACCGCGCGAGCATCAGGCTCACGCCCGCACGAGCGCGTGATCGCGCCCGCCCCAGGAGCGGGTCACGCACGAGCAGCGGGTCACGCCCGCACGAGCAGCGGGAGTCACTCCTGCGCGTGAGCCGCCTGCGCGGCCGGCGGCTCGGCCGGGGAAGCCGCCGAAGGGACTGAGGGGGACGACGGAGCGGCCGGCGGCGCGGCGTCCTCGCCGGTGCGGCCGGTCAACGCGGCCAGCGAGGCCCGCACATGCGCCATGTGCTGCTTCAGTTCGTCGGCCCGCGCCGCATGCTCGCGCAGCGCCCGCTCGGTCTCCCGCTCGATGCCCTCCTCGCGCGCCCTGGCCTGCGCGACGAGTTCCTCACCCCGCGCACGGGCGTCCTCCTTGTGATGCCGCGCCTCCTCCTCGGCCTGCGCGTGCTCCCGCTTCGCCGCGGCCAGCAGCCGCGTGCCGCGCTCCTCCATTTCGGCGACGCGCGTGTCCACCGCCGCCTTCTGGTGGGCCAGTTCACGCTCGGCCGCCTCCGCCTCGGCCGCCTGTTCCTTCTCCTGTTCGGCGAGCAGCGAGGCGCACTTGCGGGACATCTCGGCGAGCCCCTCGGCCGCCTCACCGCTGATCCGCTCGGCCTGCGCCCTGGCCTCGCCGCGCAGCGCGTCGGCCTGCTGCTGCGCCGCCTCCACGGTCCGTACGGCGGTCGCCTCCGCGTCGGCGCGCAGCCGGGCCGCGGCCTCCCGCGCACCCTCTTTGAGCGTGCGCCCCTCGGCCTCGACGTGCTCGGCCAGGTCCTGGACCTGGGACTCGGCGGCGGCGCGCAGGTCCCGCGCCTCGGCCTCCGCCGTGGCCAGCAGGCCCTGGGCGCGGGGGCCGAGGGTCTCGTAGGTCTGCGGGGGCAGCGCGGCCACCACGCCGCGCAACCGCTCCGCGTCCTCGCCCATTTCCCTGGCGAGCACGGTGAGCTGTGCCGCGCGTTCCCAGGCGGCGTCCCGTTCCCCGCCGAGGTCGGTCACGCGCCGGTCGACCTGTTCGGGCCGGTACCCGCGGCCTCGGACGACAACGAAGCCGTGCGGCGACGACGCACTCATATCGAGCCCCTAACATCAACGACACATTCGAGGTAAACCAAGCGAATCAGCCATACCGGCATACTCCGCCCGAGCCTGTACCCAGGATGCGCTACTTCACGGTGGTTGCCGTAATCGGCACATCCCGGCGCAACTGATGAAAAAGCTCACGCGCCCGCCGAGTGTCCCAGGCCACCACGTCCCCGACCCCCGGGACGCTGAGCCCCGCATTCTTCACCGGAACGGTCGCCGTACCACCCGCACCGCCCGTCAGCCCCCTGACTTCCCACGCCATCCGTGTGAGTGACGTGACACCGCTCCCGCGATCGACGGTGACCGCGTCCAGGGCCGCACCCAGGAACGGATACAGCCGGAACGGGTTCAGCACGGTCGTGGCGCCCGCCCCCTCCCGTACCAGCGCACTCAACAGCGTGCGCTGCCGCTTCACCCGTCCGAGATCGCCCTCCGGATCGCTGTAGCGCGCCCGTACGAACGCCAGGGCCTGTTTGCCGTCCAACGTCTGGCATCCGGCGCGCAGGTTCGCGCCCGCCTTCGTGTCGCGCAGCGGCTTGGCCAGGCAGAAGCGCGCCCCGTCCAGCGCATCGACGACATGGGTGAAGCCGAGGAAATCGATCTCGGCGTAGTGGTCCAGGCGCAGCCCCGCGGCCTGTTCGACGGTGCGCGACAGCAGCTTCGGACCGCCCGGCGCATAAGCGGAGTTGATCTTTCCGCGCCCGTGACCCGGCACCGGGACGTAGGAGTCGCGCGGGATACTCACCACATACGGGCCCGCGTCCCCGTGGTGCAGCACCATCACCGTGTCCGTATTGTGCTGCCCGCCACCACCCACATGCAGTTCCTCGCGCTCCTTGCCGCTGAGGTCGGAGCGCGTGCCGGAGCCGACGATCAGCCAGTTGGTGCCCCTGCCCGCCGCCGGACGGCCCGGGTATCCGGCCGGCGCCGCCGTCTCCCGCAGCCGGCCGTCCGCCCACAGACACGTGCCGCCCAGCACCGCCGCGAGAACGAGCACAAGAGCGAGAACGACCAGGAGAACGACGAGGGCGGTGCGGACGACGACCCTCCGCCGGCAGTGCCGCCCCCTCCCGCGCCCGGGGCGCCCCGGCCCGCCCGCGGCGGTAGAGCGTGCCGCTCTCGCCGTCCATGCACCGAGAGTCCACCGGATACCCGGACCGCGCCCGCCGGACTGTTCCATTCCCCTTACCGCGAAGCAGCCCCACAGAGAGACAGAGAGAAGCAGTCCCCACGGAAAACGGAAAGGAGTTCCCCCTACCGCCCGGGGGACAGCTCCTGCCGTACCGCTCCTACCGAACGACGGCTAGTGCCGTGACCGGCGATGTTCGCCCGTGAAGGAGCGTCGTCGTGGGGGCACCGCCCGCGCGAGCGGAGCCGAGCGTGGGGCAGCGTGCGATCGCAAGGCGGCCGGAAGTCCTTGATTGGGGTCTCCCCTGCTCTGGGGGTCCCTCCCGGCCGAAGGCCGGGGGAGGGGTTGAGAGCTTGGGGAAGGAGCAACCAGGGCTTTCGGCCAACGTCGCGAGCGGGCGTGCCGGGCGGCGCGACGGGGCAAAGCTTGCCGGGAGGGGCACTAGAACAAGCCGTCCCACATCTGTTCCAGGAGCACGGACCACCAGTTCTCCGGCGACGACAGCGCGGCGGCGTCCAGCGCGGCGAGCTGCGACTGGAAATCGACGGTCCAGCGGCCCGCCTGCTCCTGCGTCAGCCCGTACCGCAGGCGCCACATCCGCCCCAGCATCGCCATGCAGCGCACGAACTCGGGAAGCCCGGTGTTCACGAACTGCGGCGCGCCCGGCTGCCCGCCCGGCCCGCCCTCCAGCGGGACCGCGACGATGTGCGCCGTGCCGTACTGCACACACAGCTGCCGCCCGAAGTCGGTGCCCATCACCAGATACGACCCGGCATCCGAGGCGGGCTGAACCCCCCGCTCCTGGGCCAGTTCCGCCAAGGTCGGCACCGGCCGGTTCGGCTGGGCCTGGCCCCAGAAGAACGGGGTGACGTCGATCGGGACGCCCGCCCACACCAGGGTCTGCGCGACGATGTCGGGCACCCCCTGGCGCGAGACCGCCCGCTGGTCGAAGCGGAAGACACCCTGCGGCCCGAACGCCTGCATGAGTTCCTGCCCGATGGCGTCGGGCGGCACGGGCGGCGTCGGCTGGATCTGGTGCGGCGGCGGCAGCGGTACCCGGTTCGGCGCGGGACGCGCGGGCCCGTCGGCGACCTGGTGCAGCTCGCCCTGGTGCTCGATCAGGTGCCGCATGCCCTGCTGCCGCGAGGCGTGATCGGTGCCGTACGCGGCGGTGTGGCTGATCCGTACCTGCGGCCAGGTCTCGCGGATCATGCGCGTGCAGTAGCCGCCCGGCAGATCGCAGGACTCCAGCTCCGTATGCAGCTCGACGACCTGCTGCGGCGGAATGTTCATACCGCGCAGCTCGTGCAGCAGCTGCCATTCGGGGTGCGGGGTGCCGGGCGCGGAACGGCGGATGAGCTGCTGCTCGGACCCGTCCGCCGCGCGATAGCGCAGCACCGCCATGTAGCCGGGCCCGACCGTCGGCTGCCCCTGGGCCTGCGGATAGCCGTACGCGGGCGCACCCGGCTGCGGCTGCGGCTGAACCGGGGGCTGGGGCTGGGGGAAGCCGTACGAGGCGCCGGCCTGCGGCGCCCCGGGCCCGGGCGCACCGGGCATACCGGGACCGGGCGCGCCCGGCGGGGGCGTACCCGGCGCGGGCGGGGGCGCGCTGGGGGGCGGAGGCGTGGTCGGTCCGGCTCCGCCGAGGCTGGCGGACCCGGGGCCGGCCAGCATGGTGGCCGCCTGATGCACGTCGCCGCCGGGCCCGCCGGGCGTACCGGGCGTACCCGGGCCGCCACTGCTGCCCGTACCACCGGAAGCGGAGGGAGCCGGGGATGCTCCGGGGGCCCCGGATGTCCCAGGGGCGCCAGGTGTGCCGGACGCGCCCGGCGTCCCAGGAGCCCCCGGAGCCCCTCCGGCTCCGCCGGCCTCGCCCGGACCGTCGATCTTGAGGTGCTGGCCGCTCTGATTGATCTGCTCGGCGAGGTCGTCAGCGGACACCATCTGGGTCGGCACATAGCCGCCGCCGGGCGCACCGGCCGCACCAGGAGCGCCGGGCGCCGCCGGAGACGGCGGCGCGGACGCGCCGCCCTGCGCAGGGGCGCCCGGCGCCGGGGTGCCGGGGCCGGAGCGCGCGCCAGGGGTGCCGGGCGCCCCGGGCGGCGGCGGTACGGAGGGACCCGAGCCCCGCGAGTGACGGCCCTGGCCTGTCGGGCCCGAGCCGCGGGCCGCCCGGCTGGTGGCGGCGTCCGCGATGTCACCGGCGCCCGGCGAGGCGGAGGCGCCCGGCGGCTGGGGCAGTTGGAGGCCGCCCTCCGAGGGGTCGGCCAGCATCGTGGCGGCGTGGTGCACGTCGCCGCCGCCCGTCCCGGGACCGGCGCCCGCACCACTGCCTTGCCCGCCCGGCCCGCCCGGCGCGCCCGGCCCGTTCGGCCCGTTCGGACCCTGCTGGGACCCGTTCGGGTCGTTCGGCCCGCCCTGCCGATAATGCTGCGGCTGCGCGTCATCCGGCCCGTTCGCTCCCGGGGCCCCCGGAGCTGCCGGGGCTCCCTCGGCTGCCTGGGCTCCCGGTTCGTTCAGGGCGGGCGCGATCGCGGTCCTGGGCAGGGCGCCGCCGCTCTCCGGCAGCAGCTCCGTCCGCGCCTCCGAACGGGCGCTCGGGGGCGGCGGCGTGCCGTCCTCGTCGCTGCCGATGAGCGGCGGCGCGAACACCGTCGCCGGGGGGCGCTGCGCCTCACCGCTGGAGGCGCCGCCCGTGTCCGCGCCGGCCCACGGGCTGACGCCGGGCGCGGCACCGCCCGAGGACGCGTCAGCGCCGGGAACGGGAGCCGGCGGGGGCGGGGCGACAGGCGCGGAAGACGCGGAAGACGGGGAAGGCAGGGAAGACGGAGACGGGGTGGGCGTGCGGCGCTGGTCCGGGATGCCCATCTGGTCGGCCGCCTGCTGGAGCCACTCCGGCGGCGTCAGCAGGAACGACGTCGCCTCCAGATCGAGCCGCTGCGGCGACGCGGGCGCCGGTGCGGCCTCCTGGACCGCGCCGTACTCCTCCTCGTAGCGCCGGATCACCTCACCCACCGGCAGCGCGGGCCACAGCGTCGTCTCGCCGCTGTCGCGGGCGATCACCAGCCGGGAGCCGCCGCCGTCGGAGACGGGCCCGCTCTCGCGGTCCTCCGACCACGCCACGAAGCCGAGGTCGAACTCGCGTACGCGCACCTCGCGGTGCTGGTAGCCGGGCACATCGCCGTTCACCCAGCGCTCGGCGCGCTCCTGGGCCTGCGCGAAGGTCACCATCGCGCTCTCACCTCTCCACAGGGACGTCGCGTGCGAAGCCGCCGTCCACCATCAGGTTCGCCACGGTCTCCAGCTCCGGCGGGCTGCCCGCCAGCCGCAGCAGGAACTCGTCGAAGTCGGCGCCGCACGGCCGCAGCAGCCGCTCCACCCGCTGCTGCACCGACAGCCCGTCCTCGTCCCGCGCGTCGTCGTACGCGCAAAACCACACGGACCCGGCCGCCTCGCCTCTGACCCGGACCGCGATCAGACCGCCCTGGACGAAGCCGACCCCGAGGTAGTCCTTGGTCAGGTGGTCGCGCAGGCACTTGTTGATGTACACGAGATCGTTGACGGCCGCCTCGTCGCGCACCGTGAAGAACGGCTGGTCGACCAGCAGGCCCAACTCGGCATCGAGCGCCACGCCGCTCGGCGCGCAGCCGCCCGCGGCCTTCAAGAACGTGCGGTAGGCGCCGGGCAGGCGGTAGCCGAGCTTCTCCTCGACGTCCACGATCTGCTGCTCCCCGACCGCCGGCTCCGGCCCGTGCGGCACCTGGAAGTGCGCCGGGCGGGTCTCCTGGAGCGGGCGGGTGCCGGTCTTGGTGTGATCGACGGCGGCCGTCGCCAGCCCGCCGTGGTGCCGCAGCAGGGCCTTGACCTCGACGGGCACCAGCTCCATCCGGCGACTGTGCGCCACGTGGTGCCATGTCCAGCCGTGCGGGGTGGCGACGGGGGGCAGGTCGGCCCACAGCTCGTGCCCGGCCGCGTGCAGTGCCGCGTTCGCCGACACATAGTCCGTCAGGCGCAATTCGTCCGCGCCGAAACCCTCCGGGGGCTCCGCGATCTCGGCCGCCGCACGGGCGTAGGCCGAGAAGTCCGGAAGACCGTCCTGACCGACCCGCACTCCCTGGGGGTGGCGGGCCGCCCTGACCGGATCCGGAAAATTCACCACTTGCCCGGCGTAAGCCCGGTTCGGTGGCGCGGCGTTTCCGCGGCCTTGGGGGCCGGGAGGTGCCCCCAGCCCGAGCCGACCTGTCGTCATGGCGTTAGCCCCCTGCTGCTGCTGGCTGGTACCGAACAGCCTATGCGGTACGACGAGAGGCAGACACCGCCCCTGTCGATCAGCCCCGGCCGGCCCCCTGGCCGCTCCCGCCGCCCTTGCCGCCGTCCGAGCCGGCCGGGCTCTCGCCGTCGCCCGGACCACCGCCGTCGCCCTTGCCGCCGCACGCCGCGAGCGGCACCAGCAGAGCCGGTACCAGTACCGCCGCGGCCAGAGCCCGGCGCGGAGAGTGAGCACGCATCAGTAAGTCCCCCCGTCGGAACGCGCTTTCACAGCCGTCCACCCGCACCTCGCCCCGATGCTCGCCGCGTCCTCCAGAACCGGCCACCCCTCCCGCACCCCAATCCCCCCGAACCGTCACAAGGTCATGACATGACCGGCAGAATGATCGACTCATGTATGACACTGCATACTTGGCGCGGATCCCCGGCACAGAGGGGACGCACGGGGAGGAAGCTCCATCATGCACACCGCACAACAACCGCACACCCCACCGGCGCACCAAGGACATGCGCAGCACCAGCACACCCAGCACACACCCGGACAGCAGTACGAGCAGCACGCGCAGTACGAGCACCACGAGCAGCACGGGCCGTACGACCAGCACAGCCGGCACGCACCGCACAACGACCCACGCGTCGGCTGGACCGCGGCGACCGACTCCATCAACGCCACCGCCCCCCTGCTGTTCCAGCGCCGCGACGGCATCCTCCCCGCCATCGCCGCCGCCCTGTCCATCCGCGGCGAAACCCTCACCTGCACCGGCAGCAGAGGCGACCGCCCGCCCCTCCACCACCCCCTCGTACAGGACTTCCTCGACACCCTCACCACCGAACGCCGCGCACGCCACACCGGTCGCTGCCCCGAAGCCGTCCTCCTCTCCCGCTTCCTGACCGCGACCGAGACCGCCCGCGCCGACAAACGCGCCGCCCGCAGGCCCGCCAAGAACGGCAAGTCCGCCTCCGCCAGGGCCGCCAAAGCCACCAAGGCACCCCGCGCGGCCAAACCCCCCAAGCCGCTCACCCTCAGCGAGGCCAAGCGCGCCCTCAAACACGCCAAACTCACCGCCCGCCGCATCCGCGAGGACGGCGACCCCCTGCACGGCAGCTACGCACCCCCGTGCCGCTCGTGCGGCGCGCTGCTGGCCCACTTCGGGGTGCGCGCCGTGGACCCCGCCCAGGAGCACAGCCAGTGACGACCCGCTTCCCCGTCGCCGTCGACGACCCCCTGCGCAACGCGGGCTGGGAGCCCGGCCGCTGGAACATCCGGCAGGCCGAACAGTGGGCCGACACCCTGCGCGGCCACACCTCCCCCGGCGGGCACCGCCACGCGGTCTTCCCGGCAGCCGTCGAGGTCTGGGCCGAATTCGGCGGCCTCCACATCGTCCCCACCGGACCAGGGCGCCACCTCGCGCCCGCTTCCGTGCTCATCGACCCGCTCCCCGGACTGCATGCGGCCCGCACCCTCTCCGACCTCGGCCGCGCACTCGACACCCAGATCTGCCCCCTCGGTACCGAAGGGGAGGGCGAGGCACTGCTCGTGATCGACGCCCAACGCCGCGTCTACAGCCTGGACCCCACCGGCGACTGGTACCTGGGCCCCGACTTCGACGGAGCCCTCTCCGCCCTGCTCATGGGCCTCCTCCCCGCCCGGCTCAGCCCCAACACGAGCCCCGCCCCTACCTCCCCGCCCCAGGCCCCGGGGCTCGAAGCGGGAACGGGAACGGAAGCGGGCGCGGGACCGGGAACGGGACCGGGAACGGGAACGGGAACGGGAACGGGAACGGGACCGGGAACGGGAACGGGAACGGGAACGGGAACGGGAACGGGAACGGGAACGGGAACGGGAACGGGAACGGGAACGGGAACGGGAACGACCGGCGGCACTCCGGCCGACGGCGCTGCGGACGGACCGTCAGGACCGCCAGCGAGTAGAGAAAGCACCGTGGGCGCCCCGGACGGCTACCCGGACTGAGCTTCAGGGCTCACGAACGCGCGTACGGAATGACCGCGGAAACCCGGAACCCCCCGGTATCCGTCGGCCCCGACACGAAGCCCCCGCCGAGCGCCGTCACCCGCTCCCGCATCCCCACCAGCCCGTTGCCGCCACTGGGCAGCCGTGCGTCGGCCGCGCCGTCCGCCGCGGGCTCGTTCTCCACCTGAAGCGCGACCTCCGCCTCACGGTGCGCGACCCGCACCCGCGTACTCGCACCCGCCGCGTGCTTGTGGACGTTGGTCAGCGCCTCCTGCACCACCCGGTAGGCCGTCTGCTCCACCGGCGGCGGGCAATCCCCCGCCGGCGTGCCCTCCACACTCAGCTCCACGGCCATACCCGCGGCCCGCGACTGGCCCACCAGCGCGTCCAGCTCCGCGAGCGTCGGCGCCACCCGGCCCGCCCCGGAGGCACTCGCCCGGCCCCCGTCGGCAGCCTGTCCGCCCGCTCCGGCGCGCTCGACCGCGGCCGAGGCGAGCCGCGCCAGCCGCGCCGGCGCCTCCACGGCCCCGGCGGAGGACGCCGCGGAAACGGCGGAGGCGAACGGAGGAGAGGACAGGCCGACAGCAGCGGCAGGAACAGCAGCAGCGGCACCACCGAGGCCAGCACCGGAACCGGACCCACCCCCCGCCGCCCCGTCACCAGCACCATCGGCACCGCCAGCACCGCCAGCGGATCCGCCACCGGCCGCACCCCCGGCGCCGTCAACGCCCTGGACACCGTCAACGCCCCGGGCGCCCGCACCGGCCACGGCCCCCTCACCGGCCACCGTCAACGCCCTGCCCGCCACCACCGACGACGACGCCTTGTCCGGCTCCCCCGACCGCAGCACCCCCAGCATCGTGCGCAGTTCATCCAGCGCGCGGCGGCCCATGTCACCCACCAAGGCCGCGTTCTTCGCCGCCTTCTCCGGATCCTTGAGCGCCACCGCCTGCAACGCGGCGGCATGTACCACCATCAAGCTCACCCGGTGCGCGACCACATCGTGCATCTCGCGCGCGATCCGCGTGCGCTCCTCGTTGCGCGCCCACTCCGCGCGCTCCTCCGCCCGGTCGGCCAGCAGCGACAGCTCGCGCTCCAGCCCGTCGGCCCGCTCCCGCAGCGACTCCACCAGCCGCCTGCGCGCCCCCACATACAGCCCCAGCAGCACCGGCGGAGCCGACAGCCCCACCGACATCAAGACGGAGACGAGCGGCACGAACCAACTGGCGGGATTGAAGTCCGGGTCCTGCCCCACGTTCTGCTGGAGCCGCACCATCGTCATCACGAGCGTCCCGACAGCGGCCATTCCGGCCAGCAGCGCGGTGATGCGACGCGGCACCTCGCTGGCCGCGAGCGTATAGAGGCCGACCACACCGAGCAGCATGCCCATCTCGGCCGGGATGACGGCGATGGCCACCAGCACCACCGCGATCGGCCAGCGCCGCCGCAGCACGAGCGCGCCACCCGCGATCACGGCCAGCGCCACCACCAGAGCAGGGGAAATCCCCACCTCTTGCGCGAACCCCTCCCCCTGCACCGCGCACTCCGACGCCGACAAGGCGGCGAGAGTGACATCCAGCACCACGCTCCTGGGGCGCCCCCACCACCACGGCGCGCCCCGCGCGCGATTTTCCCCCGACTCGGTCATACGGCCCAGCCTACGACCGCCCGAAACCCCTTTTCCCGCCGAGCCCCGGAACACCTCACTCCAGGCATCAGTCAGTGACCGGACGATTTCGCAAGCGAACAGATGTCTTTCATCCGAACTGTTGAAGGAGGCAGCATTTCCCCCCGACGACCTCCGCCCCTCGCGAAAACTGACGGCCGTGAACAGCACGGAAGACACCCGCGAACCCTCCGGCGACAGCTACGAACAGCTCCGCACCCAAGCCCTCGCCCTCCGCCGCGAGGGCCTCAGCCGCCGCCAGATCCGCGACCGCCTCAAGGTCTCCAACAACGAACTCCTCAACCGCCTCGTCGCCGGCGAACCCCCGCCCGCCTGGACCCGCCGCCCCCACGCCAAGGACGCCCTCCGCTCCCGCGCCCGCGAGCTGCGCCGCCAGGGCTGGACGTACGACCGGATCGAGCTGGAACTGGGCGTCTCCCGCAGTTCGGTGTCGCTGTGGGTGCGGGATCTGCCGAAGCCGCCGCGCCGCACCCGCGAAGAAGCGTCCGCCATCGCGCGCCGAGGGTGGGAGCGAACGCTTCAGCTGAGAGAGGAGGAACGCCGACGGACGAAGGACACCGCCACGGCCGAGATCGGCTCGCTCAGCGACCGGGAGTTGTTCTTGATCGGAGTGGGGCTCTATTGGGCGGAGGGATCTAAGAGCAAGCCGTACCGCCGCGTGGAGAGAGTCGTCTTCGTCAACAGCGACCCGGACATGATCCGCCTCCATCTCGCCTGGCTGCGCCTGTTGGGCATAGGAAATGAATGCCTGGTCTGCCACGTCATGATTCACGAGTCCGCGGATGTGAGGGGCGCAGAGCGTTACTGGGCGAACCTTGTAGGGATCCGCGTGGAGGATCTCCGTAAGACGGCACTGAAGAAGCACAACCCGAAAACCGCCCGCAAGAACACCGGAGAGGACTACCACGGGTGTCTCATGGTCCGGGTCCGGCAGGGTGCGGTGCTTTACCAGCGCATCGAGGGGTGGTGGCGGGGCCTCTCGAAGGCGGCCGAGGGTCATGCCCCCATCAGGTAGGCTCTGCCGGGCCGATCCCCTGTGGTGTAATCAGGCAGCACCCTGAGTTTTGGTCTCAGTAGTCAAGGTTCGAATCCTTGCGGGGGAGCCACAGCGCGGCGTCCGCGTCGTCCCGCGTCGTGCGGCGTTGATCCGCCTCCGGGCCCTGACCTCAGGTCAGGGCCCGTCCTCGTTCCCGGAGCGGGACCCCCCGGTATTCTGCGGGGCAGCACCCACCCCCGAAGCCGAAGGGCACACCCGTGAGCGCCAATCGCCCGGCAGCCGTCGTCGTTCTCGCAGCGGGTGAGGGCACCCGTATGAAGTCGGCGACTCCCAAGGTCCTGCACGAGATCTGCGGAAGGTCGCTGGTCGGCCATGTGGTCAGCGCGGCGCGGGTGCTGGATCCCGAGCATCTGGTCGTGGTCGTCGGCCATGCGCGCGAGCAGGTGACGGCGCACCTGTCCGAGACGGGCGCGGATGCTGTCACCGCCGTGCAGCACGAGCAGAACGGCACGGGCCACGCCGTGCGGATCGCGCTGGAGGAGCTGGCCGGAGCCGGTGTGACGGTGGCGGGGACGGTGCTGGTCACTTGTGGTGATACCCCGCTGTTGACCGGTGCGACGCTGCGGCGGCTGGCCGATGTCCATGCCGCGGACGGCAATGCCGTGACGGTACTGAGCGCCGAGGTTCCGGATGCGACGGGCTACGGGCGCATCGTGCGGGAGCTGGATGGCGGTGCGGTCACCGGGATCGTGGAGCACAAGGACGCGACCGAGGCGCAGCGGGCGATCCGGGAGATCAATTCGGGGGTGTTCGCGTTCGACGGCCGGCTGCTGAGCGAGGCGCTGGGGAAGGTCCGTACGGACAACAGTCAGGGGGAGGAGTACCTCACCGATGTGCTCGGCATTCTGCGGGAGGCGGGGCACCGGGTGGGGGCCGCGGTGGCGGATGATCACCGGGAGATCGTGGGGATCAACAACCGGGTGCAGCTCGCTCAGGCGCGGCGGATGCTGAATGGCCGCCTGGTGGAGGACGCCATGCTGGCGGGGGTGACGGTGGTGGATCCGGCGACGACGTGGATGGATGTGTCGGTGACGTACGAGCCGGACGCGGTGGTGCATCCGGGGACGCAGTTGCTGGGTGCGACGCGGCTGGGCGCGGGGTGTGAGGTGGGTCCGAACTCGCGGCTGACGGATACGGCTGTGGGTGCGGGCGCGGTGGTGAGCAATGCGGTGGCGCAGGGTGCGGAGATCGGTGCGGGTGCGTCGGTGGGGCCGTACACGTATCTGCGGCCGGGGACGCGGCTGGGTGGCGGGGTGAAGGCCGGCAGCTTTGTGGAGATGAAGAACGCGCAGGTGGGTGAGGGGACGAAGGTGCCGCATCTGTCGTATGTGGGGGATGCGGAGATCGGTGAGCACAGCAACATCGGTGCGGCGAGTGTGTTTGTGAATTACGACGGGCAGCACAAGCACCGTACGACGGTCGGCTCGCATTGCCGTACCGGTGCGGACAACATGTTCGTGGCGCCGGTCACGGTGGGGGACGGGGCGTATACGGCGGCGGGTTCGGTGATCACGAAGGATGTGCCGGCGGGTTCGCTGGCGGTGGCGCGGGGGCAGCAGCGCAATATCGCGGGCTGGGTGGCGCGCAAGCGGCCGGGGAGTGCCGCGGCGGTGGCGGCGGAGGCGGCCGGTGAGGGGGGCGCGGAGGATACCGGAGAGGGCCCGGCTTCGGAGGGCTGACCGGGTATCGGGCTGTATGGCGCGAGGCGTACGGTTGGGGTGAGCCGGTTTGGCCATGCGGCCGAAAACCGACGAGCCGCCGACGAGCCGCTGTGCGGCGCACCACACAGGGAGACAACAGCAGTGACCGGGATCAAGACGACCGGCGAGAAGAAGCTCATGCTCTTCTCCGGCCGCGCCCACCCTGAACTCGCCGAAGAGGTCGCCAAGCAGCTCGGTATCGGCGTGGTCCCGACCAAGGTTTTCGACTTTGCCAACGGCGAGATCTACGTCCGTTTCCAGGAGTCGGCGCGCGGTGCCGACTGCTTTTTGATGCAGAGCCATACGGCTCCGATCAATAAGTGGGTCATGGAGCAGCTCATCATGATCGATGCGCTGAAGCGGGCTTCGGCGCGGAGTATCACGGTGATCGTGCCGTTCTATGGTTATGCGCGGCAGGACAAGAAGCACCGTGGCCGTGAGCCGATTTCGGCGCGGCTGATGGCGGACATGTTCAAGACGGCGGGTGCGGATCGCATTCTTACGGTGGATCTGCACACCGATCAGATTCAGGGTTTCTTCGACGGTCCGGTGGACCATCTTTTCGCGCTGCCGCTGCTGGCGGATTACGTGGGCGCGAAGGTGGACCGGGACAAGCTGACGATCGTCTCACCGGACGCGGGCCGGGTGCGGGTGGCGGATCGTTGGGCGGACCGGCTGGGTGCGCCGCTGGCGATCGTGCACAAGCGCCGGGATCCGGATGTGGCGAATCAGGTGACGGTGCACGAGGTCGTCGGTGAGGTCAAGGGCCGGGTGTGTGTGCTGGTCGATGACATGATCGATACGGGTGGCACGATTTGTGCGGCTGCTGACGCGCTGTTCGCGAATGGTGCGGCGGATGTGATCGTGACGGCGACACACGGGGTGCTTTCGGGTCCGGCTGCCGACCGGCTGAAGAATTCCAAGGTGAGTGAGTTCGTGTTCACGAATACGCTGCCGACGCCGGGTGAGCTGGAACTGGACAAGATCACGGTGTTGTCGATGGCGCCGACGATCGCCCGTGCGGTGCGTGAGGTGTTCGAGGACGGCTCGGTGACGAGTCTCTTCGACGAGCAGGCGTAGCAGCGGGCCCGTCGCGCGGTCTCCGTGCGGAGCGTGTCCGGGTGGCTCGTTGCCCTGGCGCCGCGGGGGCTTCGGGTGTCCTGGGTGATCGATTTTTGGCCGGCCTCTTTTGCCGCGTAGACTCTGCGAGTCGCTCGGCGAGGGAGGCCGGTCCGCTGTGTTGTGGCGGTCGGGCTCCGTTATCGACGCGCGCTCTTCGTAGCAGGTCCGTCGGGACCGAGTGGCATCGCTGGTTTCTGTTCCACTTTCGATGACGAGGAGCGCAGCATGGCTGACGTGAATGTTTCCGCCACGGTTCGCAGCGAGTTCGGCAAGGGCGCGGCCCGTCGGCTCCGCCGCGAGGAGAAGGTTCCCGCGGTGATCTACGGTCACGGCGCCGAGCCGGTCCACGTGGCGCTGCCGAGCTACGACATGATGATGGCTCTCAAGAACTCGAACGTCCTGATTCACCTGGACGTCGAGGGCAAGAAGGAGCTGGTGATCCCGAAGGCTGTCCAGCGTGAGGCGATCCGTGGCTTCCTGGTCCACATCGACCTGCTGACGGTCAAGCGTGGCGAGAAGGTGCAGGTCGAGGTCCCGATTCACATCGAGGGTGAGCTGGCGCCGGGGCAGCACCTGCTGGAGCACGTGTACAACGCGCTGCCGGTCGAGGCCGAGGCGACGCACATCCCGGAGTCGGTGACCGTGTCCATCGAGGGTCTGTCCGCGGGCGACTCGGTCGAGGCGAAGGACATCGAGCTGCCGCGTGGCACGTCGCTGGCCATCGAGGGTGACGAGACGGTCATCCAGGTGCTGGCGGCGCAGGCGGAGGAGCCCGCGGCGGAGGGTGCCGAGGGTGAGGGCGAAGGCGCCGAGGCGGCTTCGGCGGAGTAGTCTCCGTTTCTCTTTTCGCATGACGCGCCGGGGCTTTTCGCGTGGCGCGGCAGTGGTTTTCGCGTGAGGCGCCGGGCAGGGCGGGTTCCGGCCTCCCCGGCGTTCGTGGACCGGCTGCTCCCGGGTGGGGGCCCGGGTGGATTCCTGACGACCGGAGGACTTCAGCATGTCGGCCAGCGCCAACGGGAGCACCAGTGCCGGTGGGAGCGGCCCTTGGCTCATCGCGGGGCTCGGTAATCCGGGGCCCGGTTATGCCGGTAACCGGCACAACGTCGGTTTCATGGTGGCCGATCTGCTGGCTTCTCGTATGGGGGCCGGCTTCAAGTCCCATAAGGCGGCCCGTGCTCAGGTGCTCGAGGGCCGGGTGGGGACGCCGGGGGTGGACAGTACGCGGGTGGTGCTGGCGAAGCCGATGTCCTTCATGAATGTGTCCGGCGGTCCGGTCAAGGCGCTGCTGGATTTCTACGGGGTTCCGGTGGAGCGGCTGGTCGTGGTGCACGACGAGTTGGATATTGATTACGGCACGCTGCGGCTGAAGTCCGGCGGTGGCGACAATGGCCACAACGGGCTGAAGGCGATCACGAAGGCGCTGGGTCCCGGCTATTTCCGGGTGCGTTTCGGCGTGGGCCGTCCGCCGGGCCGTATGCAGGTGGCGGACTACGTGTTGAAGGACTTTTCGTCGGTGGAGCGGAAAGAGCTGGACTACTTCGTGGACCGTGCGGCGGACGCCTGTGAGTCGCTGGTCACGGAGGGCCTGGAGCGGGCGCAGAGCGCGTACAACAGCTGATCGGGCGCGGGCCCGTGCGGCCCTCGCCTTTGTCGCCTGCTCCTCCTGGTGCCCGCTGCGCCGTGTCGGTCTCGTGGGTCTTGGCGGTCGTCAGGAAGTCGAGCCGGGCGGCCGACGCCGGAAGACGTGGTTCCGATAGTGGCCCAAGCAGGCACAAGTCACTCGGCCGGCCTTGACCGGTTACCGACAAGTGGCCAGGATCTCCGCCATGTCTTCACGAGTCGGCCAGCGCACGGTCAAACGCAACCGCCTGCGGCGGTTCGGTGAGAGCGCCTACGGGATGCTGCTGCTGGCGCGGGCCGGGCTGGTGGCGCTGTTCGCGCTGGTGCTCGTGGTGGCCGGGGTGTGGACGTCGTGGGGCACCTCGGCCACCGCCCTGGCGGGGGACGAACGCGGCACCGTCACCGTCGAGAAGTGCGCGGACGGCAAGTGCACCGGGACGTTCCTGAACGAGCAGGTGTCGAAGCCGGAGAAGGTGACCGTCTCGGAGTTCGTCTCCGGCGGTGCGGGCGCGACGCTGGATGTCGCCGTGAAGCCCGGCACGGATCATGTCGTGCGGACCGGGCCGGCCGGGATTCTGTACGCGTGGGTGCCGCTGGGAGGTGCGCTGCTGCTGGCCTCGCTGGTGATCGCGGGCGGGCTGCGGATGCGGCGTACGGCGCTGGCGGCCGGGCTGTGCGGGGCGCTGGTCATGGGTGGGGCCTGGGCGCTGCTCACGTTCTGAGCGGCGCCCAGGCCCCACATCCGGACCCGTGGGCCGGTGGCCCTGCGGGCTCAGCCGGTGTTGCGCAGGCCGGCGGCGACTCCGTTGACCGTCAGCAGCAGGGCGCGGCCGAGGTTCTCGTCGGGCTCCTGGCCCTCTGTGGCGGCCTGGCGCTGCCGGTGGAGGAGGGAGACCTGGAGGTAGGAGAGGGGGTCGAGGTAGGCGTCACGGATCTTGAGCGTCTGCTTGAGGACGGGGTTGGCCTCCAGCAGTTCGCTCTCGCCTGTTATGCGCAGCACCTCTTCGACGGTGAGGGCGTGTTCGGCCTCGATGGTGGCGAAGACGTGCCGCAGCTCGTCGGGGACGAGGGTGTCCACGTAGTGGCGCGCGATGCGCAAGTCGGTCTTGGCCAGCGTCATCTCGACGTTGGAGAGGAAGTTGCGGAAGAAGTGCCAGTGGGTCTGGGCCTCTTCGAGCACACTGTCGAGCCCGGCCTCGCGGGCGGCCTTGAGGCCGGTGCCGACGCCGAACCAGCCGGGGACGATCTGCCGGGACTGGGTCCAGCCGAACACCCAGGGGATGGCGCGCAGCCCGTCCAGGCCCGCTCCGGTGTCGGGGCGGCGGGAGGGGCGGGAGCCGAGGTGGAGTTCGGCGAGCTGGTCGACGGGGGTGGAGGCGAAGAAGTAGGCGGGCAGGTCCGGGTCCTCGACCAGCCGCCGGTACGCCTGGTGGGCCGCGTCGGAGACGGTGTCCATGGCGGCGTCCCAGCGGGCGAGCGCCTCGTCGGACTGGCGCGGCGCGGTGTGCAGGGCGCTGGCCTGGAGGGTGGCGGAGACCGTCAGCTCCAGGTTCTCCCGGGCGAGGGAGGGGACGAGGTACTTGTCGGAGATGACCTCGCCCTGCTCGGTGACCTTGATCTCGCCCTCCAGGGTGCCCCAGGGCTGGGCGAGGATCGCGTCGTGGGTGGGGCCGCCGCCCCGGCCGACGGTGCCGCCCCGGCCGTGGAAGAGGCGCAGCCGCACGCCGTGCCGGTGGGCGACGTCGCGCAGGCGGCGCTGGGCGCGGTGGATCTCCCACTGGCTGGTGGTGATGCCGCCGAACTTGGAGGAGTCGCTGTAGCCGAGCATGACCTCCTGGAGGTCGCCGCGCAGCGAGACCAGCTTGCGGTAGGAGGGGTCGGAGAGCATCGCGTCGAGGAGTTCGTCGGCGATCTTCAGCTCGTCGGTGGTCTCCAGCAGCGGGACGATGCCGATCTTGGCCCAGCCGCCGTGCAGGTCGATGAGCCCGGCCTCGCGGGCGAGGACGGCGGCGGCGAACACATCGTCGGCGCCCTGGCACATGGAGATGATGTAGGACTCGATGACCTCGGGCCCGAAGGTCTCCAGCGCCTTGCGGACCGTCGCGAAGACGCCGAGAGTCTTGGCGCCGGCCGCGTCCAGCGGCGCCGGGCGGGGGGAGAGCGGGCGGCGCGAGCGCAGTTCCTTGGTGAGGAGGCGCTGGCGGTACTCGCGGGGCATGTCGGCGTAGCGCCAGGACTCTTCGCCGAGCCGGTCGAAGAGCTGGCCGAGCGCGTGGTGGTGGGCCTCGGCGTGCTCGCGGACGTCCATGGTGGCGAGCTGGAGGCCGAAGGCGGCGACGGTGCGCAAGGCGCGCTCCACGCGGCCGTCGGCGACGAGGCCGCCGCGGTGTTCGCGCAGGGACTGCTGGATGAGGGCGAGATCGTCGAGGAGTTCGCCGGTGCCGAGGTAGTCCCAGCCGTCGGCGTGGGGGATGTTCTCGGCGAGGCGGGTGCGGGTGTTGAGGAGCTTCTGCCGGATGCAGGTGGCCTTGAGCCGGTAGGGCTCTTCCGCGTTCAGCCGCTTGTAGCGGGGGCTGATCTCGGGGAGCCGGGCGAGGTCTCTTTCGAGTGAGTCCAGGAGGGGCTGGGTGGCGCCGCAGTTGCGGATGGAGTTGGAGAGGGCGCCGCGCAGCTCGTCCACGTGTGCGAGGGCGTCGGTGATGCCGTGTTCGTGCTGGAGGATCAGCACGTCCCAGGTGACCTGGGGGGTGACGTTGGGGTTGCCGTCGCGGTCACCGCCGATCCAGGTGCCGAAGCTGAGCGGCCGTGAGCCGGGGGGCAACGGGGCCCCGGCGCGCTCCAGTTCGGCGGCGAGGTCTTCGAGGACGTCTCCGACGGCGCCGCGGTGCAGCTCGTCCAGGTAGTAGATCGCGTTACGGGCCTCGTCGGCGGGCTCGGGACGGGCCACGCGCAGCTCGTCGGTCTGCCAGATGAGGTCCACGTTCTCGGCCAGCCGCAGGTCGGTGCGGCGGCGCTCGGCACCGCCGGGCTGGGAGTCGGCCTCCTCCAGCAGCTCGGCGATCTTGCGCAGCTTGGTCAGCACGGAGCGGCGGGCCGCCTCGGTGGGGTGCGCGGTGAAGACGGGGCGCACGGAGAGGTTGCGGGCGGTCTCGGCGAGGTGCCCCGGGTCGGCGTCCTTGAGCATGTCGGCCGTACGGGAGAGGTTGCTGCCCTCTCCCGCGCGCCGGGCGCGCAGCTCGCGGCCCCGGTGGACCTGCTCGGTGACGTTGGCCAGGTGGAAGTAGGTGGAGAAGGCACGCACCAGCTTGGTCGCGGTCTCCAGGTCCGTCCTGCCCAGGAGGGCTGCCGCCGCTTCGCCGTCGCTGCGGGTCAGGGCGCGTACGCGTTCGACGAGGTCGAGGAGTTCGGCGCCTTCCTGGCGTACCAGCGTCTCGCCGAGCAGGTCACCGAGCCTGCGGATGTCCGCGCGGAGCGCGGAGGAAGCGTCGGCGTCGGCCGGGGCCTCGGCGGCGGTCCCGGCCCCGGCCCCGGCCGCCTCGGCGGCGAGGTCCGGCCGGTGCTGCTGGTTGCTGTCGGCTCTGCTCACAGGTGCGGCTCCCTTGCGGCTTTGCTTCTGGGCAGGTGGCGGACCGCGCTGTCCGACGTGACAAGGATAGGTCGGCGCTTCCGTGGTACAGCACGCAGTCCGGTGGGTGGGCACTCCGGCGCGGCAGGGACGCCCGCACGCGCGGTGGCGGGGCGGCCGAAGGCCCACCGGTTTCACAACGGAACAGGCCGGGGCGGACGGACCCGGCTCGAAAAACGTCACCGGTCAAACCGGTGACGAAAAGGAACGGAGGGAGCGCCCGAACGATGGCCACGCCCCACCGGGCCCCCGGACCGGGGGTTCGCCGAACGGACCAATGGCCCGGCGGAGGGCCCCCGGCACATGCCGTTCCCCTCTTGTCCCGCGCCGGACGGCTGCCATACTTACGATGCCGTAGGTTACGGAACCGTAGCCAAGCCGAGTTCCAATGAGGGACCTTTATGACCACTAGCCCCGACGTTGTCGACACTTCGCCGAAGGCTGACGCTTCTGCCCGCACGGCAGCGGGCGCGGAATCCCCCGCCACCTCCGACGCTGTCACACCACTCCCCTCCGCGACGCTGGGTGGCGAGAAGCGGCGGTCGGTGGAGCAGATCGCCCTGCTGCTGTTCATCATCGTCCCGTTCATCGGTCTGGTGGCCGCGGTGCCGCTGGCCTGGGGCTGGGGGGTGAGCTGGCTGGATCTGGGGCTGTTGGTCGTGATGTATTACATCGGCTGCCACGGCATCACGATCGGCTTCCACCGCTACTTCACACACGGCTCCTTCAAGGCGAAGCGGCCGTTGCGGATCGCGCTGGCGATCATGGGTTCGATGGCCGTCGAGGGCCCGCTGGTGCGCTGGGTGGCCGACCACCGCAAGCACCACAAGTTCTCCGACGCCGAGGGTGACCCGCACTCCCCGTGGCGCTACGGGGAGACGCTCCCGGCCCTGATGAAGGGCCTGTGGTGGGCGCACATGGCGTGGATGTTCGACGAGGAGCAGACGCCGCAGCACAAGTACGCACCGGACCTGATCAAGGACCCCGCGCTGCGTGCCATCTCGCGCCAGTTCGTGCTGTGGACGGTCATCTCGCTGATGATCCCGCCGCTGGTCGGCGGGCTGGCCACCTGGTCGTGGCAGGGCGCGGCGACCGCCTTCTTCTGGGGCTCGCTCGTCCGTGTCGCGCTGCTGCACCACGTCACGTGGTCGATCAACTCCATCTGCCACGCGGTCGGCAAGCGCCCCTTCAAGTCGCGGGACCGCTCGGGCAACGTGTGGTGGCTGGCCGTCCTCTCGTGCGGCGAGTCCTGGCACAACCTGCACCACGCGGACCCGACCTGCGCGCGGCACGGAGTGCAGCGCGGGCAGATCGACTCCAGCGCCCGGATCATCCGCTGGTTCGAGCTGGCCGGCTGGGCGTACGACGTGCGCTGGCCCAAGCAGGACCGGCTCGCCACACGCCGCAACGAGGACGGCGGAAAGCGCCGGAACAAGAGCAAGGACGCGGGCCGGGGCGCGGCCTCGGAAGCGGGAGATGTGGCCGGGGCCGGTGCGCAGACCGGCCGCCGCGAGGAGCGGACAGCCGAGGCGGCATGATGCTGTCCTGATGATGTTGACGACCCGGAGGACGTCCCCCGGGCCCCAACAACCCTCCGGGCCCCGGCAAGCCCTCGGGCCCCGACGAGGCAGCCACACAACAGGGAAGGCCCCACACTCCGTGCCCACCGACGAGACTCCGGCCGCGTTCGGCGGAGCGACGCCGTCCGGTCCCAGCAGCCCCAAGAAGCGCGCCCGTCGCCGGATGACCGGCAAGGAGCGCCGCGAGCAGCTGCTGGACATCGGCCGCACGCTCTTCGCCGAACGCGGCTTCGAGGGCACCTCGGTGGAGGAGATCGCCCACAAGGCCGGGGTCTCCAAGCCCGTGGTCTACGAACACTTCGGCGGCAAAGAGGGCCTGTACGCGGTGGTGGTCGACCGGGAAATGCGGCGCCTGCTGGACATGGTCACCGGCGCGCTGACCGGCGGCCACCCCCGCGAACTCCTGGAGCAGGCCGCGTTCGCGCTGCTCGACTACATCGAGCAGTACACCGACGGCTTCCGCATCCTGGTGCGGGACTCCCCGCTCCCCCAGTCCACCGGCACCTTCGCCTCGCTGATCTCGGACATCGCCACCCAGGTGGAGGACATCCTCGGCCGCGAGTTCAAATCCCGCGGCTTCGACACGAAGCTCTCCCCTCTCTATGCCCAGGCGCTGGTCGGCATGGTCGCGCTCACCGGCCAGTGGTGGCTGAACGTCCGCAAGCCGAAGAAGTCCGAGGTGGCGGCCCACCTGGTCAACCTCGCCTGGCACGGCCTGGACGGGCTGGAGCAGAAGCCGCGCCTGATAGGTCACAGGCGCAGCTGAACCGGCCCGGTGGCCGCCCGGCCGCCGTCCGCCGTCCGCCGTCCGCCGTCCGCCCTGGACCTGACCCGCTCGGGAGGGCATCGGCCCGGTCTGGTCGCCGACCTCCACGCTTTTGTGACGCGTTGTTCGATGCCGCCCGTTCCGGGCGTCACCCGCTGTGCTGACTCCCGTGAATTCCGGTCGGTACCGTGGAACCGCGAGCAGAGAATCCCGCCCATGGGGGGAACTATGACCGCCGAACCCCTCGCTCAGCCCGAACCGGACCCCAGCCGGGTTCGGAACCCGGCTGCCGCTGGCCGGTGCCGCCCCAGGACGGATACACCGTGGACGACCTGACCACGCTGCCCGACCTCCCGCCGCACACAGAGCTGATCGACGGGAGCCTGGTTTTCGTGAGTCCACAGCGGCGCTTCCACGCGAGGATGATTGATGTCCTCGTGCGCGGTGTGGGGGCCACGCTCCCCCACACCATGGATGTCGAACGCGAAATGACCGTTCTCCTGGACAGGCGCAACGCTCCCGAGCCGGATGTCCTGGTCGTCCGCGCGGATTCGACCGCGGATCTCGACATGGAACAGACCCGGTTCATGGCAAGTGACGTGCTGCTCGCTGTCGAGGTCGTCTCCCCCGACTCCGAGGCTCGGGCCCGGCACACAAAACCCCGCAAGTACGCCGCAGCCGGTATTCCGAACTTCTGGCTGGTGGAAATGGCGGGCGCCGACAGCCACCCCGTGGTCCGCGTCTACGAACTGGACCCGGTGTCAGGAACCCATGCCGTCACCGGCATCCACCATGGCCAACTCAAGGTCAGCGTGCCCTTCACCATCGACATCGACGTGAGCAAGGAAGCGCTCAGGAACCGCTGAGCCCAGCCTCAGCCTGCACCTGAGCCCTCAGCCGACGCCGTCCGGCGCCTCTCTTGAACGACCGGCGCGGCCCCAACAAGGAACGCCGTCGGCGCCCGGCCCCATGCCCCATGCCCCATGCCCCATTGGGCACCCTCCGCTGGAGGACGGCGCGAAACCCATGCCTCACAGTGATCACATCACTACAATCGCATGGCGGCAGGGCAGCTACGCACGGGCAGGGGCCTCAAGCGACCCATTCCCGTCACGACAGGTCACTCGACGGGCACACGGGGGGCTGTCCAGCCGCCGTGCGCGGGTCGGCCGTGCATGCGCGAACGGAGAAAGCGGGGGGACGTGTCGTTCGACCAGGAGTGGGCGCAGCTCAAGAAAGAGGGAGAAACCGGCAGCTCACCAGCTATGCGGCTAGCCGGCTACTCTGCCGGGGACCACCCCGACCGGGCCGGGGCCCGCGCGGATCTCGCCGTTCATCAAGATGACCTCGGGGCGGTCGGGAACGCGGCCTACGACCTCTACCAGGACATGGAACGGGTCGGCGGCCACGCACGAAAGAGCACCGTCACCGCCGCAGGCTCCCTCCCAGGGGAACTTGAGCTGGGCTCGGCCCTGAAGCACGTGGCCAAACGGTGGGCGAAACAGTGCCGTTCGCTCCAGGACGCCTGCGCCCACATCTCGAACCACCTCGATTACTCGGGGAAGGCGCACGGCAAGGACGAGGCGTACATCTCCGGCACGTTGAGCAAGATCAGCACCCTCGACAAGGGCTTCGACGAGCGAGGGCGGCCTCATGGATCCTGAAACCCTGCTCGGGTTGGGCAAGTTGAAGGCCCTCGACGAGGCCGTCGAGGACTGGAAGTGGATGCGGGACGAGCTCAAGAAACTCAAGTCCAGCGCCGAGGACGACTTACAGGCGAAAGCGAAGAAAGCTCACTGGCGTGGTGAGAACGCCGGCATCACACGCGAGTTCGTCACGAAGACCGTCCTGGAGTTCGTGGACGCGCACGGGCAGGCCAGCACGATCCACAACATCCTCAAGGACACCCGCGCGGAACTGCTCGGCTACAAGGAAGACCTTGAGGAAGTCCTTCGCAGGGCGAAGAAGGACGACATCTATCTCGTGAAATCGAGCGAGAAGAGCTTTCAACTGGACTCGGTCGTCACGCCCATGGTCAAGCCGCCCGACCAGGCGTTGCTGGACGGCTACGCGGCGGAGATCCGGGGGATCCTCAGCAAGGCCACCGAGTCCGACCGGTCGGCGGCCGACACGCTGCGATTCCTCGCCGACCAGGCGAAATTCGGATTCTCCAACGCCAGGTACAAGAACCGGGACGAGGCAGCCGAGGCGCTGCACGCCGCCGACGAGGCGGCCAAGCTGGCCAAGCTGAGTCCGGCGGACAGAAGCCCGACCCAACTGGCCCGCCTGAACAGCCTCGCGGAGAAGTACCACAAAGACCCCCTCTTCGCAGAGCGCTTCGCCACCAAAGTGGGCCCGGAGGACACGCTCAAACTGTGGGCGGGCGTCGCCAATCCGCAAAGCGGGGACATGAGCCCCAAGCAGGTGGCGATGGCGAAAAAATTCCAGAAGAACCTGAGCCTCACGCTGGCCTCGGCCACCCAGTCGGACAGCCCGAAGATGCAGCACTGGGAGAAAGAGATGATCGGCCTCGGCTCCCGGCCGGCGGGCGAACCGGCCCCGCACTCCCGGAACTTCCAGATCATGAGCAACCTCATGCGCTTCGGCGACTACGACCGGAAGTTCTTGAACGAGTACGGCGAACGGCTGATCGCCTTCGACAAGAAGAACGCGAAGGCGGAGAGCATCCGCGCCTGGACGGACCCGACGAACTCGGACAACTTCAACTTCTGGGGGAAGGACGACCACGGCAAGGACCCCATGACGGGGTTCCTCGAAGGTCTCGGCCACAACCCGGAAGCTTCCACCGAATTCTTCAAGAAGCCAGCCGGAAGCGAGGGCCCGGTACATCACCAGTCCGAGCTGAACGAGCACCTCAAGTACCTCGTGAAGGACCGCGAGTGGGAACCGGAAAACCTGCCGACCGGCGACGACAAAAAGATCCCGGGCCACAACGCCCTGGGCCACGCCCTTGAGGCCGCCACGATCGGCTACGCACATGACGATCCGGCTCTTTCCGGTAAGGACGCGGACGTCTTCAAGGAGGGCGGCGACCGGCGCACGGCGGCGACCGCCGGTGTCATGGAGCAGGTCGTGGCGCTCTACGGCGGCAAGGACGGCCCCCAGCTTCTCCACGATCAGCCGGGCATGGCCGACAGCCTGGGGAAAATGGGCGGGGCGTATGTGGATGACATCAATCGCTCGCTGACTCGGAGCGACAACGACTTTCCCTCCCCTTATCCCGGTCACGCACGATTCGGAAACCAAGGGGCCATTGATTTCCTCAGCGTGCTCGGGCAGAACGAAACCTCGCACGGTTACATGACTTCAGCTGAGCATATTTACACCCTCAACGCACTGGATGCAAAGCCCGCTACCAGCGACGAAAATTATCAGCACGGCAAGGACGCCATGGTCGCCGAGGCCCGAGCGCGGGGAATCTTGGACCATTCACGGGTGGGACAGGCAGAAGCCACTTTCGAAGCTGGCACGGAAGAGGCCAACAGTTCCATCGGGCGTTCCGCGGAGTGGGGGAAGTATGCGATCGGAACCGGCATCAGCGCGGGTGTCGCTCTCATCCCCGTGCCAGGCTCGACGGGCGCAGCTCTCACCGTTGCTCCTATTGCTGCAGACGCAGGGGGAGAACTTCTCAATACCTTTCTCGGCCAACAGATCGATCAAGCCACAGAGGACGGCGAGAAGGATCCTGCAGAAGATACTCAGATGACCTCTCGGGAGCTTTACAGGAAGGGTGAGCAAGGGCTCTATGCTACCCACGATCAGTACCTTGCTGGGCACCATGCGGCGCGAGACCAGGCAGACAGGGACGACCTCCAGGAAGACCTGCGAAATGCCTACATCGGGTCAGGCTCGAACACAAACCAATATCGCGGGCGTCCAGCTGTCCCGAATGATTAGCACGTCTGACAAGCGGGTCGGCGGAACAGGAATCTTTACCTGCTTACTCCTCACAACCCTGGCAGTCAGCAGTTGTGGCGGCGCAGACGAAAATAAGGGCCGGGGGGTGTCAGCAGCGCAAGTGTGCGACTCCACGCTGGACTCTTCCGCTCAATCCGCCCTTCGAAAAATAACGCGTCGAGAAAAATTCGAGGAGCCTCATCGTTTCAACGTTTCCCGTGCGGTCGAATCGCTGAGGAAGTCCAAGAGAACTGATGACTGCACAATTTTTCCGACTGAAGACGGTGACACACCCGACATTCAAGTCAATTTCGACGTACGCGATGAAGTCCCTGACTGGGAAAAGGAGGGCGCTCGCAACGGGGAAACATTTTACGATGCCGGCGCCCTCACTCGGGCGACAAAAAACGGGGTTGACATCTTCTTCACCTGCCACACTGCTGACCAAAAGGGCGGCAGTGGAGTCGTGAAGGGAGACCTCTGGTCACCCGCCGCCACGACGAAAGAGGACCATTATCGCCTGGTTACCATACTCAACTCGATCTCGCGCAGCCTGGCCGGCGAACTGGGATGCGGCTCGGAAACTCGACTCCACAAACGGGTACCACAACAGGCGCACGGATGAGTCTCAGGCCATAATGCGGCGAGTGGCATCGCTGGGGCCGAATGGGCACTTCAGCACCTCGCGAAAACCCGCGAGTGGAAGTCCCTGGAGGCCACCACGATCGGCTGTACACATGACGGTCCCGGTCTTTTGGACAGGGGCGACGACGTCCCCCGTACTGCGGAAAACCGAGGTCCGCGCGTGCGCCACGGCCGCCCTCCCCCGGAGCCACGCGACCCGTCACTCGTCAAACTGCCGCCGGGCGTCCTCGATGTGGTTGAGGTACTGGTGGGTCCAGCCGCACATCGCGTCCACCGTGCCGCGCAGGGCTCGGCCCGGGTCGGTGAGGGTGTATTCGACGCGCGGCGGCACCGTGGGGTGCACCTTGCGGTCGAGCAGACCGTTGCGCTCCAGCATGCGCAGGTTCTGGGTGAGCATCTTGTGGCTGACGCCCTCGACTTCGTTCCGCAGCTCACTGAACCGCAGGGTGCGTTCGCCGAGTGCCTCGATGATCAGGAACGCCCATTTGTTGGCGACGTCCGAGAAGATCTCCCGCGCCAGCGAGTCCGCGCGCCTCAGGTCGGCGTCCTCGGGCAGGCCCTTGAGCAGTTGCTTGGTCGCCATCAGGTTCCCCTGTCACCAAAAAGTGCGTTCTTCCAGATCAAACATCACTCTCCTACAGTTCCTGAGTAACCACAAGAGAGCAGGTCGGAAGGGCAAGCGACCATGACCACCATCGATGTCTTCAACCACAACGTGCCGGCCGAGGACGACTTCGGGTATTCGCAGGCGGTCAAGTCCGGCGAGCTGATCCATGTCTCCGGACAGCTCTCCCTCGACGAGGCGGGCGAGTTCCGCCACACCGGCGACTTCGCCGCCCAGCTTGAGCTGACCTACACCAACCTGGACAAGGTCTTGGACCACTACGGTGCCACCCGGAACCAGGTCGTCTCGCAGACCCTCTACGTCGTGGACCTGCCACAGCACGCCCCGGCGGTGGCAGCGGGCAACCTCGCGTACTTCGGCGGGCACCGCCCCGCGGCCACGGTACTCGGCGTCACCGAACTGACCTTTCCCGGACAGGTCATCGAGATCGGCTGTGTCATCGACATGAAGCTGCCCGCCTGAACCGTTCAGCCCGTCCAGCCCGTCCAGCCCGTCCAGTCCGTCCAGTTCGTCCGCCTTGGGTGAGCGGCACCTCGTAGAAGGGCCTCCCCGGGCCGCTCAGCGCTTGGTCGCCACCACGAACACCCGGCGGAACGGGAACGCCGTCATGCCGTCGTCGCCGGGCGGATACGCGTCGCGCAGCAGTTCCGCGTACTCGGCGAGGAAGGCGTCGCGGGCCTCGGGGGCGTCCTCCAGCCGGGCGAGTACGGGGCGCAGCGTGGTGCCCTTGGTCCAGTCGAGGACGGGGTCGGGGCCGGTGAGCAGGTGGAGGTAGGTGGTCTCCCACGCATCGACGTCGCAGCCGTGGGGGCCGAGGGGGCGCAGGGCCTCCGCGTAGCCGGCCGGGTCCAGGATCGCGCCGGTGCGGTGCGGGGGCCGGACGCGGTCGCGCCAGCGCGGGGAGTCGCACAGTTCGGCGAGCAGCGCGTGGCTGGGCGAGGTGAAGTTGCCGGGGACCTGGAAGGCGAGGACACCGCCGCTGGGCAGGGCATCGATCCAGCCGGGGAACGCGGCGGTGTGGCCGGGCACCCATTGGAGCGCGGCGTTGGAGAACAGGAGTCCGAAGCCGTCCCGGGCTGCCGGCTGCCAGTTGGCGAGGTCGGCGTGGGCGAAGTCGAGGCGGCCCTTGTTCCCGGGGCCGCCCTCCCGGGTGTGGGTGCGGGCCTCGGTCAGCATGGCCGCGGAGTTGTCGTATCCGGTGATGTGGGCGTCCGGCCAGCGCGCGGCGAGCGGGGCGCTGGGCCCGCCGGGGCCGCAGCCGAGGTCGGCGATCCGGGGCCCGGCCGCGGCCCCGGTGGAGGGGGCGGCCTGCGGCCCGGGCCGGGGCAAGTCGTCCGGCACGTGGGCGAGAAGGTCGAGGAGAGGACGCAGGCGGTGGCCGGCGTGACGGAGGTATTGCCGCGGATCCCACATGGGAGCAGCCTGCCCGGCACATCTCTTGACGTCAAGAGACTTCACATCGACACAACCTCTACACTGACCCTATGGAGGACGAGGTCGACCGTTTGGTGACAGCATGGCGCCGCGAGCGCCCTGACCTCGACGTTGAGCCCCTGGAGGTGCTCAGCCGGGTCAGCAGGCTGGCCCGGCATCTGGACCGGGCGCGGCGCATCGCCTTCTCCGAGCACGGTCTGGAGCCGTGGGAGTTCGACGTACTGACCGCGCTGCGCAGGGCCGGTACGCCCTACCAGCTCTCCCCCGGGCAGCTGCTGACCCAGACCCTCGTCACCTCCGGGACCATGACCAACCGTATCGACCGGCTCGCCAAGAAGGGCCTGGTCGAACGCCTTCCCGACCCCAGCGACCGGCGGGGCGTCCTGGTCCGGCTCACCCCCGAGGGCCGCGACCGCGGCGACAGCGCCCTGGCCGGACTCCTCGACCAGGAACGGGCGATCCTCGCCGAGCTGTCCCCCTTGCAGCGCGGCGAACTCGCCTCGCTGCTGCGCCAGTTGACGGCACCGTTCGACAACATCCCGACCTGACCCCTCCCCCACGCACAAAGACCGGCAAGGCACCCCGCACAGCGCCCCCAGCGCCGCCCTGTTCGCGCGCCCGTCATCCCCGTACCATCGCGCGCATGACCATGGGCGCGCGGTTCGAGGGACGTACGGTCATCGTCAGCGGCGGTGGCGCGGGGATAGGCGCCGCCACCGCGCACCGGCTGGCGGACGAGGGAGCCGCGGTGGTCATCCTCGACAACGAGGAGGCCGGGGCCCACCGCACCGCGCGGGAGATCACCGCGTCCGGCGGCCACGCCGCCTTCGTACTCGGCGACGTCACCGACGAGCCCGCCTGGGACCGTGCCGTACGCACCGCGCGCGAGGGCTTCGGCCCGGTGGACGGGCTGGTCAGCAACGCCGCCCTCACCGCCCACGGCCCCGCGCACGCGATCGGCCTGCGCGAGTGGGAGGCCCAGCTCGGGGTCAACCTGACCGGCGCGTTCCTCGGCGTCCGGGCCTGCGTCGCCGACCTGCGCGAGCGGCAGGGCGCGATCGTGCTGACCTCCTCCGTCCAGGCGCTCGTCGGACTGCCGGGCCGCCCCGCCTACGCGGCGACCAAGGCCGGCCTGGCCGGACTCGGCCGCCAACTCGCCGTGGACTACGGCCCGCACGTCCGCGTCAACTCGGTCCTGCCGGGCCCCGTCATGACGCGCGCCTGGGACGAACTGCCGGAGGAAGAGCGCCGGCGCACCGCGGAGGCGACCGTCATCGGCCGGCACGGGCGGCCCGACGAGGTCGCGGCGACCATCGCCTTCCTGCTCTCCGAGGATGCCTCGTACATCACCGGCTCCAGCCTGGTCGTGGACGGCGGCTGGAGCGTGAGCAAGGCGACCTCCTGACCCCCTTCGCTCCCGCACCCCGGCGAACCAGCATCACCGCACCCCCGCCGCCTCCAACTCCGCGGGCCCCACCCCCGCCCGCCGCGCTAACGCGACAGCGGCCAACGTCGAGTGAACACCCAGCTTGCCCAGCACGTTCTGCATGTGCGTCCGTACCGTGTGCGGGGACAGGTACAGCCGCTCCGCGACGGCCTTGCGGCCCAGCCCCGCGACCATGCACCGCAGCACCTCCCGCTCGCGCGGGGTGAGCGATTCCACGAGGCGTTCGCTCTCGGTGCGGTGCTTGCGGGTGGCGGTCAACTCCTTGAGGACGCCGGTCAGCAGGGCGGGCGGCAGGTGTGTCTCGTCCTTGAGGACGCCGCGGATGACCTGGAGGAGGCGGGAGAGGGAACAGTCCTTGGCGACCCAGCCGCCCGCGCCCGCCTGAAGGGCCGCCGCGGCGTGCCGGGGGTCGTCGCGCTCGGCGAGGACGACGGTGCGCACCTGCGGGTACTCGGCGCGGACGCGCGCCACCAGGGGCAGGCCCCCGGCGGGGTCCGCGGCAGCCGGCGCCGCGTCCTCCAGGGTGCTCAGCGGCTTGCCGGGACCCGGCGCCTCACCATTGACGCTGCCTCCAGCAGGCGGGCCACCGGCTGGGCCACCGGCGGCACCCATGGCCGGGCCACCGGCAGACGGAAGCCCGGCACCGGGCGGCAGGCCACCGGCAGACGGAAGCCCGGCACCGGGCGGCAGGCCACCGGCATGCGGAAGCCCGGTGCCGGGCGGCAGGCCACCGGCAGACGGAAGCCCGGCGCCGGGCGGCAGGCCACCGGCCGGCGGTCCGAGGGCCGCCGACGCGTGCAGGGGCGCGCCGAGATCGGCATCGACCAGCAGCACGTCGAAGCGGCGCCCTTCCGCCGCCCCGCGCTCAAGATGGCGCATCGCCGCGGCGCCGCTTCCCGCGGCGCCCACTTCGACGTCCTGTTCCGCCGCGAGCGCGGCGGCCAAGGACTCGGCGAAGATCCGGTGATCGTCGACCACCAGCACCCGAATACGTTGCATGGCACCCCCTGGCAGTGCGGGCACGGCGCCGGGTGCGGGCCACGCCGCGCCACGATGGCCGTCGCGCTCCGCTCGTCCCGCTCCCGGGCGACTGCCCGGCTGTCTCGCCCCCTGATCAGCACCGGCCCCCACCGGATGCTGTGCGTAGATTCAGAGTACGGCTGGGGTGTGTCAAGGGAAGGCAAATGGCGAAACTCGTTTGACGCAGCGTCTCAGACTCGTCGCGCTCCGGCGCCCGGGGTGGTCTCGAAAAGGTGCGGCTGCGGGTAACCCGCCGCCGCGAAAGCCGAGTTCAGCGCTTCTTCGACGGCCTTGAGCCGCTCCTGGGCCAGCAGGACGATCGCCGAGCCGCCGAAGCCGCCGCCGGTCATCCGGGCGCCGAGTGCCCCCGCCTCGTCGGCCGTGGCGACGGCCAGGTCGAGTTCGGGGCTGGAGACCTGGAAGTCGTCCCGCAAGGAGGCGTGGCCCTCGGTGAGCAGGGGGCCGACGGCGCGGGTCTCCCCCGCGTCCAGCAGCGCGATGACCCGCTCGACCCGCTGGTCCTCGGTGACCACATGCCGCACGTAGCGGCGCACGACCGGATCCGCCACGCGCTCCAACGCGCCGGGCAGTTCGGCGTACGCGATGTCGCGCAGCGCGGGCACGCCCAGCGTGCGCGCCCCCTCCTCACAGCCGGCGCGGCGCTCGGCGTACGCGCCGTCGCCGAGCGCGTGCTTGACGCGGGTGTCCACCACGAGCAGCCGCAGCCCCTGGGCCGCCAGGTCGAAGGGGACCTGGCGCTGGGTGAGGTCGCGGGTGTCGAGGTGGAGGGCGTGGCCCTCGGTGCAGCAGGCGGAGGCCATCTGGTCCATGATCCCGCTGGGTACGCCCACGAACGCGTTCTCGGCGCGCTGGCTCAGCCGGGCGATCCGCTCGGGGCTCAGGCCCAGGCCGTGGAGGCCGTCCAGCGCGCTCGCCGTGGCGACCTCCAGGGCCGCCGAGGAGGAGAGTCCGGCGCCGACCGGGACGGTGGAGGTGAAGTGCAGATCGGCGCCGCCCACGGGAAGCCCCGCCTCGCGCATCGCCCACACGACGCCTGCCGGGTACGCGGCCCAGTTGCCCTCTGGGGCCCCGGGGGCCAGCTCTTCGGCGCGGAGTTGGACGACGCCTTCCTCGACGTCGGCCGAGTGGAGCCGCAGCACTCCGTCGTCGCGGCGCGCGGCCTCCACGCGGCAGGTGTGTGCGAGGGCGAGGGGCAGGACGAACCCCTCGTTGTAGTCGGTGTGTTCGCCGATGAGGTTGACGCGGCCGGGCGCCTCCCAGGTGCCCTCGGGGGCGGTGCCGTAGACCTCGCGGAAGCTCATCGTTCACCCGCCGTCGCGGACCGCGCGAAGCGCCAGGCGTCCTCGACGATGCCGTCGAGCGCGGCGCGCTCCGGGTGCCAGCCCAGCCGCTGCCGGGCCCGCTCGGCGGAGGCCACCAGCACGGCGGGGTCGCCGGCCCGGCGCGGGGCGACCGTCTCGGGCACAGGGTGCCCGGTGACCTTGCGGACGGTCTCGATGACCTCGCGTACGGAGAAGCCGTTCCCGTTGCCGAGGTTGCACACCAGGTGCTCGCCCGGGGTGACCGCGTCCAGGGCGAGCAGGTGGGCGCGGGCGAGGTCGGCGACGTGGATGTAGTCGCGCACACAGGTGCCGTCGTCGGTGGGGTAGTCGTCCCCGTAGACGGAGATGGCCTCGCGGCGGCCCTGGGCGACCTGGAGGACGAGCGGGATCAGGTGGGATTCGGGGTCGTGGCGCTCGCCGTAGGCGGTGCCGTCGGCGGCGAAGTAGGCGCCCGCGACGTTGAAGTAGCGCAGGGAGGCGGCGGCCAGCCCGTGTGCGGTGCACGCGCCGTCGAGCATGTGGTCCACGGCGAGCTTGGAGGCGCCGTAGGGGCTGGTGGGCGCGGCGGGGTCGGTCTCGGTGATGGGGGTGTGCTCGGGCTCGCCGTAGACGGCGGCCGTGGAGGAGAAGACGAGCCGGCCCACCCCGGCACCGCGCATGGCGGCGAGCAGGTCGCCGGTGCCGCCGACGTTGTTGCGCCAGTACTTCTCCGGATGCTCCACGGATTCGCCGACCTTGGAGTGCGCGGCGAAGTGCAGCACCCCGTCGTAGGAGCTGTCCAGGACGCGGGCCGCGTCCTGGATGCGGCCCTCGACGAACTCGGCGCCGCCGGGCACGCCCTCGGCGAAGCCGGTGTCCAGGTCGTCGAGCACGGTCACCGCGTGTCCGGCCTCCAGCAGGTGCGCCGCCACGACGCTGCCGACGTATCCGGCGCCGCCGGTCACCAGGTACTTGCTCATGGGGTTGCCACCTCTCGCAGTCGTTCTGCCGCCGCCTCCGGTGGCACATCGTTGATGAACGCGTCCATGCCGGACTCGGAGCCCGCGAGGAACTTCAGCTTTCCCGGAGCGCGCCGGATGGTGAACAGCTCCAGGTGCAGCGCGAACTCCTCCCGCGGGGCCCGCTCGGGACGGTGTCCGCGTCCGAACGGCGCCTGGTGCCAGGCGGCGATATAGGGGGTGCGCGGCTCGCCCTCTCCAAAAATACGGTCGAAGCGGCGAAGAAGTTCCAGGTAGATGCCGGGGAACTCCGCGCGGGCCGGCTCCTCCAGCGCGAGGAGGTCGGGCACCCGCGGCTTGGGGTAGAGGTGCACCTCGTAGGGCCAGTGCGCGGCGTAGGGCACGAACGCGGTCCAGTGCTCGCCGTCGAGTACGACCCGCTCGCCGGAGGCCAGTTCGGCGGCGACCAGGTCGTCGAAGAGGTTGGCGCCGCCGGGGCCCGAGCCGTAGGCGGCCACGGAGCGCAGCATGCGGTCGGTGCGCGGGGTGGTGAACGGGTAGCCGTAGATCTGGCCGTGCGGGTGGGAGAGGGTGACCCCGATCTCCTCGCCCCGGTTCTCGAAGCAGTACACCTGCTCGACCCCGGGTTCCCCGGCCAGGGCCGCCGTACGGTCGGTCCACACGTCCAGGACGAGGCGGGCCTGCTCCTCGGTGAGGTCGGCGAAGGAGGCCCGGTGGTCGGAGGTGAAGCTGACGACCTCACAGCGGCCGGCGCCCGGCGCGTGCCGGAAGAGGCCCGCCGCGTCCTCGGTCTTTGCCGTGCCGGGTGCGCCGCGGAAGGAGGGGAAGCGGTTCTCGAACACCGCGACGTCGTAGCCGGGTTCGGGGATCTCGCTCATCCGTCCCTCGCGGGAGGGGCACAGCGGGCACTCGTCGGCCGGCGGGTGGTAGGTGCGGGCGTTGCGGTGGGCGGTGATGCCGACCCACTCGTCCAGCAGCGGGTCGTGGCGGATCTGGGAGTGCGCTCCCATGGGCGGCAGGGGGCGCTCGTCCACGGCGGTACGGGCGGCCGGGCCGGCAGCTTCGGCGGAGTCGGCGGGATCCGCGGAGCCGGCGGGATCCGCGGAGCCGGCGGGGTCGCGAAGGTCGTAGTAGATGATCTCGCGGCCGTCGGCAAGGCGGTGTGAGGTCTTCTTCACTCAGGTACTCCTCGTTCCTGGACCTCAACATAATCACACACAAAGAATCACGGGCCAACAGATGTGACATCGCCCGGTGCTCTGTGGCTCCGCGTTCGCAAACTTCGCATCTGACACAAAACGTTCGTGAAGAGCCCCGTATTCATCACAATCAAACAAACTCCAGCAACACGTCCTTTCAGAACGTGAACGATCGGAGGTAGCTTTCCGTCCGTTCCGATCGCGCAATGAAGCGAGTGACCCATGTTGCACCTGGCCGAAGGGCTACGGCTCCCCACCAACGGACTCGATTACACAATCCTTGGCATCTACTTCGCGGTCGTGCTCGGGATCGGCTTCGCCGCCCGGCGCAGCGTGAAGACCAGCCTCGACTTCTTCCTCTCCGGCCGGTCCCTCCCCGCGTGGATCACCGGCCTGGCGTTCGTCGCCGCCAACCTCGGCGCCACCGAGATCCTCGGCATGGCCGCCAACGGCGCCCAGTACGGCGCCTACACCGTGCACTGGTACTGGATCGGTGCCGTACCGGCCATGGTCTTCCTCGGCCTGGTGATGATGCCGTTCTACTACGGCTCGAAGGTCCGCTCGGTCCCCGAGTTCCTGCTGCACCGCTTCGGGCCCTCCTCCCACCTGCTCAGCTCGGTGATCTTCGCCGTCTCCGCCGTACTGATCGCGGGCGTGAACCTCTACGCGCTCGCCATCGTCCTGGAGGCGCTGCTGGGCTGGGAGCTGTGGGTCTCGATCGTGGTCGCGGGCCTGTTCGTGCTCGCCTACATCACCCTCGGCGGCCTCTCCTCGGCGATCTACACCGAGGTGCTCCAGTTCTTCGTGATCCTGGCCGCGCTCATCCCGCTGACCATCGTGGGTCTCAAGCGGGTCGGCGGCTGGGGCGGCATGAGCGACAGCCTCACCGGCAAGCACGGCGGTGCCTTCATGACCGCGTGGGAGGGAACCGGAATCGGCTCCTCCAACCCGCTGGGCGCCAACTGGCTGACGATCGTGCTCGGCCTGGGCTTCGTGATGAGCTTCGGCTACTGGACGACGAACTTCGCCGAGGTCCAGCGCGCCCTGTCGGCCAAGAACCTCTCCGCCGCCAAGCGCACCCCGCTGATCGCCGCCTTCCCCAAGATCCTCATCCCGGCTGTCGTGGTCGTCCCCGGCCTGATCGCGCTGGTGATGGAGCCCTCCTTGGGCAAGCCCGGCAGCGGCCTGGACTACAACCACGCCATTCCGGTGCTGATGCGCGACCTGCTGCCCAACGGTGTGCTGGGCATCGCCGTCACCGGCCTGCTCGCCGCGTTCATGGCGGGCATGGCGGCCAACATCTCCTCCTTCAACACCGTCTTCACCAACGACATCTGGGCGGCGTACCTGAAGAAGGACAAGCCCGACGAGTACTACGTCAAGACGGCCAGGACCGTCACCGTCATCGGCGTGCTGATCGGCATGGGGACCGCGTTCATCGCGTCCTCGTTCAGCAACATCATGAACTACCTCCAGACGCTGTTCTCCTTCTTCAACGTCCCGCTGTTCGTGGTCTTCATCATCGGCATGTTCTGGAAGCGGACCACCCCGGCGGCCGGCTTCTGGGGGCTGCTGTCCGGCACCGTCGCGGCGATGGTCAACTACTTCTGGTTCTACAAGCAGGGCATCATCTCGATCCCCAGCGACCAGGGGGCCAACTTCGTCTCCTCGATCGTGGCCTTCGTCGTCGGCGCCGTCGTGATGTTCGTGGTCACCCTGGTCACCAAGCCCAAGCCCGCCGAGCAGCTGGCAGGGCTGGTCTACGGCACGGTCTCGCCCGGCCTCGCCGAGCCGCCCGCCGAGGGCGACGACGCGTGGTACCGCAAGCCGGCCCTGCTGGGCTGGGGTGCCATCGTCCTGGCCGCCCTCTGCTACATCCCCTTCTCCTTCTGAACAGCGAAGGAAGCTGAAGCGCTATGAGCGACAAGAACAGCCCCCACGACGGGGCACAGACACAGCCCGGCCCGGAGTCGGAGCCGCCGGAGGCGGAGTCCGCGGCCCAGCGGATGGCCCGCGAGGTCGAGGACCTGGAGCGGCGCTCGGAGACGGCGGCCCGCCTGTTCGACGTACGCCGCATCATCGGCGGCCTGTTCGTGGTCTACGGCGTGATCGTCACCATCGCGGGGATCTTCGCCTCCGACGCGGACCTGAAGAAGGCACAGGACATCAACATCAACCTGTGGACCGGCATCGCCATGCTGATCCTCGGCCTGGTCTTCCTCCTGTGGCTGCGGCTGAGCCCGACCATCCCGCCGCCGGCGCCCGAGGAGGCGCCGGCCGATGCGGGCGGCACCCAGGAGTGAGCCGGTGAATCCGTAACCCCCTGAACCGGTGACGCGGCGCCGATGGTGCCCGGTGACCCGGTGACCGGTGCCCCGGCACCCGGGGCCGGGGATGCGCTACTCGCGCGCACCCCCGGCCCCGGCCGCCCGCTCCAGCAGCCCCGTACGGGCCGCCAGCGCGGCGGCCTCCAGCCGCGAGCCGACCCCCAACTTCATGAGCACGCGCTGCACATGGGTGCGCGCGGTACTCGGCGCGATGCCCATGCCGGCGGCTATGAGCCGGGTGTCCTCCCCCTCGGCGACCCGCACCAGCACCTCCACCTCGCGCGGGGTCAGCATCTGCAACAGCCGCACCCCCTCGTCGTCCGGCTCGGCGGCCGGATTGAGCAGTTCGGCGAAGGACTGCTGGAGAAGCTGCGGCGCGACGGCCGCCTCCCCCGCGCGGGCCTTGACCATCGCGCGCTCCACGCCCTCGATCCGCTCGTCGTGCCGCACATAGCCGGACGCCCCCGCCGCGAAGGCGGAGGCGATCCCGCGCGGGCTGGGCACCGGGCCGAGCACGACCACCGCGATCTGCGGCTTCTCCCTCTTGATCCGCACCACCGGGTCGAAGGCCCCGGCCTCCGCGGGTGTCGCCGTCCCCAGCAGGCACACCTCGGGCGCCCTGCTGATGACCAGTTCGGCGGCCCCGCCGCTGGGTGCGGCAGCAGCCAGTACGCGGTGGCCGCGCAGCTTGAGCGCCGAGGCAAGGGCCTCGGCGAGCAGCCGATGGTCGTCGACCACCATGAGCCGTACGCTCATTGAAGCTCCCCCCACACGCCTTGAAGGGCCGGCACCCCCCAGGCGCAGCCCTTCTCTCCTGCTCCGGGAAGCTACACGCTCACTCGCCGTTCCGCGCCCCTTACGAGGCGAAATCCCCGACGGAGGGCCGGAACGAGCCCCTCTGGAGCGGCACTTGGCCACCGCAGGGGCCACCCGGCCCCGTATACGGCAGGAACCCGGCCCGCCACAGGGGTCTGTGACGGGCCGGGTTCCTGCGACAGGCGAGACGGTCTCAGCGGGGAGAAGGTCTCCCCCGGGGTCAGTCCGCGCCGAAGCCGACGGCCAGCCGCGGCGTCTCCTCCTGGCTGGGCCTGCGCTCGGAGATCAGCTTGTCGTCGAGGAAGAGCCTGTTGTGCTCGAAGACGATCTGCGTGTCCACGGAGTACGCGTCCACGGAGAAGGACTGCTCGCCCTTGCCTATGTCGGAGACGGGCATCTGGAGGAGCTTCGTCTGCTTGCCGTGCTTCGGATCGATCGTGACGACCTGGCCTCCCGAGTCGTAGGAGGGCGGCTTGTAGCCGAGGACGTTCCGGCCCTGCATCTTGAAGGGGATGATCGTCCGCTTCTCGCCGGCCGCCGCCTTCCACTTGGTGTCGCCGGTGTTGATGTCGAAGGCCATGATCTCGTTGGTGTCACCGTACTCGGACTTGCCCGGGTGCTCGGCCGTGGACAGGTAGATCGCGTCGGGACCGACCGCCATGCCGTAGCAGCCGTCCACCTCCAGCTCACAGGGCTTGTTGTAGCGCTTGCCCAGGGAGATCTTGGCCTTCAGCTTCTTGTCCTCGCCGATGGAGAAGACATCGCTGGCCAGTTCGTCACCCGCGCCGGCCACCAGCACCATCGGGTCGGTGGAGGCCACCCGGACGTTCTTGACGCCCTTGGGGGGCTCGTACTTCCACTTCGCCTTGCCCGTGTCCGGATCCAGCTTCTGGACCGAGACCTCCGGGTTGTCCAGATCACGGCCGCACTCGACGACCACGACCAGCGACTTGCCGCCCTGGTATCCGGTGTCACGGCAGTTGCTGGGCTTGGCCTCCCACAGCTTCTTCTTGGTCGAGATCTTGTAGCCGACCGAGCCGCCGATCCACGCGGAGGCCACCGTGTCCCCGCTGATGGCCACGTTCTCGTTGCTGCGGGTGTCGGAGTTGGGCATCGTCTTGTCCCAGGCGATGGCCTTCTTGTCCAGGTCGACGATCACCATGCGGGTGCAGTCCGCGCTGTTGGAGATGGTCTCCTGCACGACGACGGCCACCTTGTGGTCCTTCGTCATGCCGTTGGAGGCCGCGCACACATTGCCCTTGAGGGAGATCTTGGACTGCTTCTTCGTCCGCAGATCCTGGACGATGATCTCCTGGACCGAGGACTTGGCGTACACCTTGTCCGTCGCCCAGGAGCCCGTGACCGTGGTGACGTCGTTGACGTCCGGCGCCTTCAGATCGACGATCTGCCTGCCGCTGGTGTTCTTCGGCTTGGCGTTGGGGTCCCCCTGGGAGGACGTACCGCCGCCGCCCTTGGACTCGTCCTTCTTGTCGTCGTCGTCCTTCGCCAGGAAGAAGACGCCGAGCCCGGCCACCAGCACCACCGCGACCACGGCGGCGACGATCGCGATGATCTTGGAGTTGTTCTTGCCGCCGCCACCGGGCGCCGGACCCGCCGGGCCCGCCGGATTGCCGTACGGGAAGGCGCCGGGGCCCTGCTGCCCGTAGGGGCCGGGCGGCGGGGGCGTCTGCGGGCCGCCGTACGGGGGCGAGGTGGGGGCCTGACCCGGCGTCTGCGGGTATCCGTAACCGGGCTGCTGCTGGTCTTGCGGATATCCGTAACCCGGCTGCGGCTGGCCCTGCGGGTATCCGTAACCGGCCGGAGGCTGCTGGCCGTACGGGCCGCCCCCCGGCGGCGGGGTGCCGGGCGCCGGCGGGGGCGTGCCGGGGGACTGCGGAGGCTGCTGCGGCGGGGGCGGCGCCTGGCCCGGCTGCTGGGGGTAGCCGTAAGACGGCGGCTGCCCCTGAGTCGGCTCCTGCGGCGCGCCGTAGCCGCCCGATGGAGGCTGGCTGGGCGGCGGAGGCGGCGGCTGCGACATGAACGATTCCCTCGGTACGGGCAGACCGGACGCCCTGACCCTCAAACCCCCGTAGGGTCGAGCGAATCGGACATTTGGCCCGCCAACGGCAGACAACTGAGCGGAAGTTCTTTCTACCATCGGACACGGACAGCCCACGGCGCGGTTCCCCCGGGGTCACCAAGTCGAGGCCGGACCGGAACCCTCGGCGCTCATCAGGCCGCTCAGCGCCGCGCCGCCGCCCTCAGCTCAGTACGCCGCCGCGGCCCCTCGGCTCAGCGCCTCAGCCGGCTCAGCGCCTCAGCGGGGCCCGAAGGCCATGACGAAGGCTTTGTCCGTGTCGCCCTTCCCGCTCAGCATGCCCTTCTGGAGAAAGAGCCGGCCGCGGTCGTAGAGCACCGGCGGGCTGTAGCCGACGCCCGGCACGAGGAAGTGGCCCTGCGCCTTGGCCGTCTCGTCGGGCAGCTTGAGCAGCCCGTGCTGCTTTCCGTCGGCCGGATCCAGGCTGACGACCTCGCCGCCCTTGTCGAAGGTCGGGGGCAGGTAGGCGATCGGCTTGCCGCCCTCGACCGCGACGGGGTAGATCTCGCGCTCGTCGGCGGCGCTCGACTTCCACTTGGTCCTGCCGGTGTGGAAGTCGAAGGCCATGACGTCGTTGGTCTCGCCGATGCCCGAGCCGGAAACGGGCCGGGCCTCGGTGGCGACATACACCTTGTCGTCGGTCGCCAGGACGTTGAAGCACGCCTCACTGCCCACAGTGCCGAGCCCGCAGCCGGGCTCATAGCGCTTGCCGAGGCTGAAGGTGGCCGCGATCTTCCCCTGGTCGTCGACGGTCATGACCTCCGAAGCCGTGGAGTCGCCCGTCCCGAGCACCAGGACCACCGGGTCGGTGTCGACGATCCGCACGGACTGCCAGTCCTCGATCTCCCGGGGCAGCTTGACGTCCCAGGTGGACTGACCGGTCCTGGGGTCGAGCCGGTTGACACTCAGCGAGTCGCCGTCACCGCACTCCAGGACGGCCATCAGCTTCGCACCGCCGCCGTACCTGCCGTGCTCACAGCTCTCGCCGGTCTCCTTGCTCTTCCACAGCGGCGGGCCGCCCTTGATGTCGAAGGCGGCGTAGCCGCCGATCCAGGAGATGGCGACGGTGTCCTCGGCGACGGTCAGGTTCGTCATGCCGCCGCCGAAGATGTGCTCGCCCTTGGGGATCGGCTTGCTCCACACCTTGTCGCCCGTGCCGACGTCGAAGACGGCGACGGTGTTGCAGCCGCCGCTGCCCTTCTCGTAGGCGACGGCCGTGAGATGGGCGCCGGTCATGTGCGGCGAGGCGGCGCACACCGGGCCGTCGAGCGGCAGGCGCCAGGCCCGCTTGCCGCTGGGGACGGCGTAGCCCTCGACGGCGTTGATCGTGGACTTCGCGTAGACCTTCCCGGTGGCCCAACTGCCGTCCGCGCCCTGGGTGTCCTTCACATGGGTCTCGGGTGCGTCCAGCTTGAAGAGCTGCTCGGCGGGCTTGCCCCCGGCGACAGCCGCACCCTCGCCGTCGCCGCCCCCGCCCCCGCCGTCCTCGTCGTCACCGGAGAACATCCATATGCCTCCCGCCACCAGCACGACGGCGACCACGGCGGCGATGATGCCCAGAACGCGGGAACCGGGACGGCTGCCGCCGCTGCCACCACCGGCACCGCCGCCGGGCGCGGGTGCGTGCGGGGGCGGGCCGTAGGGGGCCTGGGGGTACGGGGACCGGGGGTACGAGGGCTGGGCGTACGGCGACTGCGCGTACGGGGGCTGGCCCTGCGGCGGCGGCCCGTACGGGCCCGGCTGCTGGTGCGGAGGGTTCGGCGGCTGGTTCGGCGGCTGGTTCGGCGGCGGTGGGGGCGGGGGCTGCGTCATGGGAGTCCCTCGGTGTGGGAGAGCGGGCCGGCCGCGCCCGCCGCTGAGCCTCCACAGGGTCAACCGGACCGGACGTGCGAACCGCCATCGAACAGATGAGTGCGGGTCTTTCTACCATCGGCCCCGAGACCCCTCGCAGGCCCCGCCCGCACCAACCCGACCCAATCCCCGCCTCAGTCCCCGCCCGACTCGGCCAACTCCAGCCAGCGCGACTCCAGTTCCTCCCGGCGGGCGCGGACCTCGCGCAGCTCGGCGTCGAGTTCGGCCACCCGCTCGAAGTCGGTGGCGTGCTCGGCCAGCTGATCGTGCAGCCCGGCCTCGCGCTGCTCCGCTTTCTCCACCTGGCGCTCGATGCGCTGCATCTCCTTCTGCGCGGCCCGCGAGAGCACGGGCGCCGAGGAAGAGGAGGAGGAAGAAGAGGAAGAAGAGGAAGAAGCCGGGGACGACGGCGCGGCCGAGGCCGAAGACGGAGCGGCCGACGCGGTGACCGGCGCGGCGGAGCCCGATCCTCCGCGTGCCGGGGCCTGTTCGCGGGCCGAGACCCGCGCCCTGCGCTCCAGGTACTCGTCGATACCGCGCGGCATCATCCGCAGCGTGGCATCACCCAGCAGCGCGTAGACCCGGTCGGTGGTGCGCTCCACGAAGTACCGGTCGTGGGAGATGACCACCAGCGATCCGGCCCAGCCGTCGAGCAGGTCCTCCAGCTGGGTCAGGGTCTCGATGTCCAGGTCGTTGGTGGGCTCGTCCAGGAACAGCACGTTCGGCTCGTCCATCAGCAGCCGCAGGATCTGGAGCCGGCGGCGCTCGCCGCCGGACAGGTCACCGACCGGCGTCCACTGCTTCTCCTTGACGAAGCCGAACTTCTCGCACAGCTGCGAGGCCGTCATCTCGCGCCCCTTGCCCAGATCGACGCGCGAGCGCACCGCCTCGACCGCCTCCAGCACGCGCAGTGTCGGCTTCAGCTCGGCGACCTCCTGGGAGAGGTAGGCGAGCTTCACCGTCTTGCCGACCTTGATCCGCCCCCCGGTCACCAGCGGCGAGGGCTCCTCGCCCCGGGTGCGCGCGGTGTCGGCGAGGGCGCGCAGCAGCGAGGTCTTGCCCGCGCCGTTGACCCCCACCAGGCCGATCCGGTCGCCCGGGCCGAGCTGCCAGGTCAGGTGCTCGATCAGCACCCGTGGCGGCGCGGCCGACGGCTCGGACGCGCCGACCTGTACGGTCACATCCTCCAGGTCGAAGACCGTCTTGCCCAGCCGCGAGTTGGCGAAGGCCATCAGCTCCGTGGTGTCCCGGGGCGGCGGCTCCTCCTCGATCAGCGCGTTCGCGGCCTCGATACGGAAGCGCGGCTTGCTCGTGCGCGCGGGCGGGCCGCGCCGCAGCCAGGCCAGCTCCTTGCGCATGAGGTTCTGCCGCTTGGACTCCTCCTGGGCCGCGATGCGCTCGCGCTCCGCGCGGGCGAACACGTAGTCGGAATAGCCGCCCTCGTACTCGTGCACGGCGCCGCGCTGCACGTCCCACATGCGGGTCGCCACCTGGTCGAGGAACCAGCGGTCGTGCGTGACGCACACCAGCGCGGAGCGGCGGTTGCGCAGATGGCCCGCGAGCCAGGAGATGCCCTCGACGTCGAGGTGGTTGGTCGGCTCGTCCAGCACGATGAGGTCCTGCTCGCCGATCAGCAGCCTGGCCAGCGCGATGCGGCGGCGCTCGCCTCCGGAGAGGGGGCCGATCACGGTGTCCAGGCCCTGCGGGAAGCCGGGCAGCTCCAGGCCGCCGAACAGCCCGGTGAGCACGTCGCGGATCTTGGCGTCGCCCGCCCACTCGTGGTCGGCCATGTCGCCGATGACCTCGTGCCGGATGGTCGCGGTCGGATCGAGCGCGTCGTGCTGGGCCAGCACCGCCAGGCGCAGCCCGCCCGAGTGCGTCACCCGGCCCTTGTCCGGCTCCTCCAGCCGGGAGAGGACCCGGATGAGGGTGGTCTTGCCGTCGCCGTTCCGGCCCACGACGCCGATCCTGTCGCCTTCGCTGACACCGAGCGAAACGGCGTCGAGCAGGGCGCGGGTGCCGTGCACCTTGTCGACGGCTTCCAGATTGACGAGATTGACAGCCATCTCACTCCTGTAGGGGGCAGCCCCCAGGGTAGCCCCGCCCGGACGACCCCGATTCCCGCACCTGTGGGAGCGCCCCCGAAGGGGCGCGGGGAACTGCGCGAACAACCACCACGCACCCGCGCCCCGCGAATCACCGACAGGGGCTCCCCCGACCCCGGGACCAGAACCCTGTGGCTCAGCCACCGTGGAGCATCAGGGCGATACCGCCGACCATCAGCACCGAAGCGGCGGTACGCGGCCAGCCGAAGCGCTCTTTGAAGAAGAGCGCGCCGATGGCGGCCCCCGCGATGATCGACGACTCCCGCAGCGCCGCCACCGGCGCCATCGGCGCGCGGGTCTGCGCCCACAGCACGAGCCCGTAGGCCGCCACCGACAACACGCCGCCCAGCAGGCCGCGCAGCGCGACGGGCCGCAGTTGGGCGGCCAGCGCACCGCGCCGGGTGGCGAGGGCGTAGGCGGGGATGGCCAGGCCCTCCAGGGCCATCAGCCAGGCGATGTAGCCGAGTGTGGTTCCCGAGGCCCGGACGCCCACGCCGTCCACGACGGTGTACGAGGCGATGGCGAGCCCGGTGCACACGGCGGCGGTCAGCGCGGGCCACTGGGAGGGCGCGCCGTCGGCCCGCCGGCCGCGCAGCCCCCACAGCGCGACGCCCACGAGCCCGGCGGAGCTGAGCAGCACGCCCGCGATCTGCCATCCGCCGGGCAGTTCGTGCACGAAGACGGCGGCCAGCACGGTGACGACGAGCGGCGCCGTACCCCGGGCGATGGGATACATCTGCCCGAACTCCCCCATCTGGAAGGAGCGCATGAGCAGCATCTGGTAGAGGACGTGCAGCAGGACCGAGGCCAGCAGGGCGGGCCAGGCAGCCGCGGCGGGCAGCGGGGCGAAGCACGCCAGGAGCAGTCCGCACAGGGTGCCGCCGCCCCCGACGAGGGTGAAGGCGAGCAGTTGGTCACGGATGCCGTGGGCGAGGGCGTTCCAGCTCGCGTGGGTGAGTGCCGCTACCAGGACCGCGGCGACGACTGCCGGGGTCACTCGGCGAAGGAGGCGGTCGCCTCCCGCACCTCCACGGGGGTGGCGTCGGCGGCGGGGGCAGGGGGTGTCGCCTCCAAGCGGGGGCGGGCGACGGTGTGTTGTGTCATGAACGGGACGCTACCGCCCGGTGAACGCGCGGGGCAGTGTCCCTCGTCACCCCTGGGGGAACCGAGCCCTCAGCCCGCGGTGTCGAGCACCTTGCGGACGACGGGGCCGGCGAAATCGCCGCCGTGGCCGGAGGCCGGGACGACCGCCGCCGCGGCCAAGTCGCCGCGGTAGGCGGTGAACCAGGCGTTCGGCTTCTTCTGGCCGTCCACCTCCGCCGAGCCGGTCTTGCCGCCGACGTCGCCGCTGAGCCCCTTCAGCGCGTCGGCCGCGGTGCCGCTGAGCGCCGTGGTCCTCATCAGGGACTTGAGGTCCTTGTTGACCTGCGGCTTCATCGTCCGGGGGGCCTTGGCCAGGGTGCGGTTGTCCAGCGAGGCGGGCACCAGCACCGGCTGCCTGAAGGTGCCGCTCTGCACCGTCGCGGAGACGGACGCCATGGTGAGCGGGTTCATCCGCACCGCGCCCTGGCCGATGAGGGAGGCCGCCATCTGCGCGCCGGACTGCACCGGCACGCCGCCGTCGAATGTGCTCGTGCCGGTCTTCCAGTTCAGGCCGATGCCGAAGACGTCACGCGCCTCCTTGGTGAGGTCGTCGTTCTTCAGCTTGGGGGCCTGGGAGAGGAACGCGGTGTTGCACGAGCGCGCGAAGCTCTGCGCGAAGGTGCCGTTCTTGATGTCGAACTTGTCGTCGTTCTGGAACTTGAAGCCGCCGTGCGTGAAGTACTTCGGGCACGGGTGCACCCTGCCGGGTGAGGCCAGGCCCTTGTCCAGCAGCATCTCGCCGGTGATCACCTTCATGGTGGAGCCCGGTGCCAGGGAGCCCATCAGCGCGCTGTTGAAGCCGCTCGCCGGGGAGTTGGCGACGGCCAGGACCTCGCCGGTGCTGGGCTTGACGGCGACGACCGACGCCTTGGGCTTGCCGCGCACGGCCGCCTCGGCGACCGTCTGCACCGTGCTGTCGATGGTCGTCTTCAGCTCGCCGGGGGTCGGCTTGGACAGCTGGCGCAGTACGTCCTGGTCCTTGCCCTCGGCATCGACGATGCGGGTCTGCACGCCGGAGGAGCCCTCGGTCTTGTCGCCGTAGCGCTTGCCCACGTCGGCGAGGACGCCCGCCAGCGTGGGGTGGTCGTCCTTGGTGAGCGGGGCGCCGTCGCGATCGACGGCCTTGACGGGCGGGGTGCCGGACTCGTCGGTCCTGATGGTCTGCCCGTCCTTGAGCTTGGGGTGCAGCACGGCGGGCTGCCAGCCGACGAGGGGCTCGCCGGTCTTCTTGTCGCGCACGATCTCCAGCGAGGAGGTGTAGGACAAGGCGGAGCGCTGTTGCTTGTAGGCGATCCGGGCGCTGACGGCGAAGGGCACGTGCTCGCCCTTGGCGGCGCGGGGGGTGAGGGCGACTTTGCTCACGTGGCCCTTGGTACGGAAGCCGGTGAGGGCCTTGGTGGCGGCTTCGGCATCGTCGGTGAGGGCTGCGGCCTTCTTGGTGTCGCCGGCGGACCAGGCGCCGAGGAACTGCTTGGCCGCGGTGCGGACTTCGGACGCGCTGAGCGGGCCCTTCTTGATCTGGCGCGGCACCTTGCCGTCCCCGGCGGCGGCGACGCTGCCGTTCCCCTTGTCGTCACCGTCGCCGCCGACGAGGGCGTAGACGCCGACGCCGGTGAGCCCGACGACAACGGCGGCCACCCCGCCGATCACGGCCATCTTCTGAGAGTCGCGCATCCGAATTCTGCCCCTCCGCCCCGCCCCGGCCGACGCGACCGAGGTTCTGTTGCGAGGCACCCTAGAGCACGGCCGTGATCACCCGTGTCCCGGTATGCCCGTTCAGCCCCCTATTCCGGAGATGAGAATTCCAGGATTCACCGGTTCCGGGGGTTTGGACCGGGGGGCGGAACCGCCCGGCGCGGAGGCCGTGCCCGGCCGGACAGCCCCGTCGGACAGCCCTGCCGGTCAGCCCGCTGCGGGCTCCGTCGTCAGCACCCCCACCGGACGCGTCTCCGGCAGCAGTGCGAAGCAGCCCAGGCTCAGCAGGGCGACCCCCGCGAGATACGCGGCCACGCCCCAGGGCACCGGGCCGCCCCGCTCGGCGAGCGCCGTCGCCACGATCGGCGTCAGCGCACCGCCGAGGACCCCGCCGAGGTTGTAGCCGACCGCGGCCCCGGTGCAGCGCACGCGCGGCTCGTACAACTCGGGCAGATACGCGGCGATCACCGCGAACATCGTGAGGAACGACAGCATCGCCCCCAGGAAGCCGAGGAACATCAACAGCGGCGCCCCGGTGGCCAGCAGCGCGACCATGGGGAACATCCACAGCGCCGAGGCCGCGCATCCCACCAGGCACAGGGGCCGCCGGCCGAAGCGGTCGCCCAGCAGCGCCGCCGGGGGTGTCAAGACGCCCTGCACCACCACGGCGGCCATGACGCAGGTCAGCATGACGGTACGGCTCACGCCCAGCCGTTCCGTCGCGTAGGCGAGGGACCAGGTCGATACGGCGTAGAAGATGGCGTAGCCCACCGCGAGCGCGCCCGCGGTCAGCAGCACGAGCCGCCAGTGGTCGCGCACGACGACGGCGAGCGGCACCCGCGCGTGGTCCTCGATCTCGTGGAAGCGCGGGCTCTCGGCCAGCGACGAGCGCAGCCACAGCCCCGCCAGGGCCAGCAGCCCGGCCGCCCAGAAGGGCACGCGCCACCCCCAGGAGGCGAACTGCGCCTCGGACAGCGTCGCCGAGAGCGCCAGCACCACACCGTTGGCGAGCAGGAATCCCAGTGACGGCCCCACCTGCGGAATGCTCGTCCACAGCGCGCGCCGTCCGGCGGGCGCGTGTTCCGCGGTCAGCAGCACGGCCCCGCCCCACTCCCCGCCGAGCCCGAGCCCCTGGAGAAACCGCAGGACGAGCAGCAGCACGGGCGCTGCCACCCCGATCGCGTCGTACGTCGGCACGCAGCCGACCGCGACCGTGGCGGCGCCGGTGAGGAGCAGCGAGGCGAGGAGGACCGGGCGTCTGCCGTGCCGGTCCCCGATGTGTCCGAACAGCACCGAGCCGAGCGGCCGGGCGACGAAGCCCACGCCGAAGGTCCCGAAGGCGGCCAGCGTCCCGGCGAGCGAGGAGAAGGTGGGGAAGAACAGCGGCCCCAGGACCAGTGCGGCGGCGGTCCCGTAGACGAAGAAGTCGTAGAACTCGATGGTCGTCCCGGCCAGTGAGGCGACCGCGAGCCGCAACATGGAGGGCGCCCTTACGGTGCGTTCATCGTGCATGCCCCGTCAACTACCCACGGTGACACCGGTTACGGGAGCGCGCGGGGGTGCGGGCGCGTCGGAATGCCATGGCGACGCGCCCGGACAGCGCCCCGGACAACACGGCCGGCTAGATCCAGGTGTCGAACCACATCCGGTGCCGCCACTCGTCCATCGGAATGGTCTGCCCGGTGTAGATGGGCCAGAAGTAGATGAAGTTCCACACGATGAGCAGTCCGACGACTCCCGCCGCCGCCACACCCACCGTGCGCCGCCGGTCGCTGGAGCCCGGTGGTCCGGCGAGCGCTCCGGCGGCCATCGCCAGGGCGAGGCAGACGAACGGGACGAACACCACGGCGTAGAACAGGAAGATGGTCCGCTCCTGGTACATGAACCAGGGCAGATAGCCGGCCGCCACCCCGCACAAGATCGCGCCGGCCCGCCAGTCGCGGCGGAAGAACCAGCGGTAGAGGACGTACAGCAGCGCCAGGCAGCCCGCCCACCACAGCAACGGGGTGCCCAGCGCGAGGACTTCGCGCGCACAGCCCTTGGCCTGGTCGGTGCAGCCGTCCTCGCCCGCCTTGGGCGACTCGTAGAAGTAGGAGACGGGGCGGCCCAGGACCAGCCAGCTCCACGGGTTGGACTGGTAGGTGTGGCCCGAGGTGAGGTTGACGTGGAACTCGTAGACCTCGTGCTCGTAGTGCCACAGGCTGCGCAGCGGCCCCGGCAGCCAGCCCCAGGGGCCCGCGGCGCCCTGCTTGTCCGCCCAGTCCCTGAAGTAGCCGCCGGAGGTGGCGAACCAGCCGCTCCAGGACGCCACATAGGTGCCGAGCGCCACGATCGGCAAGGAGACGAAGGCGGGCAGCGCGTCCTTGCGCAGTGCGGAGAGGAAGGGGCGCGCGGCCCCTGCGGTACGGCGGGAGCCCATGTCCCACAGCACGGTGAGGATGCCGAAGGCCGCCAGCACGTAGAGGCCGTTCCACTTGGTGGCGACGCCCAGGCCCAGACACAGCCCGGCCAGCAGCCGCCAGGGGCGCCAGCCCAGCCCGGCCCGGTCCCCGACGAACGCGTCGGTCAGCACATCGCCGGTGCCGGGGCCCGACTCGGTCTCCCGGCGGGGCAGTCCGGCGGCCAGCCGGGCGCGGGTCCTGTCCCGGTCCACGAGCAGACAGCCGAAGGCCGCCAGCACCCAGAACATCACCACCAGGTCCAGCAGCGCGGCGCGGCTCATCACGAAGTGCAGCCCGTCCACGGCCATCAGCGCGCCCGCCAGACAGCCGAGCGCCGTCGAACGGAAGAGCCTGCGGCCGATACGGCACAGCATCAGCACCGAGAGGGTGCCGAGCAGCGCCGTCATGAACCGCCAGCCGAAGGGGTGCAGGCCGAACAGGCCCTCGCCCAGCGCGATGATCCACTTTCCGACCGGCGGGTGGACGACGTAGGAGCCCCGGTCGGACAGGGGGATGCGCTGCGGGTCGGCGAGGATCTGGTCGTTGGCCTTGTCCGGCCAGGTGGCCTCGTAGCCGTGGTGCAGCAGCGACCAGGCGTCCTTGGCGTAGTACGTCTCGTCGAATATCACCGCGTGCGGCGAACCGAGTTGCCAGAACCGCAGCACCCCGGCCAGCAGCGCGACCAGCAGCGGCGCGCCCCAGGCGGACCAGCGGGCGAGCCGGACCGCCGCCTGGGGAGACAGCCCGAAGACCGCCGCCACCCGGGGTTCGGGGCTGGGGAAGGGCGGTACCAGCCGCTCGTCCACGCCCGGCCGGCTCCTGGGCACATATCCGAAGCGACGCAGGCGGACCTGCCAGGTGGGCAGGGCGTCTGGGTCGCCTCGCGGTTGCCGGGCGTCCACCACGGTGTCACTGGTCGTCACGCGGGCCATCGTAGGGATAGCGGGGGGCGCTGTGCGCGGGAGCCTGGCCGCCGCTGCGAGGATGGGCGGGTGACTGGAACGCTCGTACTGGCCGGGACCCCCATCGGCGACCCCTCCGACGCCCCGCCCCGGCTCGCGGCCGAACTCGCGGCGGCCGACCTCGTGGCGGCCGAGGACACCCGGCGGCTGCGCCGGCTGACGCAGGCGCTGGGCGTCGAGCCGCCGGGCCGGATCGTCTCCTACTTCGAGGGCAACGAGTCGGCCCGCACCCCGGAGCTCGCCGACGCGCTGGCGGGCGGGGCGCGTGTGGTGCTGGTGACCGACGCGGGCATGCCGTCCGTCTCCGACCCCGGCTACCGGCTGGTGGCCGCCGCCGTGGAGCGCGGGGTACGGGTCACGGCGGTGCCGGGGCCCTCGGCGGTGCTCACGGCGCTCGCCGTCTCCGGGCTGCCGGTGGACCGCTTCTGCTTCGAGGGCTTCTTGCCGCGCAAGCAGGGCGAGCGCCTCGGCAGGCTGCGCGAGGCGGTCGGCGAGCGGCGCACGCTGGTCTACTTCGAGTCCCCGCACCGGGTGGAGGCCACGCTGCGCGCGATGGCCGAGGTCTTCGGCCCCGACCGGGAAGCGGCGGTGTGCCGCGAGCTGACCAAGACCTACGAACAGGTGCGGCGCGGCCCGCTCCAGGAGCTGGCCGAGTGGGCCGCCGAGGGGGTGCGCGGGGAGATCACGGTCGTGGTGCGGGGTGCCGGGGAGCCGGATCCGGGCGAGCTGGACGCGGCGGAGCTGGCGCGCCGGGTCGCGGTGCGCGAGGAGGCGGGCGAGCGGCGCAAGGAGGCCATCGCCCAGGTCGCGCGGGAGGCTTCGGTGCCCAAGCGGGAGGTCTTCGACGCCGTGGTGGCCCATAAGTCCGGGGCGGGCGGCAAGTCCGGCGCGACCCATGAGGCCGGCGACCGACAAGGCGGCCGCGCCCCCGGGAAAGCGAATTCTTAACGCATTCTTGATACTTGGCCTCCGGGCGCCGCGCGGCTATCGAGTCGGGCCCGGCTCATGTATCTCCCGGCACCCCTCCGGCTCGTATATTCCGGGTAAAGGAGTCACGCGAAAAGGCAAAGAGCATGCCTCGCCGATGGGTCGCACATTGACGCCTCAACAAAATCTCCCTCAATAGAAGGGCACGGCTGCTGCGCTTGCCTCCCTGGAGGAGTCCACTGGCAGTGGGCCTCCTGGCCCAGGGAAAGGAGCTGCGATGAAGCACGACAGCGGCATGGACACGAACGCCGGGACCACCGGGAACACGGTCCACGAGTCATATTCCTTCGCCTGCATGAAGTGCGGGCACGGGTGGGAGCAGGAATACGAGATAAAGCATCGCGAATATGCCGACGGCAGGCCGTTGGTCGTGTATTACGCGAACGGGGAACGCGTCCCTTCCCCTCTCACCAGGCCCACGTGCGACTACTGCGACGGGCACGCCGTGCGGATCATGCGCTCCGGCCGCGTCTCCACGGCGACGGCCGCCCTTCCGCACCACTGAGCGGCGGGCCGTCACGTACCGGCCCGGCAGGACCCGGTACGTGACGGCCCGGCTCGGGTCCTGACCACCGGCTCGGGCCCGCTCACCACCGGCTCGGACCCTGCGCACACCGGCACGCGTGCGGCGCCCGGCCGCGAATTATCATCGCGGGCATGCCGCACTCCGCCCCCCAAGGACCTTCCGAGCCCGAACGCCCTCACCGGCCGGAGCGGATCGAGCGGCGGGCCCGCGCCCAGGAGCCGCCCCCGCTGCCCGAGCCGCTCGCGGTGCCGGTCGCGGACTCGCACACCCATCTCGACATGCAGGAGCCCTCCGTCGCCGAAGCGCTGGCCGCGGCCTCCTCCGTGGGGGTGGAGACGCTTGTCCAGGTCGGCTGCGATCTGGAGCGCTCGCGCTGGGCCGCGCAGGTGGCCGCCGACCACGAGAGCGTGTGGGCCGCGGTGGCCCTGCACCCGAACGAGGCGCCCCGGCTGGCCGCCGAGGGCGGCGACGGCCTGCTGGACGAGGCGCTGGCCGGCATCGGGAAGCTCGCCGCGCTCCCCGAGGTACTGGCCGTCGGGGAGACCGGTCTGGACTACTTCCGCACCGGGCCCGAGGGCGTCGAGGCCCAGCAGCGTTCCTTCCGCGCTCACATCGAGTTGGCCAAGCGGCTGGACAAGGCGCTGGTCATTCACGACCGCGAGGCGCACCAGGACGTACTGCGGATCCTGGCGGAGGAAGGCGCACCCGAACGGACCGTCTTCCACTGCTATTCGGGCGACGCGGAGATGGCACAACTGTGCGCGGCGAAGGGCTGGTTCATGTCCTTCGCGGGGAACGTCACCTTCAAGAACGCCCGGCCGCTGCGCGAAGCGCTCGCCGTCGCACCCCCGGAGCTGGTGCTGGTGGAGACCGACGCCCCGTTCCTGACGCCCGCGCCCTACCGCGGTCGACCCAACGCGCCCTATCTGATTCCGGTCACGCTGCGCGCGATGGCCGAGACCCTGGGCATGCCGGAGACGTCGCTGGCCACGCACGTCGCCGCCAACACGGCGCGCGCGTTCGGCTACTGAGACTCCCTGCCCCCGCCGCCCACGGGACGGCCCATCCCGGCGACACAACGTATTCACGCGAATTGGGAGAGTGACGGAAGCTCGGCTACAGTCCCCGCCCGGCGGGCCTGTCCTACAGGCTCACTCAGGCCGGATCGCTGGGAGTACGTGTGAGCCAGTCGCCGACGGTGCAATTCGCTGCTCTTTCTTCGCCCCCTCCGCCCCACCCGCCTTCCCTTTCGCCGCCCCCGCCCCCGCCCCCGGCTCCGTATGAGCACGCGTCCTACGCGTACGAGCCGTACGCGTACGAGCCCCACGGGCACGAGCCGTACGGCCGCGAGTCCTTCGGGTACCAGCCGCACGGGTACGAGCCGCACGGGTACGAGCCGCACGGGTACCGGCCGGAGGTGTCCGGGCGTCCGGCGCGGGTGCCCGGTCAGCGCGGGGGGCGGGCGGAGCGGCGGCGGGCCGCGGCACGGCGGCGGCGCAGGCGGGGCGCCGGGCAGGGCGAGCTGCTGCGCAAACTGCTGCCCCAGGCACTGGTGGTGGCGTTCCTCGCGGGCGGCACCTCGGCTTTCGTCGCCTACGACAAGGCAGTTGAGCTGGAGGTGGACGGTCAGCGGCGCACCCTGCACACCTTCGCGGGCGATGTGACGCAGCTGCTGGAGGACGAGGGCGTGCGGCTGGGCGGCCACGACACGGTGCTGCCGGGCAGGGCCGCGCCGCTGGCGCACGGCGACGAGGTGGCCGTCCGCTACGGGCGTCCCCTCGCGCTCACGCTCGACGGGCACCGCCGCCAGGTGTGGGCGACGGCGGAGACGGTGGGCGGCGCGCTGCGCGAGCTGGGGGTGCGCGCCGCGGGCGCGCGGATCTCCGCCCCGCGCTCCGCGCCGATTCCCCGCAGCGGCAGAGAGCTGGAGGTGTGGACGGAGCGGACCCTCACGTTCCTGGTGGACAGCAGGGAACAGCAGGTGCGCACCAACGCGGCGAGCGTCGGGGAGGCACTCGACGACGCCGGGATCGCGCTGCGCGATCAGGACACCGCCTCCGTGCCGCTCACCAGCTTCCCGCGCGACGGGCAGACCATCACGGTCATGCGCATCAAGGGCAGCGAGCAGAGCCGCGAGGAGCGCATCCCCTTCCACACCGTGCGCCGCCCCGACCCGGATCTCCAGGAGGGCACGGAGGTCGTGGTGGCGCAGGGCATGACGGGCCTGCGGAAGGTCACCTTCGAGCTGCGCACCGTCAACGGCGTCCGGCAGCGCCCGCGCGAGACCGGCAGCGAGTTGATCCGCGCACCCCGGACGCAGGTCATCAAGGTCGGCACCAAGAAGCTGCCCGCAGCCGTGCGGGGCGCCGAGGGGCTCAACTGGCAGGGGCTGGCGCAGTGCGAGTCCGGCGGCCGGCCGCACGCGGTGGACTCGACGGGCACCTACGGGGGCCTCTACCAGTTCGACACCCACACCTGGCACAGCCTCGGCGGCAGCGGGCGCCCGCAGGACGCACCGGCCGGGGAACAGACGCTGCGCGCCAAGAAGCTCTATGTGAAACGGGGGGCGAGTCCCTGGCCGGTGTGCGGCCGTAAACTGTCGCAGTGAGCGCTGCCCCTGCCGATTCCCCTTCCGATCCCCCTGACGAGTCCTCCCACGACGCCCCCTCCGGGGCCGGTGCGGGCGCTACGGGCGGCGAGGCCCTGCTGGGGCCCGCCGACGTCCGTGAGCTGGCCGGGGCCCTGGGGGTGCGCCCCACCAAGCAGCGCGGCCAGAACTTCGTCATCGACCCCAACACGGTGCGCCGGATCGTGCGCACGGCCGGGGTCCGCCCGGACGACACCGTGCTGGAGATCGGCCCGGGTCTCGGCTCGCTCACGCTGGCGCTGCTGGAGACGGCGGAGCGGGTGACCGCCGTCGAGATCGACGACGTGCTCGCCGCCGCGCTGCCCGCGACCGTCCGGGCCCGGCTGCCCGAGCGTGCCGATCGCTTCTCGCTCGTCCACGAGGACGCGCTGCGGGTGACGCGGCTGCCGGGGCGGGCGCCGACCGCGCTGGTGGCCAACCTCCCCTACAACGTGGCCGTTCCGGTGCTGCTGCACATGCTGGCGACGTTCCCCGGCATCGAGCGCACGCTGGTGATGGTGCAGGCGGAGGTCGCCGACCGGCTGGCGGCGGCGCCCGGTTCGAAGGTGTACGGCGTGCCCTCGGTGAAGGCCGCCTGGTACTGCGAGGTCAAGCGGGCAGGCGCCATCGGGCGCAACGTGTTCTGGCCCGCGCCGAACGTCGATTCCGGGCTGGTCTCGCTGGTGCGCCGGCCGCGCCCGCCGCAGACGAGCGCGAGCCGCGAGGAGGTCTTCGCCGTCGTGGACGCGGCCTTCGCCCAGCGCCGCAAGACACTGCGCGCCGCACTCGCCGGGTGGGCGGGCTCGGGCGCGGCTGCCGAGGCGGCGCTGCGCGCCGCGGGCGTCTCGCCCCAGGCGCGCGGCGAGTCGCTGACGGTCGCCGAGTTCGCCGCCATCGCCGAGCGGGGCCCGCGCGGCGCGGGCACCCCGGACGTCCAGGACGCCGCGGACGCTCAGGAAGTCCAGGAAGCTTGGAAGAGGCGGTCCGCAGCCGCCGCACAGGAGGAGCACACCCCGTGACCCAGTCCGCCCAGTCCTCCCAGCCTCCCGGGTCCACCGCGACCAGCACCGTCACCGTCCGCGTACCGGCCAAGGTCAACGTCCAGCTCTCGGTGGGCGGTCTGCGTGCCGACGGCTTCCACGGCCTGGCCAATGTCTTCCTCGCCGTCGGCCTCTACGACTCGATCAGCGCCACCCGCGCCGAGGCGCCCCTGCTGACGGCCTCCGGGCCGGATGCCGCGCAGATCCCGCTGGACGACAGCAACCTCGCGGTGCGCGCGGCCCGGCTGCTGGCGCGGCGGCACGGCCTGGCGCCCGACGTACACCTGCACATCGCCAAGGACGTCCCCGTCGCGGGCGGCATGGCGGGCGGCAGCGCGGACGCGGCGGGCGCCCTGCTGGCGTGCGACACGCTGTGGGAGACGCGGACCCCGCGTGAGGAACTGCTGGAGCTGTGCGCCGAGTTGGGCTCCGATGTGCCCTTCAGCCTGCTGGGCGGCGCTGCGCTGGGCCGAGGCCGGGGGGAGATCCTGACGCCGCTGGAGGTGACCGGCACCTTCCACTGGGTCTTCGCCATCGCCGACGGCGGCCTGTCCACGCCCGAGGTCTACCGCGAGTGCGACCGGCTGCGGGAGGCGGCCGGGACGGGCTCGGGCGCCGCCAGTGTGCCCGACCCCGAGCCCGCGCCCGAACTGCTGGCGGCGCTGCGCGCCGGGGACGCGGACGCGCTGGCCGCCACGCTGCGCAACGACCTCCAGCCGGCGGCTGTCTCCCTGCGGCCCGCGCTGGCGGAGACCCTGGAGGCGGGAGTCGCGGCGGGCGCGCTGGCGGGGCTGGTGTCCGGATCCGGCCCGACCTGCGCGTTCTTGATGAACGACGCGGACTCGGCGGCCCGTACGGCCCAGGCGCTGCTGGCCTCCGGCACCTGCCGCGCCGCCCGCCCCACCACCGGCCCGGCCCCGGGCGCCACGCTCGTCCGCCCCCTGTAGCCGCGGCCGCCGCGACCCAGAAGGGCCCCGGCCCCGGTCTCCGCTCCGGTCTCAGCCCGTGGGGTCAGTTCACCAGGGTGCGCAGGGTGCGGACCAGGGCCTGAGTGCGGGGGTCGCTGGTGACGGAGCGGTGCAGGGTGTTGGTCACATAGCCGAACGAGGTGCCCGACTCCGGGTCGGCGAAGCCCAGCGAACCGCCCCGCCCGGGGTGGCCGAAGGAGCCGGGGCCGAGCAGGGGGCAGGCCGAGCCGTGCAGCATGTAGCCCAGTCCGAAACGGGTGTTGACGACCAGCACCCGGTCCGGCCCCCCGGACTCCTCCGAGCGGGCCTGGGCGAGTGTGGCGGCCGTGAACAGCCGCCGGGCGCGCGGGTGCCGGCCGGTACCGGCGGCCCCGCCCGCCCCCGGAGCCGTGCCGGGCGCCGCTGCGGGTGCGTCCCCGATGAGGGCCGCGTAGAAGGCGGAGAGCGAGCGGGCTGTGCCGATGCCGTTCGCGGCGGGCAGCTCGGCCGCCCGGTAGGCCGGATCGTTCTCGTCGGGGCGCGGTGTCAGCGCGTCGAAGGCGCGGCGGGTGAGGGAGCGCGGATCGGCGTACGCGTCGGTCACCGCGCGCTTGGGCCGCAGCCGCAGCGCGCCCGGCGCCGGTTCGGGGGCCGTCAGCTCCGCGACGCGCGCCACGCGCCGCGCGGCGCCGGACCCGTCGCCGCCGGATCCGTCCGCGCCCGTCCCGGCGAGGTGCGCGGGCAGGCCGATCCACAGGTCGAGCCCGAGGGGGCCGGCTATCTCCTCGGCGAACCAGCGCCCCAGGCTCCGCCCGCCGCTCGCCCGGCCCACCAGCTCCGACAGCAGCCAGCCGTAGGTGTGCGCGTGGTATCCGTGCGCGGTGCCCGGCTGCCAGGCGGGGGCCTGCGCGGCGAGCATGCGGGGCCCCGTCACCCCGTCGAGGGCCTGTTCGGGGGTCAGCGGCGTCTGCGGCGCGGGCAGCCCGGCGCGGTGCGCGAGCAGGTGCCGTACCAGGACGCGCTCCTTGCCCGCCGCCTTGAACTGCGGCCAGTAGGTGCCCACCGGGGCGTCGAGGTCGAGCTGGCCGCGCTGGTGCAGCAGATGCGGTACGGCCGCCGCCAGCCCTTTGGTGGCGGAGCGGATGATGACGGCCGTGTCCGCCGTCCAGCGTGTGGACCCGGGGTCGGCCGGGTCGGTGATGCCGCCCCACAGATCGACGACCGTGCGGCCGTGGCGGTGCACGGTGAGGGCCGCGCCGCGCTCGCCGCGCTCCTCGAAGTTCCTTGTGAAGGCGTCCCTGACGGCCTCGTACCCGTCCGCAACCGTCCCCTGAACGACCTCTGCCACGCTTGTTCCGCTCCTGTCGCCTTCATGGCGCTTTTGAGACGCCTTCAGAGGGCTTCGCCTCCGCCGCCCCTTCCATGGTGCTACGGGGCTCCGCCGCGCGGTGCACCGGGTTTCGGACCGACGAGAGGGCGGAGCCCGGCAATCTGGGCGAATCGGGAGCCCGGTCGGACGGACCGCGCTGCGGTGTCAGGCGATCCGCGGCGTCAGGCGATCCGCGCGGCGGCGTCAGGCGGCGGGGACGCTGACGGAGCGGGGATCGAAGCCGAAGGGGAGTTCGAGGCGGTGGGCGCGCATCAGCTCGGCGTCGGAGAGCAGGTCCTGGGTGGTGCCGTCGGCGACCAGCACCCCGTCGCTGAGCACGACCGAGCGCGGGCACAGCTCCAGCGCGTAGGGCAGGTCGTGGGTGACCATCAGCACGGTCAGGTCCAGGGAGCGGATGAGGTCGGCGAGTTCCCGGCGGGCCGCGGGGTCGAGGTTGGAGGAGGGCTCGTCCAGGACGAGGATCTCGGGGCGGCCCGCCAGCACCGTGGCCACCGCGACCCGGCGCCGCTGACCGAAGGAGAGGTGGTGCGGGGCCCGGTCGGCGTGCTCGGCCATGCCGACCCGCTCCAGCGCCTCCCGCACCCGCGCCGCCAGCTCGGCGCCGCGCAGTCCGGCGGCGGCCGGGCCGAAGGCGACGTCCTCGCGGACCGTCGGCATGAACAGCTGATCGTCGGGGTCCTGGAAGACGATCCCGACCCGGCGCCTGATCTCCGCCAGGTGCGCGCGCTCCACCGGCAGCCCCCCGACCGTCACACCGCCGGCCCCGGCCGTGAGGATGCCGTTGAGGTGCAGCACCAGCGTGGTCTTGCCCGCGCCGTTGGGGCCCAGCAGCGCGACGCGCTGGCCGCGCGGCACGGTCAGATCGACGCCGAACAGCGCCTGGTGGCCGTCCGGGTAGGCGTAGGCGAGGCCGCTCACCTGGAGCGAGGGGGTCTCGGCGGCGGGCCGGGGCGCGCCGGTGGCGCGGTCCTGGCCGGCGGCGGTGCGGGCGGCTTCGGCAGCGGTGCGGGGCAAAGGTTCCGTCCGGTTCACAGGGTCCATCCCAACAGGCAGATCGCGAGGGCGGTGAGCGGCAGCGCGGCCGAGCGCGTCCATGCGGCGCGGCTCGCGGGCCCGTCGGCGAGCGCGGGCGGCATGCTGCCCGTATAGCCCCGGCTGAGCATCGCGAGGTGGACGCGTTCGCCGCGCTCGTAGGAGCGGATGAACAGCGCCCCGGCCGACTTGGCCAGCACGCCCCAGTGGCGCGGGCCGCGGGCCTCGAAGCCGCGCGAGAGGCGGGCGGTGCGCATGCGGCGCAGCTCGCCGGAGATGACATCGCCGTAGCGGACCATGAACGTCGCGATCTGGCACAGCAGCGGCGGGAGCCGCAGCCGCGCCAGCCCCAGCAGGAGTTCATCCAGCCGGGTCGTGGTGGCCAGCAGCACGGAGGCGGCGACCCCGAGCGTCCCCTTGGCCAGCACGTTCCAGGCGCCCCACAGCCCGGACTCGGACAGGGACAGCCCCCACACCGTGACCCGCTGCCCCTCGGCCACGAACGGCAGCAGCACGGCGAAGGCCACGAACGGCACCTCGATCAGCATCCGCGTCAGCACATGCCGCGCGGGCACCCGCGCGGCCACGGCCACCCCGGCCAGCAGCAGCGCGTACGCGCCGAAGGCCCACACCGCCGCGCGCGGGGTGGCGACGACCAGCACGACGAAACAGAAGACCGCCGCCAGCTTGCAGTGCGCGGGCAGCGCGTGCACGGGTGAGTGCCCGTGCCGGTACAGCGTGTGCGAGTGCCCCGCTCCCATCGTGCGCCGCCTCGCCTATCGCTCGGAGGTGGAGGAACGGGGCAGGCCCTGGCCCGCCGCGCCGGATGACGGCTCCGTGCGGGTGCGGCGGCGCAGGACGAGGAAGACGCCCGAGCCGAGCGCCAGGGTGGCCCCCGCGCCGATGACCCCCGCCAGCCCCCCGGACAGGCGGGGGCTGGAGATGTCCTTGACCCCGTAATCGGCGAGTGGGGAGTCCTTGGCGGAGTGGTCCTGGGCCTTCTCGTCGATGCCGTTGTCGGCGGCGACCTTCTCCAGGCCGTCGGGGCTGGCCGAGGCGTAGAAGCTGAGCCCGCCCGCGCACAGCACGGTCACGATGATCCCGGTGATCCACAGCGGCCGGACCGACCGGCGGCGCGGGGAGGCGGCGCCGGAAGCCGCGACCGGCGCGGGGGCGGTCTCCGGGGCGGAATCGGGAGCGGGTCCGGGCTCGGAAGCGGAAGCGGGGGACGGCCCGGGGGCGGGGCGGGGAGAGGCGCCGCCGGGGGCCGCGAGCGGGGAGGTGCGCAGTTCGAGGCGTACGGCGAGGCGGTCGCGTGCCGCGTACACCAGGTCGGGGCGTACGGCCACCACCGCGCCCACCGTCAGCGCGGTGATCACGGCCTCGCCGATGCCGATCAGCACGTGCACGCCGACCATCGCGGCGAACACCTTGCCGAGCGAGACATCGGTCGTGCCGCCGAGCGCGTAGATGCCGGTGAAGGCCGTGGCCGCCGCGGGCACGGAGACCAGCGCTGCCACGAAGGAGGCGATGGTCACGGCGCTGCGCGCGCGGGGAAGCAGCCGCAGCAGCCCCCGGAAGAGGCCGTAGGCGACCAGGACGGTGACCACGCCCATGTCGGTGATGTTGGTGCCCAGCGCGGTCAGCCCGCCGTCGGCGAACAGCACGCCCTGGAGGAGCAGGACGACGGATACGCACAGCACACCCGTATACGGGCCGACGAGGATGGCGGCGAGCGCGCCGCCGAGCAGATGGCCGCTGGTGCCGGCGGCCACGGGGAAGTTGAGCATCTGGACGGCGAAGATGAAGGCGGCGACCAGTCCGGCCAGGGGTGCCGTCCGCTCGCCCGCCTCGCCGGGGCCGCCGCTCAGCTCACGCCGCGCCCCGCGCAGCGAGACCGCGACGGCGACGGCCGCCACGGCGCCCGTCCCCGCTGAGACGGGTGCGTTGATGAATCCGTCGGGCACATGCATGACGCGCTCCGCTTCTCGCGGCTGCTCTCGCGGCCCCGTTGGGCCATGGCTGGTTCGGTCGGGTCGTGGCCGGTTCGAGGCGACCGGTCTTTTGAGACTATCGGCCAACTGCAAAGGCGTCGCAAGAGGGCCTCCGTGAGCACCGCGCGCCCCCTCCGCGCCCGCCCGGCGCCGCCGGGCAGCCACCCGGCCGTCCCTCCGCCGTCCGTCCGGTCGACCCTCCGGCGCTCACCCGTCACCCGTTGTCACCGGGGCGGACGGGACAGATGATCCCGCCGCGATCCCCGTGAACGGCCGTGACCCTCGTGGCGTATGTGTCGCGTCAAGGGCGGCTCGATGTGTACGGAACGCCCGAGAATAGGAGTGACCTGAGTCACATTTTCACCATCTGTGGTACAGCTCACCTGGCCCCCTGGGTGACTGTCCCGGCGCGCTACGCGTCTGACAGGACGAAGGGGCAACCCGTCCCGAGCTGTGAGCGGAACAGGTGTCCCCGACCCAGAGGAGCAGATGTGTCCAAGGTCATCCACCACACCGTGCAGGCCCAACTGATCACCCGGCCCCCAGCGACCCGGCCGCTCTCCCCTGCGCTCCGCTATGACCAGGACGATCCGCTCGCCGTGCACATCGTCTTCCCCTCCGACATCTCCCTCGACGGGGGCGAGGTCGTCTGGGCCTTCTCCCGGGACCTGCTCGACGCCGGCTTGCGGGGACCGGCCGGTGAGGGCGATGTCCACGTATGGCCCTGCGGGGTGGAGTCCACGGTGATCGAGCTGCACGCCGGGGAGGGGGTCGCCGTGCTCGAATTCCGGAGCGCGGATCTGTGGAGCTTCCTGCGCTGCACCTATGACCTGGTCGGCGCGGGCAGCGAAGGCTCACGCCTCGACTTGGAGGAAGGGCTCACCGCCCTTCTCCGCGGCGTGTGAGACCGACCCGGCCCGCCCCGCGGCTCCGCGGCGACCGGCTCCCCTGGCGGGAGACCCCGGCACCCGGCCCTCCGGCACCCCGGCCCCCGGCCCTCCGGCCGGGAGGCGGTCGCCCCGCAGCAGCGGAAAGTGCCCCCGGCGGACGGATTCCCGTCCCGCGCGGGGGCACCTGTGTGTGGCGGCGCTGTGTGACGGCGTCCACCGCGGCGAGCGCAGTGGACGCCGCGAACGCAGCGAACGCAAGGAACGCACCTACACCCCCGTACGCTCCGGTTCGCGCTGGTGCGGCACGGTGGGCGCGGACCCGGCCGGCTGAAGGGCCTTGCGGAGACCTTCGCCCTCGACATCGACGTTCGGCAGCAGCCGGTCCAGCCAGCGCGGCAGCCACCAGGCGCGTCGGCCCAGCAGGGCGAGGGCTGCGGGGACGATCGCCATCCGGACGACGAACGCGTCGAAGAGGATGGCGATGGCCATCCCGAAGCCCATCATCTTGATCATCGCTTCGGAGGTCCCGATGAACCCGGCGAAGACGCTGATCATGATGATCGCCGCAGCCGTCACCACCCGCGCCCCGAGCCGGAAGCCGGTGACGATGGCCTGCCCCGGGCGCTCCCCGTGGACGTACGCCTCGCGCACGCGCGTAACCAGGAAGACCTCGTAGTCCATGGCGAGGCCGAAGATCACACCGATCATGAAGATCGGCATCATGCTCATGATCGGACCGGTCTGCTCCACGCCCAGCAGGCCCGCCAGCCAGCCCCACTGGAAGACGGCCACCACGGAGCCCAGCGCGGCGAGCACCGACAGCAGGAAGCCGAGCGCGGCCTTCAGCGGCACCAGCACCGAGCGGAAGACGAGCATCAGCAAGACGAAGGCCAGACCGACGACCAGCGCCAGGTAGGGCACCAGTGCGTCATTCATGACCTGCGAGAAGTCGATGGCCACCGCCGTCGAGCCGGTGACGAGCATCGTGGCGCCGGTCGCCCGTTCGATGTCGCCGGCCTGGTCGCGGAGGGCGTGGACGACGTCCTCGGTGCGCGCGTCGCTGGGCCCGGAGTCGGGCACGACGGTCAACGTGGCGGTGTCGCCGCCCTTGTTGAACTGCGGAGGCGTCACCGCGACCACCCCGTCCACCTTCTTCAGCCGCTTCTCGACCTCGGCCGCCGCGGCCTTGGGATCGTCGGCGCCCCGGGTGTCGGTCACGGTCATCAGCGGCCCGTTGAACCCGGCGCCGAAGCCGTCCGAGAGCAGGTCGTACGCCTTGCGCTGGGTGGTGTCGGCCGGCTGGTTGCCCTCATCGGGCAGGCCGAGCTTCATCGCACTGACCGGCAGCGCCAGGACGCCCAGCGCCAGCACCGCGGTGACCAGGACGATCACCGGACGGCGCAGCACGAACGACGCCCAGCGCACGCCCATCTTCGGCCGCTGGCCCGCGGCGTCGGCGGCCGGGGGCACGCCCGTCGCCGGGTTGGCCTTGCGCACCCGGCGGCCGAAGATCCGCTTGCCGGCCATGCCGAGCGCCGCCGGGACGAGCGTGAGTGCGACCAGTACGGCGATCACGACGGTGCCGGCCGCCGCCATGCCCATCTTGGTGAGCACCGGGATATTGACGACCGACAGCCCGACCAGCGCGATCACCACCGTCAGGCCCGCGAAGACCACGGCGGAACCGGCCGTTCCCACGGCGCGGCCCACCGCCTCCTCGCGGTCTCTGCCCTCGGTCAGCTCGGCGCGGTAGCGGGAGGCGATGAACAGCGCGTAGTCGATGCCGACCGCGAGGCCGATCATCATCGCGAGGGTGGTGGTGTTGGCGGACAGGCCGAGGGTGGCGCCGAGCGCGGTGATCGACGAGATGCCGATCATCACGCCGATCAGCGCGGTGATCAGCGGAAGTCCGGCCGCCAGCAGCGAGCCGAAGGTCAGCAGGAGCACGACGGCCGCGATGGCGATGCCGATGATCTCCGCGTTGCCCATCTCGGGCTCGACGAGGATCGCGTCGCCGCCGGTCTCCACCGTCAGGCCCGCGCTACGGGCCTCCTTGGCGGCGTCCTCGATGCCGGCGCGGGTCTTGTCGGTGATGTCCTGCGCGGGGACCTTGTAGGTGGCGGAGGTGTAGGCGATGCTGCCGTCCTTGCTGATCGCCCCGCTCCCCTTGGCGAAGGGGTCGGAGACGGCGGCGGCCTGGCCGCCGCTCAGCTCGGCGATGGTCTTCTTGACGGCGGCCTTGTTGTCCGTCGCCGTGATCTTCTCCCCGGTCGGGGCGCGGAAGACCATCCGGGCGGTGGCCCCCTCGGCGTTGGCGTCGGGGAAGCGCTCCTCCAGCAGGTCGAAGGCTTTCTGGGACTGCGTGCCGGGCAGTGCGAATTCGTCGTCGGGCGGGCTCGATGCGGTGGAGGCGCCCACCCCGGCCGCGACCAGCAGCGCCACCCATATGAGGGCGACGATGCGGCGGCGCCGGAAGGCGAGCCTGCCGAGCTTGTACAAGAAGGTGGCCACGGGTGCGGTCTCCGGTCGGGAAGTGACGGAACGGACGAAAGAAAGGGGATGAGCGTTATGAACGGGGCAGGCGGGATCTACAGGACGTAAGCGGAATAGGCGGGACCGGGCAGGATGGGCGGGAGCGGGCAGAATAGGCGGGACCGGGCGGGAGCGGGCGGGATGGGCCGGAGCGGGCGGAATTAATGACAGCTCATGTCAATCGACGCTTCCTCGCACACATACGGGTGACTCCCGATGAGGATTGAGGGGTATGTCACAACTTGCCGGGGCGCGAAACCCCCCGAACCATGGGACAGGTGACCGACGACGGCGCCTACCTCCGCTTTCCGCATCTGCACGGCGGCCTCCTCTCCTTCGTCACCGAGGACGACCTGTGGGTCGCCCCGCTGCCCGAGGACTCCGGGCCGGGCCGGGCCCGGCGGCTGACCGTGGACCGCACCCGCCTCGGCCACCCCCGCTTCTCCCCCGACGGACAGCTGATCGCCTACACCAACTGGCGCTCCCTGGACCCGGAGATCTACCTCGTCCCCGTCGAGGGCGGACCGGCCCGGCGGCTGACGTACTGGGGCGCGACCGACACCCGCGTCTGCGGCTGGACCCCCGAGGGCGACGTGCTGGCCGTGGCCTCGCACGGGCAGCCGTTCGCGCACTACTCGTGGTCCTACCGGGTCCCGGTCGCCGGACCCGACGGCCCGCGCGGGGAGCGGCACGGGGAAGCGCCCGGGGAGCGGCACGGGGAAGCGCCCGGGGAGCGGCACGGGGAAGCGCCCGGGACGCCCTGCCCCGGCAGCAGGCTGCCCTGGGGGCCCGTCACCGACATCGCCGTCGCCGAGCAGGACGGCGAGCGGCGCACGCTGCTGCTGACCGGCACTCCCCCGCACGAGCCCGCCTCCTGGAAGCGCTACCGGGGCGGTGCCACCGGCCGGTTGTGGCTGCACGGCGAGCGGCTGCTGCCGGACCTGGCCGGACACCTGGACTCGGTGATGTTCGTCGGCGGGCGGGTGGCCTTCCTCTCCGACCACGAGGGCACCGGCAACCTCTACTCCTGCCGCCCCGACGGCTCCGACCTGCGGCGGCACACCGACCACGACGCCTTCTACGCCCGGCAAGCGGCCACCGACGGGCGGCGCGTGGTCTACCAGTGCGCGGGCGAGCTGTGGCTCGTGGACGACTTCGCCCGGCAGGCGGGGCCCCGGCGGCTGACCGTCCGGCTGGGCGGCCCGCGCACCGGGCGGCGTACGTACCAGGTGCCGGCGGCGGCACACCTGGACGCGCTGGCCGTCGATCCGACCGGCCGGGCCAGCGCGGTGGGCGTACGCGGCAGCCTGTACTGGCTCACCCACCGGGACGGGCCCGCGCGGGCGCTGGCCGACCGGCCGGGTGTGCGGGTGCGGCTGCCGGAGATGCTCGGCGACACCGGACGCGTCGCCTGCGTCACCGACGCGGAGGGCGAGGACGCCATCGAGATCGCGGACCTGCCCCGCGCCAGCGGCCCCCGCCCCGCGCGCCGGGTGGCCGCCGGTCGCCTGGGGCGAGCACTGGAACTGGTGTCCTCGCCGGACGGTCAGCGGCTGGCCGTCGCCGCGCACGACGGCCGGCTGCTGCTCGTCGATGTCCCTGACACCCCCGGAATCCCTGATGGCCCCGGCACGGCAGCGGCGGGCCCGCCCGGTCGGCCGGACGAGGGCGCGGACCCGGCGGACGGGCCGGCCGTGGAGATCACCGAACTGATCCGCTCCGCGAACGGGCCCGTGCACGATCTGGCGTTCTCGCCGGACTCACGGTGGCTCGCCTGGGCCCACCCCGGCATCGGACGCTCGCTCTCCCAGATCAAGATCGCGAAGGTCGGCGGCCCGGAGCCGACGGCGGGGGCGGGGACGGCGGCCGGGGCGGGAACGACGGCGGACACGGCTGCGGACACGGCGGCGGAGTGCTCGGCGCTGGTGCTGGATGTGACGGACGGGCGGTTCGAGGACGAGCAGCCGGTCTTCACCCGCGACGGGCGCTACCTCGCCTTCCTCTCCTGGCGCGGCTTCGACCCCGTGTACGACGTGCACACCGGCGACCTCTCCTTCCCGCTGGGCTGCCGCCCGTACCTGGTGCCGCTCTCCTCGGCGACGCTCTCGCCGTTCGCGCTGACCCCGGAGGGACGTCCGGCCGCCGGCGGGCTCGACCCGCAGGACCGGCCCGAGGAGGGCGAGGAGGGCCCCGAGGTCACGGTGCTGGTGGAGGCGGAGGGGTTGGCGAGCCGGGTGACGCCGTTCCCGGTCACCGCCTCGAAGTACGCGGCGCTGTGCCCGGTCGCGGGCGGCGGCCTCATCTGGCTGCGGTATCCGATCTCCGGCGCACTGGGCGAGACGTTCGTGAACCCGGCGGACACCACCGGCCGCCCCACCCTCGAACACTTCGACCTCACCACCGCCAAGCGCACCGAACTGACCAGCGACATCGACGCGTTCGCGGTCAGCGGCGACGGCTCCCGGCTGGTCGTCAACGACGAGGGCGAGCTGCGGGTCGTCCCCGCCGACCAGGAGGCGGACGCCGACTCGACCACCTACATCGACCTGCGCCGCATCCTCCACGAGGTCGATCCGGCCGCCGAGTGGCGGCAGTCGTTCGAGGAGGCGGGGCGGCTGATCCGCGCGTACTTCTGGGACCCGGGAATGAGCGGGATCGACTGGGACGCGGTGCTCGCGCAATACCGGCCGCTGGTCGAACGGGTCGCCTCGCCCGACGAGTTCGCCGACCTGATCCGCGAGGTCCTCGGCGAACTGGGCACCTCGCACGCCTATGTGACCCCGGCCCGGCGCGACGAGGGCCCGCCCCACTACCAGCGGCCCCTCGGCCTCCTGGGCGCCGACCTGATCCGCACACCGCACGGCGCGTGGCAGCTCGCGCGCATCCTGCCGGGCAACTCCTCCGACTCGCGGGCGCGTTCACCCCTGGCGGGCGCCCCCGTACGCGAGGACGCGCTGCTCACGCACATCGACGCGCGGCCAGTCGATCCCGTCGCCGGGCCCGGTCCGCTGCTGGCCGCCGCCGGGGGGACGACCGTCGAACTCTCCCTCGACCAGGCGGGACCGCGCCGGGTGGCCGTCGTACCGCTGATCGACGAGCGCCCGCTGCGCTACCAGGACTGGGTCACCCGGCGCCGCGACGTCGTCCGCGAACTGAGCGGCGGCCGGTGCGGCTACCTGCACATCCCGGACATGGGCGGCTCCGGCTGGGCACAGTTCAACCGCGACCTGCGCATGGAAGTCTCGCGCCCCGCGCTGATCGTGGACGTACGGGGCAACGCGGGCGGCCACATCAGCGAACTCGTCCTGGAAAAACTGACCCGCACGATCCTCGGCTGGGACCTGACGCGCGACGCGCAGCCGGTCAGCTACGCGAGCAACGCGCCACGCGGCCCCGTCGTCGCGGTCGCCGACGAGGCCACGGCCTCCGACGGCGACATGATCATCGCCGCGTTCCGGCTGCTCGGCCTCGGCCCCGTGATCGGCACCCGCACCTGGGGCGGGGTCGTCGGCATGACCGGCCGCCACCGGCTCGGGGACGGCACGGTGATCACCGTGCCGATGAACGCGGCATGGTTCGACGGCTACGGATGGTCGGTCGAGAACCGCGGCGTGGCTCCGGACATCGAGGCCCTGCGCACCCCGCTGGACTGGGCCGAGGGCCGCCACTCCGTCCTGGAGACGGCCGTCCGCACCGCGCTCGGCCTCCTGGAGCGGCACCCCGCACGGGTCCCGCCCGACTACAGCGAAGCCCCGGACCGCTCCCGCCCGCCGCTGCCGCCCCGCCGTGGAGGGCGCCCGGGACGGGGCTGATCCCGACGCCGCACCTTTTACTACGGAATGCGAGTTACGCCCCGGCGTGCCAGGCTGGAAAAGCCCCTGAGTACCCGCACCCCAGAGGAGAGACCATGGGCCTCGCAGACCAGTTCAAGGAGAAGGCCGAGCAGCTTCAGCACAAGGCCAAGGGGAAGAAGGACGACAGCTCCAAGGGCTCCGCCCAACAGGGCGACCGGACCCAGGAGATGAAGGACAAGGCCCAGGGCAAGGCCAAGGAAAAAGCCAAGGACTGGACCGATGAAAACCACTGACCGCTGAAGGGGAGCCCCTTTTCCCCCGCCGCGACGGGCACAAGAGAGGGACGGGCCCCACCCGCGGCGGGGCCGAAATCCGGCTGAATCGGGCGAACTCCGGAAAGGTGGCGGCTAGCGCGAAGCGCGCGCCTTCTCGTCGGCTTCGCCGCCCGCGCCCATGAGCCCCGTGGGCAGCCCCGGGGCCTGCAGCCTCGGCACGACCGCTTCGACCTTGCGCCGGCCGAGGGGCCCGCCGATGGCGGACGGGAGGCAGCCGCGTACGCCCTGCATGCCGCGCAGCCACCACTGGCCGTACGTGTGCGCCGAGCGGCGTTCGATACCGGCCACCAGGCGATCGACGGCGGGGCCCAGCGGATAGGTCTTGTTGGTGGGCCACGGCAGCCGCTGCCGTATGTCGCGCAGGACCTCGTTCTCGTCCGCGCCGCGCACCATGTCCGTGTCGGTCCAGCTCAGATAGCCGACGCCGACCCGCACTCCCTTGTGGGCGACTTCCGCGCGCAGGCTGTGCGCGAACGCTTCGACGCCGGACTTGGAGGCGCAGTACGCGGTCATCATCGGCGCCGGGGTGATGGCGGCCAGGGAGGCGATCTGGAGGAAGTAGCCGCGTGACGCGCACAGGAGGGGCAGGAAGGCCCGCCCGGTGACGGCGCCGCCGATGAGGTTGACCTCGATCACGCGCCGCCAGGCGACGGGGTCGGAGTCCATGAACGGGCCCCCGGCCGCCACCCCGGCGTTGGCGACGGCGATGTCCACCTTGCCGAAATGGTCCTTGACTTCGCGGGCGACCCGCGCCATGGCCTCGTGGTCGGTGACGTCCGCGTGCCAGTACGCGGAGTCCGTGTACAGCGAGTCGCGGACGGTCCGCAGTGCGTCGGGCTCCAGGCCGACGAGGGCGATCCGCGCGCCGCGCGCCGCCATCTTGCGGGCGAGCAGCGCGCCCACGCCCCGGGCAGCGCCGGTGATGACGGCGACCTGTCCCTCCAGACCGACGCGGCTCATGCGCTCTCCTCACTGACGGGTGCGGCGGTGGCGGTGAGGTGGTTCGCGGCGAGGGCGGCGAGCACCTCGGCGAGGGTTTCCGGCTCCTCCAGCGGCGTCATGTGGCCGCGCCCGGCCAGCTCGTGGAGGCCGGTGCAGTGGGGCAGCAGTGCGGCCAGGCGGCGCGCCTGCGGGAGGGGGGTGAGGCGGTCGTGGGTGCCGCTGACGACGGCGGTCGGCGCGTCCAGGCGCGGCACTTTCGCCGAGAGGTCGAGCCCGGCCAGCACCCCGCCCCACGCGGCGCGCACCCCGGCGGGGCAGGCGTGCACGATGCGCGCCGTCGCCTCGACAGCCCCCGGTGGCGGGGCCGATCCCAGCGTCCCGTAGGCGAGCGCGCGACGGGTCAGGGGGGTGACGGGCCCCAGGGGCGCGCGGGAGCCCAGCAGCAGCCGGTGCGCGGTGGCGCGTACGCGCTCGGAGCGGAAGGGCAGCACGCGCGCCTCCCCCGTGAGGTGTCGCGCACCCGTACTGCACAGCAGCAACGCGGCTCCGTGCTCCCGCAGTTCGGGGCGTCCCGCTGCCGCCATGAGCGTCATGCCGCCCATGGAGTGCCCGCCGATGACAGCCCGTTCGCCCGGCTCCAGCGCTGCGTCGAGGACGGCGCACAGGTCGTCGGCGAGCATGGCCGTGCTGTACGCCTGGGGCAGGGCCGCCGCGGGGCTGCGGCCGTGGCCGCGCTGGTCGTAGACGATCACCCGGTGGCCACCGGCGGTCAGTTCGCGGATCACGGGCGCCCAGAACAGGGTGCTGCACGTCCAGCCGTGGGCGAGGACGACGGCGGGGTCGCCGTCGCGGCCGTGCACTTCGACGGGCAGGCGCACCCCGTCCCCCGCACGCGCGCTCAGCTCGCGCGCGGGCTCGGGCGGCGCGTACCGGCCGGTCAGTCCGGTCGGTCCGGTCGGCCGCACCGGTCCCCCAGGCCGCCCCGAGGGCCCCGCCGGCCGTCCTGGCCGTCCCGCCGGCCCGTTCATGCGGGACTCGGCTCCCCTTCGGGTGAACGCGCTCATCGCCTGCCCTCCGCCGGGCGGCCGGTGCCGGTGGCCGCGCTCTCCTTGATGCTGCCCGCCAGCAGCGGGGCTTTGCGCCGGGCGCCCTGGCCGCCGGTACGCGGTGCGCGCAGCACCTCGTACTCCTCCAGCCACACCTCGCGGGTGATCCTGCGGAATTCCGCGGTCGTCCCCGGCCACACGGCGACGGGCCGCCCGCGCGCGTCCAGATACCAACTGGTGCAACCGGATGCCCACACGCTGGATTTGATGCGCTCGCGCAACTTCGCGTTGTAGGCGTGCTGGGCGATGGGCCGTACATCCAGCGCGGCTTTGTCCCCGCCGCCGAGGGTGTCGAGTTTGCGCAGGTAGTCGGCCAGGTAATTCAGCTGGGCCTCGATGATCAGGATCATCGAGCTGGTGCCCAGGCCGGTGTTGGGGCCGATGACGAACAGGAAGTTGGGGAAGCCGGTGCTGGTCGTCCCGCGCAGCGCGTTCATGCCGTCCTCGGCCCAGGACTCGGCCAGCGTCTCGCCGTTGACTCCCTTGACCAGGCGGGCGACGGGCATGTCGGAGACGTGGAAGCCGCTGCAGAAGACGATGGCGTCGGCCTCCGCCTCCCGGCCGTCGGCGGAGACGAGCGTGTTCCCGCGGATCTCCTTCAGGCCCGAGTCGATGACGTGCGCGTTGGGCTGCGCGAGCGCCGGATAGTAGTCGTTGGACAGCAGGGCGCGCTTGCAGCCGACGCGGTAGTCGGGGGACAGCTTGCGGCGCAGCGCCGGGTCCTTGACGGCGCGCCGCATGTGCGCGGCGGAGACCTTCTCCACGGCGGGCAGCAGCCCCGGATGGTCGGCGAAGACCCGCGTCTCCAGCTCCCGTACCCCCCACAGCGCGAAGCGCCGCAGCTTCTGGGTGACGGGCAGCCTGGCGTGCAGCTTCTGCTCGAAGCGGGTGATGCGGCGGTCGTTGCGCGGGAGCACCCAGGCGGGGGTGCGCTGGAAGACGGTCAGCTCGCCGACGACGGGCTGGAGGGCCGGGATGATCTGGATGGCCGAGGCGCCGGTGCCGATGACGGCGACGCGTTTGCCGCGCAGGTCGTAGGAGTGGTCCCAGTCGGCCGAGTGGAAGACCTTGCCCTGGAAGCCGTCCAGCCCGGGGATGTCCGGCAGCTTCGGCTCGGAGAGCGGCCCGGCGGCGGAGACGACCACGTCCGCGGTCAGGGTTCCGGCCGAGGTCTCCACCCGCCAGTGCAGTTCCTCGGAGTCCCAGCTCATCCGCTGCGCTTCGGTACCGAAGCGGATGTGCCGGCGCAGGCCGAAGGTGTCGGCGACCCGGTCGAGGTAGGCGTGGATGTCCGGCTGGGAGGAAAAGGCGCGCGGCCACTCGGCGTTGGGCGCGAACGAGAACGAGTACAGGTGCGAGGGGATGTCGCACGCGCACCCCGGATAGGTGTTGTCGTACCAGGTGCCGCCGACGGACTCCCGGCGTTCCAGGACGACGAAATCGGTCACTCCCTCGCGGCGCAGCCGGACGGCGGCCCCCAGGCCGCCGAATCCGGATCCGATCACCGCCACCCGTACGTGCTCCTGCTCCTGCTCGGCCGCCATGCCGCCGCCTCCCGGAGATCCGCAGTGGACTCAGATTCAGGCTCAGATTCAGACTCAGCCGTACTCGGCCAGACCGCGCCAGTAATCACTGGCACTTTTCGAGAGTAGGACAGCCCGGATACTCGTGGGTAGCCCTCTGCGCGGAGAAATCGCGGGAAAGTCACCGGCTGTCGCACCCCCGTCCCCACCGGACCCCGGCGCATAGGCTGACTCCGTGGCGAGCGCGAACGAGCAACACCGGGCGGACGGCGGCAGAACGGCCCACGAGGCCCACGAGGCGGCGGGCCCGCCGCCGTCACCGGAAGAGACCGGCCCCACACCCCCCGGGCCTCCGGGGCCTCACCCCGGGCCCGCCGCCCAGCGGCGGGAGTACCGCGCGGCCGAGCTGGCCGAGGCGGCCGGCATCACCCCCCGCACCCTGCGCTTCTACCGCGAACGCAAACTGCTGCCACCGCCCCGCCGCGAGGGCCGTATCGCCTGGTACGACGAGCACCACCTCGCCCGGCTGCGCAGCATCACCGCGCTCCTGGCGCGCGGCCACACCCTCGGGGGCATCGCCGACTTGATGGCCGCCTTCGAAAAGGGCCGCGACGCCCGCACGGCCGCCGAGGTGATGGGCCTGGACAGCGCGCCGGCCACCCCGTTCTCCGAGGAGACCCCCGTACGGCTGACCCCGGAGGAGCTGGCCGACTATTTCCAGGGCGAGGTGACCGTGGACAACCTCGCCGCCTCGCTGGACATCGGCTATGTGGCCATCGACGGCGACGAGTTCGTCCACACCAGCCGCCGCCTGCTGGAGGGTTCGGCGGAACTGGTCGCCAAGGGGATCCCGTTGGCCGCCGTCCTCGAAGCGGGCCGCGAACTGCGCTCCAGGACCGACGAGATCGCCGCCCTGTTCGCCCGCCTCTTCCGCACCCACCTCCTCCCCCTCCAGAACACCACCGACCCCGCCGAACTCTCCGGCCTGCTCACCCGCGTGGCACCGCTGGCCAGACAGGTCGTGGAAGCGGAACTGGGCCTCGCCCTGGACCGCCGCGTGCGGACAGAGCTGGAGGCGTGGCTGAGCGGGGGCGCGGCGGAGGACGACGAGAAGGACGGGGGGCCCAGGGAGGACGGGGCGGACGAGGAGCCCAGAGCGGACGGGGCGGACGGGGCGGACGGGGCGGACGGAGGCAGCACGGCGTCACCCTCCGCGTGATCGTTGATGGTTGCCTCTGGTTCTTTACTCAAATGGTTGAACGCTTTCGACCAATAATCGGACATGGGCGCCGCATTGGGTCATGTGTGCGTACAAGTAGCGGTACGATCATGGTCTGTTGCCAATGACGCCGACTGGAACCCCGGGAGAACCATGCGCCGCACGCTCGGAATCGCCGCCCTCACACTGCTCGCACTGGCCATCGGCGGCCTCGGTGCCCAGGAGGCGTCCGAGACAGCCCCTCTCTCTTCGACCACCTCCCAGTCCTCGAAGTCCCGGACAGAACCCGCGACTTCGACGACGAGCCCGACCGTTGCGCACCAGGCCGCCGTCACCACCGAGGCCCGTATGAAGTGGTTCGCGCCCAGGGTCGCCACCATCTGACCCCAGGGCGGGGCGCACCGGGCCGACCATCCCTACGGCCCGGTGGCCCCGGCTTCGCCGAGGAGGTCGCGCAGGGAGGCGGCCTCCGCCGTGGCTTCAAGCCTTGCATAAAGGGCGATGGCCTCCCTCCCGTAGCGCGCCGCCTGCCCGGCCTCCCGGAGCGCGAGCGCGGTGCGTGCCATCCCGTCGAGCGCCTGGGCGATCCCCCGCGTGAAGTCGATCTCTCTGGCCATGCCGAGGGACTCCTCGTACGACTCCTGGGCCGCCTCGAAGTGGCCCGACTGCCGCTGCACATCCGCCAGACCGCATACCGCGCGCTGGCATTCATAGACGTTGCCCACACCGCGCGCCACCTCCTCGGCCATCCGCAGGTGCTCCGCCGCCTCGCCGAAGCGGCGGGCCTCGGCGCACGCGGAGCCAAGGAGGATGAGCGTGTCCGCCTCGCCGGAGGCGTCCCCGCTGCGGCGGTAACTGGTGAGGGCCCGCAGGTAGCAGGCGCGGGCCGGCCCCGTGGCGCCCGTGGCCTGGTGGACGGCGCCGAGGTTGCCGTCCACCAGGGCGACATCGAGGTGCCCGCCGACCCGTCGGACTCGCGTCAGCGCCTCTTCGAAATAGCGGCGGGCCGCCTCGTATCTGCCCTCAAGACAGTAGATCTCGCCAATATTGTTGAGCGCTGTGGCCTCTCCGAACGGGTCCTGGGCACGCTCATGAATGGCGAAGACCTGGCGGAACCTCTCCAGCGCCTGTTCGTAGTCGCCCGCGTAGTGCAGGGCCACGCCCTCCACGTTGAGCGCCTCGGCCTCCCCGTACTCGTCGCCGACCGCCCGGTAGAGGCGCAGGGACATCTCGAGCGCGCCGAGGGTCTCGCGCTGGCGTCCCGCGGCGAGATGGGCGCGGCCCGCCTGGAAGAGGGCCGCGGCGCGACCGTGGTCGTCACCGCAGCGCGCGAACAAGGAGGCCGCCTCCACGGCATGGCCCAGCGCCTTCTCGTGGCTCTGCTGCGCCGCCACATCGGCCATCTCCACCAGCGCCTGCGCCAGCTCCCGCGCCATCGCGTCCGCCCCGCTCCGCGCCCCCGCCCCGTACACCGTCCGCAGCGCGCACACGGCCGCGCCGTGCAGTTCGGCCGCGATGTCCCAGACGGCCCACAGCTTCAGCGCCTGGGCGAGTACGTGGGGGAAGAGTCTCGCGTGCCGGGGCGAGCGGCGTGCGGCCGAGCGCGCCACGGCCAGGAGGTTGGAGCGCTCGGCCCACAGCCACGCCGAAGCCTCTTCCGCGCTGCCGAAGTCCGGCGCGCCCGCGTCCGGCCGGGCGTGCGACGGCCCGAGGGGCAGGCGGCGACGGCGCGGATGGGCCGCTCTGTCCGCGCGGTCGGCGGCCGACAGATAGTGGTCGAGCAGCCGCTCGAAGGCGTCCCGGCGCACCGGAACCGGATCCTCCTCCTCGCACAGCCGGCGGCCGAAGGCGCGGGCGAGGTCGTGCAGCGCGTACCGCTCCGGAAGGGGCTCGTCCACCAGGTGGTGATCCAGCAGCGTCGCCAGCGCGCGCCGGACGGAACCGGCGTCCAGCTCCGCGAGGGCAGCCGCGGCGGAGACCGTCAGGTCGGGCCCGGGGTGGAGCGCGAGCCGCCGGAAGAGGCGCTGGGCGCTCTCGCCGAGCGCGGTGTAGCTGAGCCGGAAAGCCGAGCCCACCACGTCGTGTTCCAGCTCGCTGAGCGGGTCGGCGGCCTGCCCCACCCGGTCCGCGAGAAAACCCAGGTCCCACGACTCACGGTGCCGGAAACCGCTGGCGAGCAGCTGGATGGAGAGCGGGTGACCGCCGAAGACCCCCACCGCGCGGCGCAGCGCGCCGCTCTCCGGTACGCGGGCATCGCCCACGATCCGCGTGAAGAGGGTGGTGGCGTCGCTCTCGGTGAGCACATCGAGCGGAAGGCAGTTCACCCCCTCCAGCGCACGCAGCCGGTTGCGGCTGGTGATGATGGCCCGGCAGCCGGGGCCGACGGGCAGCAGCGGGCCCACCTGCCGCTCGTCGCGGGCGTCGTCGAGGATCAGCAGCGCCCGGTGCCTGGCCGTCCATTCGCGCCAGCGGCGGGTCCACTCATCCAGCGAGGCGGACTCCCGGTCGTGCGGCGCCTCGGCGTCCCCCAGCAGCAGCCCGAGCGCCTCGGCGGGCTCGCACCGGGGCTGGTCGTCGTATCCGCGCAGCTCGACGTAGAAGACCCCGTCCGGATACCGGGAGGCCAGCTGGTGCGCCGCGCGGAGGGCCAGCGCCGTCTTGCCCACCCCCGGCATGCCGTGGATCACGGTGATCCCGGACGTCCTGCCGTCCCGCTCCGCCGTCCCGGCCAGCAGCGACAGTTCGCGCGCGCGTCCGGTGAAGTCACGGATGTCGCGCGGCAGGTTGTTGCGCGGCCCTGCCGCCGGACGGGCCGCGCGGGGGACGGCCGCTGCTGCCTGAACGCCCTCGGGACGCAGCAGCGACTGGTCCTGTTCCAGGATGCGGCCGTGCAGCTTGCTCAGTTCCGCGCCCGGCTCGATGCCCAGGCCGTCGCGGAGCTGACGGCGGCACGCCAGATAGTGACCCAGCGCCTCCTCGGTGCGCCCGCACCGGTAGAGAGCCGTCATGAGCAGCCCGATGAGGCCCTGCGCCGTCGGATACTCGGCGGCGAGCTGGAGCAGCTCGCCCACCAGTTCGGCATGCTGCCCCATGTCGAGCGCCAGCCGGATGCGCTCCTCCCGCACACCTCGCAGATCCTCGTGCAGCCGGGACCGTACGGAATAGCCCCAGTCGCTGCTGAACTCGGCGAAGGGCTCCCCGTGCCACATCGACTCCGCGGTGTTCAGCAGCCCGATGGCCATCCGGCGCTCCCCCCGCCCCGCCGCGGCCCTCGCGTCGGCACGCAGCCGCTGGAAGCGGTGCAGATCGACGTCCTCGTCGTCCACGAGCAACTGGTAGAGCCCCGGCGACCGGTGGGCGATACGCGCCCGGTCGCCCACGGCCGACGCCAGGACCCCCCGCGACCGCGACACATAGGCACGCAGCGATTCGGTGGCCTTCTCCGGCGCCTCGTCCCCCCACACCCGGTCGATCACCGTACCGGCGGCAACGGGCTCCCCCCGGGCATGCAGCAGCACGGCGAGCACGCAGCGCTGCTTGACGGACCCGAGCGGGAACTGCTCGCCGCGGTCCCACAGTTCGAGAGGGCTGCCCAGCGCAACGAAGATCACCATCGCCCCCCTGCCGTTGTCACGGCTTTCTCTGCCGCGCGGAAGCCCGCGCGATAAGTGCGAGGTACTTCAACTTTTGCGCCGCGCGGAGGGGGAGCGGGCAGGGGCGCACGGGTGCGCGGGGCGGCGCATGCCCCCTTTACCGCATGCACCGCGCACGAGGGGTCCAGATGAGGCGATCAGGGAAATGCGAGGCGAAGCCCCCAGAAGACGAAGCCCCAGAAGAAAGCGCGCCACCGGCCCGCAGGGGGAACCTCAGCCGTAATCAACCGTAACCGGCGCATGATCACTCCACCGAAGCACATGCTCCGCGGCCCGCTCCACATACGCCTTCACCGCCCGCCCGGCAAGCCCCTGCGTAGCCATGTGGTAGTCAATGCGCCACCCGGCGTCGTTGTCGAAGGCCCGCCCCCGGTAGGACCACCACGAGTACGGCCCCTCGGTATCCGGATGAAGCGAGCGGACGACGTCGGTGTACCCCCCGTCGGCCGGGTCCAGAACGCGGGAGAGCCAGGCCCGCTCCTCGGGCAGGAAGCCGGAGTTCTTGCGGTTGCCGCGCCAGTTCTTCAAGTCGGCCTCCTGGTGGGCGATGTTCCAGTCGCCGCAGACGAGCACCTCGCGCCCGGCCGCCGCCGACCGCTCACGCAGGTCGCACAGGTAGGGCAGGAACGCCGCCATGAAGCGTTCCTTCTCCTCCTGCCGCTCGGTGCCGACCTCACCGGAGGGCAGGTACAAACTGGCGACGGTGAGCCCCGGCAGGTCCGCCTCGACGTACCGTCCCGAGTTCTCGAACTCGGCTGTGCCGAATCCCACCCGCACGCTCTCGGGCTCACGCCGCGTAAGCAGCGCGACCCCCGCCCTGCCCTTGGCCGACGAGGGCGCGTAGAAGGCGTGCCAGCCCTCCGGATACCGCACCGTCTCGGCGAGTTGTTCCGGCTCGGCCCGGACTTCCTGGAGGCAGATCACCTCCGCTTCCGTGGCCGCCAGCCACTCCGCGTAGCCCTTCTTGGCGGCAGCCCGGAGACCGTTGACATTGACTGTGGTGACCTTGCGCATCCGTGCACCTTACGATGCCGGGATGGAGATCGTTCCCATACATTTCGACCACCCCGACGCCCGGAAGCTCAACGACACCGTGCTCCAGGAGTACACCGAGCGTTACGGCGACCCGGAGGGGGACGCGACGCCACTGGATGCCGCGATGTTCCAGCCGCCGCGCGGTCTCTACCTGCTCGCCCGCGACGACGAAGGGCGGCCCCTCGCCACGGGCGGCTGGCGTTCCATGGACGCCGGCGAGGAGAACTACGCGGACGGCGACGCGGAGCTGAAGCGCATGTTCGTCGTCCGCGAGGCCCGCGGACAGGGACTGGCCCGCCGGATACTCGCGATGCTGGAAGATGACGCGCGCCTCGCGGGCCGCGTCCGGATGGTGCTGGAAACCGGCATCGAACAGCCGGAGGCCATCGCGCTCTACACCTCGTCCGGCTACGAGCCCGCCGAGGCCAAGTTCGGTCACTACCGCTTCATGAACGAGAGCCGCTGTTACGTCAAACGGCTGCGCTGACCGCCTCGTTCGCCGTCACCCCACTCGCCATCCCCCCGCTCGCCGTCCCGCTCAGGCACCTGCCCCGGTTCGGGCACAGCTGCCTGCCCAGGTCCGGGCACGGACACAGGCACCGGCCCGCGCACGAAATCGGCCGCGTCGGCGATCCCCCGCTCCTCGACGGAGACGGCCCGCACTCCGGGCAGTTCCTCGGCCAGCCGCCGGGTCAGCACCTGCCCGGGCGGCAACTCCACCAGGCAGTCCGCCCCGGCGTCTGCCAGCGTCATCGTCATCTCTTTCCAGCGCACCGGCAGCGCCACCGACCTGGCCAGATCGTCGAAGACCGCGTTCGTGGCGCCGCGCAGGCAGCGCCCCTCCGTGCTCGTCACATACGGCAGCGTGTACGAGCGGCGCTTGATCGTGGCCAGATGCTGCGCCATCCGGATACCGATGTCGTGCTCGGTCTCCGCCGCGCGCTCCAGCAGTTCGCCCCGCAGCCGTACGGCACGCAGCGCCTCGCCGAAGGTGAGCAGCCCGGTGACGACGGCCGCCGCGAAGCCTCCGAGCCCGTGGCCCGCGACGAGCGCCGGGGTGATCTCCTCGTCCTCCATGAGCGCGGCAGCGCCCGCCACTCCGGCGATCAGCAGGCATACGTGCCGGGCCACCTCCGACTCCTCCAGCGCCTGGGCGGTATCCAGTTCGGCGACCCCTCCCGGGTGGCTCCACTCGGCCTCGGCGAGTACGGTCGCCGAGGCCGTGGTGTCGGGCAGCCTGTGCAGCATGCCAGGCCGCTGCGAGCCCAGGCCGGGGAAGAGGAACGCGACGCTCATGGGGCTACCCTCACCCGCCGGGCCGGGCCCGCGCCAGTGGCGTCCATCCCGCGGCGGAGCCTCCTGGCGCACCGCCACCGCGGATGCCGCGCGCTCCGGGAGCCCCGATGGTGGGCGTATGACGGAAAACATCTTGTTCGCGGATTTCACCGACCGTGGCACCGAGGCGGCGCTCAGGGCGCTGGACGATTTGGCCGGCGCCCACACCGAGGGGCAGCTCACGCTGCGCGAGGCCCGGGTGATCGGCCGTGACGCGGAGGGGAACGTCGCTGTCCCCGGCGAGGTGGATCACACCAACAGCTCCGCCGGCTTCGCCGTCGGCGGGCTCGTCGGCGCGCTGGTGGGCCTGGTGGGCGGGCCGGTGGGGGCCATGCTCGGTTTCGGCGCCGGAGGGCTGATCGGCGGTGGCCACGACCTGCGCCGGGTGACGGAGACCAACGCCGCGCTGGAGGAGCTGACCTCGGAGGTCCCGCCGGGCAGTACGGTCCTGGTCGCCGAGGTGGACGAGGACGCCCCCGGCCCGGCGGACAAGGCGCTGGGGCCAGGCATCCGGCGCTACGCCGCCGCCCAGGTGCGCAAGGACCTGGAGGACGCGCTCTCGGCACCGGATGCTCCCTCGTCCCGGCCGGAGGAGTGATCCGGGACGGTCAGCCGGGAGGCGCCCGGACAGGGCGGTCCGGGACGTGGCCGGTCCGGGACGTGGATGGAGGGAGCGCCGATGGCTGTGGCCTGGGGAGTGCTGATCGTCTCCGGATGCCTGGAGACACTGTGGGCGACGGCCCTGGAGGCGTCGAGGAACTTCCACCGGCTGGGGCCCTCGCTGCTGTTCCTGGCCGCCCTCGCGTGCAGCATGGCCGGATTGTCGTACGCGGTCAGCCACATCCCGCTCGGCACCGCCTACGCGGTCTGGGTCGGCATCGGCGCCGTGGGCACCGCCGTGTACGGCATGGCGGCGCTCGGTGAACCCGCGACGGTGGCCCGCCTGCTCTGTCTGCTGCTGATCGTCGCCGGGGTGGTCGGACTGAAGCTCATCCCCTGAGCCCCGGCGCGCCGGGAGCGCACGCCCGGCCCGGAGCGCGGCCCGAGCCCGGAGCGCGCGCCCGAACCCGGAGCACGGGAGCGCGACCCCGCCGCCCCCGGCGACACCCCTGACCGCATCACACGGCGCCGGTCCCCGCCGTCCGGCACCCCCAGGCCCTGGGCCGGGCGCCCGGCACCACGTGAACCGGGCGCCCCGCACGTCGTACCAGAGGACAACGCCGGATCCCTACTGATGGGGACGCCGGCGCCCGCCCTCCCTGTCTAGCGTTGGCCCCATGACGCAGACCACCGCCGGGACCTCCACCACCGGGAGCTCCGCCTCCGTCCCGGACACCGGAGCGGGGGCCTCCGGCGCACTGTCGGGGCTCCGCCAGGACCTGTTCACCGGTGCGTTCGCCGCCCGGCCGCTGCCGCCCCTGCCGGAAGCGGGCCCCTCCAGCGTCCTGCGGCGCCTGCCGTCCGGTATCCGGCAGGGCCTCCGGTGGACTCCGCACTGGCTGCTCGGCGCGGGCGCCGCCCTGGCGTTCCTCGGGATGACCCCCGGGGCGGTCGGCGGCGGACCGCAGGAGACGCTGTTCCTGCTGAGCATGTGCCTGCTGCTGGCCGTGCCGCTCGTCCTGGTCCTCTCCCGGCCGGTGGGAGCGTTCTGGATCTCGCTGGTGGCCTTCGTCGCCACCTCGCTCATCGGAGGCGACCCTCCCTGGGAGGGCGGCATGGGGCCGTTGTGCCACCTGATCGTGATGGTGGTGGTGGTGCTGCGGACCCGCCCGCGCACCGCGCCGGAGATGTGGCTGCTGACCGTGGGCCCCATAGCCGTTCTCTCGGCCCTCACCCACGCAGTCGGCAGCCTGTCGTTCTTCACGCTCTTCTCCGCCGTCGTCCTGGTGGCAGCCGCCGCCGGGCGGGCCTGGCGCGAGGAGCGCCGGCACCTGGTGGAGACGGAGACCGTCACCGCCCACGAGCGCGCCCGGCGCACGCTGCTGGAGGAGCGCGCCGTCATCGCCCGCGAGCTGCACGACGTGGTGGCGCACCACATGTCCGTCATCGCCATCCAGGCCGAGGCCGCCCCCTTCCGTGTCAAGGACACCCCGCCGGAGCTGGCGGGCGCCTTCACCACCATCCGGGAGAACGCCGTTGCCGCGCTGACCGAACTGCGCCGCATCCTGGGCCTGGTACGGGCCGAGGGGGCGGAGGGGTTCCACGGGGACCCGGAGGCGCCGCAGCCCACCCTGTCCGACCTCGGTACGCTCCTGGAGGGTGTGCGGGAGGCGGGCCTGGAGACGGAGGCGGTCATCACAGGTGCGCCCCGGACGTTCCCGCAGGGCGTGGAGCTGTCGGCCTACCGGCTCGTCCAGGAGGCGCTCAGCAACGCGGTGCGGCACTCTCCGGGGGCCAGGGCCCGCGTCGAGCTGTCGTACGTCCTGGGCGGTCTGGGGCTGCGCGTCGTCAACGACGGGCCGCGGCGCCCGGTCGCACCGTCTCCCGGCTCGGGGCACGGCCTGCTGGGGATGCGGGAGCGGGTGCAGCTGCTGGGCGGGGAGATGACGGCCGGGGCGACGGAGGACGGTGGCTTCGAGGTGGCCGCCTTCCTGCCCGCCGCACCGGATGCCCCGTCCCCCGCACTTGGCGGGACGAGGGAGCGAGAGGGCGGGAGCGCCGCGCTGGGCGGCGGGAAGACGACACAGGGCGAGGGGAACGCGGCATGGGGAGAGGGAGCGGCGTGATTCGCGTAGTGCTCGTCGATGACCAGGAGTTGGTCCGGGAGGGCTTCTCGGTGCTGCTGGGGGCGATGCCGGACATCGAGGTCGTCGGGGAGGCCGACAGCGGCCAGGAGGCGGTGGAGAAGGTCGCCGCGCTCAGCCCTGACGTCGTCTTGATGGACATCCGGATGCCCGGCATGAACGGCCTGGAGGCCACTCGGGAGATCGTCGCCCGCGATACGGGGACCAAGGTGCTGGTCCTGACCACCTTCGACCTGGACGAGTACGTTTATCAGGCCCTGCGCGCTGGAGCGAGCGGCTTCCTGCTCAAGGACGCCTCCGTCGGCCAACTGGCGGAGGGCGTCCGGATAGTGGCGGCCGGGGAGGCTCTGCTCGCGCCGACGGTCACCAAGCGGCTCATCTCGGAGTTCTCCAAGCTCGGCGCCCCGCGCCCCACCGCCGAGCGCATCGACGACCTCACCGAGCGGGAGACGGAGGTGCTGGTGCTGGTCGCCCAGGGCCTGTCCAACCAGGAGATCGCCGAACGGCTGGTGGTCGCCGAATCGACGGTCAAGACGCACGTGGGCCGCATCCTGGTGAAGCTGGGCCTGCGCGACCGCACCCAGGCCGCTGTCTTCGCGTACGAGCGGCACTTGGTGAAGCCCGGCGGCTGAGCCCCTCGGCGGGCTCACGGGCGTCCGGCCGGCCAGGGGCCGGGCCGGCGCCACGATACCCGTCTCCGTCAGGGGTTTTCCGGGCCGGGAGCCGCCAATGGTCGGACCACCTTTGCCCGTTGTTTACACACCCCTGTCACCCCGCTACGTTGACGCCCACGCGCCACACGGCCCAGCCGGTCCCGCTGCTTTCCGAGCGGTATCCGGTCCACCAGTCCGGCAACACCCCTGCCCCTCCGGCAACGCCCCCGCCCGCCCCCGGAGCCGGCTCGCCCGCCCCGGAGTCCACCGCCGAAGCCGACACCAAGGAGATCCATGAGACCCGTCCGACGTGTGTGCACCGCCCTGCTCGGCACCGTGGCCGCCGTCGGCCTCGCGCTGGCCGGGACGCCGGCGCAGGCCGCACCGGTGAATTCCGCGTCCCCTCCGGTCAGTGCCGCACCGGAGGCCGGAAGCGGCCACCGGATCCTCGCGAAACTCACCCACGCACAGGCGACGGCCAAGTTCCGGGCCGCCGGCATCACCTGGACGTCCAGCGGGGGCTGTTCGGACCGCAACAACCCCAGCTGCACCTCCTTCGACCAGCTCAACTCCGCGACGGCCGACGGTGCCGTGACCCTGAAGAACGCCTCGGGCTGCGCCGTCCGCCTCACGGGCGGCACGGAGACCGGCCACGCCTCCGGTACGTACAGCCACTGGAACGGCTACAAGCTGGACATGTCCCTCTCCAGCTGCCTGGACGGCTACATCACCGGAACGTTCGCCTCCATCGGCGGCTCCAAGTGGAAGTCCGCCTCCGGCAACATCTACTACCGCGAGGGCAACCACTGGGATGTGACCTACTACAACTGCGGCGGCTGCTGAACCCGTCCGGGCCCGTTCGTCCAGGACACCCCGCACGCGCCTGAGCCGCACCACGCGGCCCGCCTCGCTCACCGCGGCCCGGTGGCAGCGGCCCTCCGGTAGACGGAGACGACGAAGGAGGCCGTGACGCCCACCGGGCCCCCCAGCGCGGCCACCCGCTCGCTCAGCTCCTCCGGGCGGACGTGCCGCGCGGCGGGGCCCATGGCGGCCAGGTTCGCCACGTCGCGCCCGGACAGCTCGACGGTGTATTCCAGGGTCTCGGACCGCTCCCGCTCGAAATACGCGGCCAAGGTGCGCTCCAAACGCTCCTCCTTGTCGGGATCGACCTCCAGCAGCCCCACCCCCCGCCGCAGCTCGCGCAGGTGTGCGCCCGTGGGCGTGACGACGACAAGGGCGCCACCGGCCCGCAGGACCCGGTGGAACTCGGCTCCATTGCGCGGCGCGAAGACATTCAGCACGGTGTCGATGCCGCCGTCCCGGACCGGAAAGGGCTTCCACACGTCCCAACTGGCCGCCCCCGCCCGCGGGTGCGCCCGCGCGGCCCGGCGCAGCGCGTACGGCGAGGCATCCAGTCCGAGCCCCGTCGCCCCCGGCAGCGCTTCCAGCGCGGCGGCGAGGTAGTAGCCGGTGCCGGCTCCGGCGTCCAGGAGGGTGCCGTCCTCCGGCCCGAGCGCGGCGACGGTCCGGGCCAGCGTGCGCGCCAGCGGCGCGTAGTGTCCGGCATCCAGGAAGCCGCCGCGGGCCTGGACCATCCCGGCGGTATCCGCGCTCCCCCCGCGCCGCCCTCCGCTCAGCAGACTCACGTAGCCGTGCTTGGCGACGTCGAAGGTGTGGCGGCGCGGGCAGCGGAGCGAGCGTTCATCCGGTTCGAGCCGCTCCTGACACAGCGGGCACCGGATGACGGTCAACAGGGTGGGCCACGGTTCGCGGCGCAGCGGGTGCGGTTCGGACATGGTGATTCCGCACAGTACCCGCGCCCACGGACACTCGACGCCCACCGCCGAGGGCGGCATCCGGTGCCCGCCCGACACCGGGAGGCCCGACGGCGCGGAGTGCTCACCCCCGCGCCGTCGGGGGCGGATCAGGCTGCGGCGAACCCTCCGAACTCCTCGACCAGATCGGCCGCCCGCGAAGTGCCGCCCTCCGAACGGGACTCGGCCTTCAGCCGCGCGCAGCGGCGCGCCACCTCCGGGTCGCTGGTGAGCGCCAGCAGTGCCTCGCGCAGCCGCTCGGGGGTGGCTTCCCCGGTGTCGATGCGCCGGGCGACGCCGAGACGGGCCAGGACATCCGCGTTGCCGAACTGTTCGGCTCCCTGCGGCACGGCGATCATCGGCGTGCCCGTGAACAGCCCCTCGGCGCTCCCGCCCATTCCGGCATGGGTGACGAAGGCGTCGGCCTGTTCGAGGATCGCCAACTGCGGCACCCAGGAGCGCACTTCCACGTTGTCCGGGATCTCCCCCAGTTCCGCGGGGTCGGTGTACTTGCCGATCTGGAGGACGACATGCCAGCCGGGCAGCCCGCCGAAGGCGGCGACGCAGCTGCGGTAGAACGCGCTCTGCCTGGTGTAGGCGGAGCCGAGCGAGACGAGTAGTACGCGTCCGGCGCCCGCCGGGCGCTCCCAGGTGCCCCGGTGGCCCGGCTCGCCGAAGCACGAGCCGACGAAGGTGACCCGGCCGGTGTCCACGCGCTCGGCGTGCGGCTGCATGGCGCGCGGGATCATCGCGAGCGCGCGCGGCGGGAGCCCCATGTACGCGTCCACATCGGTCGTGGTCGCCCCGCAGGAGGCCAGCCAGGAGGCGAATTTGGCCCGGAAGGCGTCCGCCCCCGGCAGCCCCCACAGCTGCGCCCCCACCTCTTCCTGGTAGCCCTCCCACGACACGTAGGTGGGCGAGAGCTGCATCACAGGCCGGCCCTGCTGCTCGGCCAGCGCGCGGGCCGCCATCGCGCCGATGTCGTACAGATACAGGTCGGGCCGGTCCTCGCGGTAGGCGGCGCGCAGTTGGGGCAGCACGGCGACGGCGTCCTCCAGGAAGACGTCCATCGCGGCGATCGGGTCCTCGGGCCAGTCGTTGTCCGCGACGGGCAGGCCCGACTTGTAGGGCACGAGGTGCGCTCCGGAGGATTCGACGAGTCCGGCGACGGCGGGGTCGTTGGCGTAGGTCACCCGGTGGCCCCGCGCCACCAGTTCCCGGACGATTTCCAGGCTGGGCAGGACATGGCTGACGGCGGGGATACCGATCATCGCGATATGGGCGCGCCGACGCGACGGGCGGGAGGTACTGGACATGAGTGATCACTCGATTCAGAGCTACGGGCGGAAGAGGACACGCGGACGAAGACACACGCGGCGGACCGGAATGCCACGTCTTCAGGCATCCGGTGCGCGGGAAGCGGTACGGGGCGATCGCCCCGCCTCGGTGTCAGCCGTAGATCTGGAGGTAACGCATGTCCGCAGCTTATCCGACCGGTCACGGCAACCGCCCGCGCATTTACGGCCGGGCTGCACAGGCCCCCACCCGGGCTTCGGTGCCGCCCCGGGCACGTGCTGCGGCCCGAGCGTGCGGGCCGCGCCCACACCCCGGCCGCCCGGCCCGCATGTCGCGCACAGGGCGGCACACCCCGTATCCGAGGCCCAGCGCGCCCGGGGCCCCGAGCGCACCCGGCGGCACCGCTACGACCATCATTCGGAAAGGATCAGCACCATCCTGAAAACCGCATGCTCATAAGTCTGAGTACTGCGAACAGGGGTTTCCGCTAGCTGGGGTATTCGTTGACCGTTTGTGGCCGAGACGGTCATCCTCAACAATTTCCCCCTAGCGCTGATCTCGTCGTGGACAACACATGTTTATGGGTCACCGGCCCTTGAACAGAAGGCCGTGCGCAAGTGGGACCGGTCTCGACACAAGTCGTCTGAACCTGCACTCAGAGAAGAGAGTTCAGCCTTGACCGAGCCTCCTCACACGTACACCGCCTACGTGCCCAGAGACCCCGACCCCGGTGTGCCCGGCCCGAGGACCTCGTTCGAACCGGCCTTGGACTCCCCCTCGACCGCCCACGGGCTGACCGCTCCCGACGACATCTCGGGGCTCACCGAAGTTCCCGACCCCCGGTTCACCGGCCTCACCAACGATCACCCGGAACGGCTCCCGGAAGGCGAACACGCCGACCTGGAGGCCGAGATCGCCTACTTCCTCGACACGGTCGAGCAGCCTCTCTACAGCGACTCCCGGGGCGGTCTGGCCGGCGCGCGCCACCGCAAGGACCGCCCGCTGGAGCGGATCAAGCAGAATCCGGACCTGTCCTGGCGGCGCGCCCTGAGTGCCTTCTCGGTGACGCTGACAGCCCTGATCGTCGTACTGGTCAGCCTGCTGGGCGCCCAGGCTTCCTACCCGCCGCTCTACGACCTCGCCAGGGACACCGCGCCACCGGGAGTCGCGCACGCCTGGCCGCTGCTGATCTACGCACCCTGGCTCGCCGCCACACTCTCGATCCTGCGCACCCGCGCCTACCGGCGCCGCAGCGTGCACTCCTGGCTGGTCGTCCTGTTCTTCGCCGCCGTGGCCTCGCTGCTGTGCGTCGCCGCCGCTCCCGCCACCCCGGCCGGCGTCGCCGTGGCCGGCCTGCCCCCGGTGACCGCGCTGCTCTGCTTCCACCAGCTCGTCCGCCAGCTCGACCTGACAGCCGCCGGACCGACGGCCTCCCGCCACGCACGCCCCGCCCGGGGCACCCACCGCCACCGCCCGGTCCGCTGAGACCCGCCGGGCGCCGTCGCAGGGGCGCCCGGCGGAGACGGGGTCGAGCTGCCCCCTGAAGCCCCGTTTTTCCAAAACAGCAATAAAGATTGCCAAACACGGTCACCCCGGCCCAACCTCGGGCACGGAGGTGATCGCGCCATGAGCGGCACATGGAACCGCGCGAAGTCCGCGGCCATCGAACCCAACGCGCCCGAAGGGCCGGACAGCCCCAACAGTCCGGCCCCGGAAGGGGCACTTCCGCCAAGGCATCCGGTGGCCGTGGCCGGAAAGCACGAGCCATTCGACAACCGCGATGAAAACGAACAGGTCACCCGGCGGCCGGAATTGACGACGCAGCGAGCCGACCCGGCCCCTGGTACTCGGCTCTGGAACCCGGCTCCGGCCCCCGGTTCCCGGCGCCTTGGTGTGCCCGGTGCCGCGCCGTCGCTCCCCCCGTGTGTGCGCTCGCCCAGGAGCAGGCCCACCGTGCCCGAACTGACCGTATCCGTCCGCCCGTTCGCACGTCTGGAGGAGATATGCATCCGCGCGGCCCCGAGAAGACCCCTGAAGACCACGACAAGGCCATGCTGAGCACTCAGCTCGAACGTGAAGCCGAACTCCACTCCCCCGCTCTGGAACAGGCGGCCGACTGGCTGCACACCTTGCTGGAACCCGCCGGAGCCACCACGTCCGCCCCGTCCTCCGGATCCGCCGGATCGGCGCCGGTGGCCGACAGCCCTCCCGGCCGCGAACTCGTCAACCGGATACTCGACATCGGCAGCGGGCCAGGAGCGACCAGCTGCCTGCTCGCCCGCCGGTTCCCCGGCGCGGAAGTCGTCGCCGTGGACCAGGATGCGAAGCTGCTCGAGGACACGCGGGCCCGCGCGGCCGGCCAAGGGCTGCACAGCCGGATATCCACCCAACAGGTCCGCCTGCCACGGGATTTCCCCGCACTGGGCCGCGCCGAGCTGATCTGGGCCGGGAACACCGTGCACCATCTCGGCGATCAGCAAGGCGCGTTGAGCGCGCTGGCGGCCTGCCTGCGGCCCGGTGGCGTACTCGCCGTGGCAGAGCGCGGGCTGACTCCCCGCTTCCTCCCTCGCGACATCGGTCTGGGCCGCCCCGGTCTCCAGGCCCGCCTGGACACCGCGGCAGAGGACGCCTTCCAGGCCATGCGTGCCGCGCTGCCGGACGCCACCAGAGCCATCGAGGACTGGCCCGCCATGCTGGCCGGAGCCGGCCTCGTCCCCACCGGCACCCGCACCTTTCTGATCGACCATCCGGCTCCCCTGTCCATGGCCGCCCACGAATACCTGCATACCTGGCTGGTCCACCGGCGCGCACAGGTGGGCGGCCTGCTGGACGAGGAGGACCGCGCCACCTTGGACCGGCTCGTGGACGGAGATGCCTGCACCGGCATCATCTGGCGCCCCGACGCGTTCTACCGCACCGCCATCACCGTCCACACGGCCCGCGCCTGCGCACCCCGGCCACCCGCCCGCCGCTAGAGACTCACCTGTTACGGGGTCCCTACCGGTCACCTCGGCACGTTCCCAGCAGTCTCCTTCCCTGAGCCCCGCGACGGAGGGATGCGGCCGATGGATGAGAACACCTGGCTGACAGAGCGGTTCGAGGAGCACCGGACGCACCTGCGCGCGGTGGCCTGCCGGATGCTCGGCTCCATGAGCGAGCCGGAGGACGCGGTTCAGGAACTGGCTGCGCCTGAACCGCACCGGCGCCGACCGCGTCGAGAACCTCTCCGGATAGCTGACGCCCGTCGTGGCACGGGTCAGCTTCAACCTGCTGCGCGACCGCGCCTCCCGCCGCGAGGACCCCTCGGGGCGAGGGCAACCGGCCCGGCGGAACCGGCCATCGAGAACAGCGCCGGTCCCGAGCAGGAAGCGCTGCTCGCCGATTCGGCCGGACTCGCCCTGCTGGTGGTACTCGACACCCTTGCGCCTGCCGAACGGCTCGCCTTCGTCCTGCATGACATGTTCGCCGTGCCCTTCGACGAGACAGGCCCCATGCTCGACCGCACCCCCGCCGCCGCCCGCCGCTCGCCAGCCGCGCCCGCCGCCGCGTCGGGGCAGCCACTCCGGCATCCGAGGCCGGTCTGAGCCGTCAGCGCCGGGTCATCGACGCCCTCCTCGCCTCACGCGGCGGGGACTTCGACGCGCTGGTCTCGCTGCTCCACCCCCGATGTGGTCCTCAAGGCCGACCGCGAGGCCGGGCCCACCCCCACCCTCGTCGTGGTGCGCGGCGCCCGCGCTGTGGCCAAGGGCGCGCACGCCGCCTCGGCACGCGACCGCTTCACCCGCCCGCCCTGGTGAACGGCACGGTCGGCCCCGTCATGGCCCCGCGCGGACACCTGTTCCCGCTGCTCGCCTTCACCCGCGTGGACGACAGGATCACCGAAACCGACATCATCGCCCCCGCCCGCCTCGCCACCCTGGACCTGGCGGTCCTCGACGCGTGAGATCCGACCACGCGCCCCGGGACCGCCACCCGGTCAACAGCGACAGACCCGCCCGGCAGCCACCCCCACATCCACCCCGCTCAGAAGCCCGCCCAGTCCGGCGCCCACACGTCGTGCGGGATTCGCGGGCCCGCGGTGCGCAGATGGTCGCGTAGCGCGGTCAGCACGGGGTGCTGGTCTCCGCTGCGGAACAGCAGCACGTGCGGGTAGACCGGAGTCGGGTCGTGCAACGGGATGCGCCGTAGGTCGTGGTTCTGGGGCCACAGGTACCGGTCCCCGCTGCCGACGAGGGTGGCCAGCGAGGCCGAGTCGGCCAGCGCGTCCATCAGGGCCTCGTCACCGAAGTTGGGGCCGAGCGCGTCGATGCTCAGCCCGAAGGCGTCGGTCAGCGCCTGGTAGAACGCGGCCCACTCGGTGCCCTCCCTGATCCCGGGGATCCAGATGCGGTGGCCGGCCAGGTCCGAAGGACTGATCCAGGGCGCGTCAGCCAACGCGTGGCCGGGTCCGACCAGGAGCTCCAGGGGCGCGTCCAGTAGTCGTTCGGCGCTGACCCCGGCCGGGACCTGATCCGCCGGCAGGGCACGGAAGGACGCGTCGACGGTCCCTTCGAGCACCGCCTGGGCGGCCTGGGCGGCGTTCTCCTTGCTCAGCGTGACCGCGTCCAGGTCCGTCCCGGGGTGGGAGCGGTAGAACCGGTAGACGGCCTGGGCCGGGGAGATGCGCCGATTGAGGACATCGACGCGCAGGGGACGGCTTCCGGGGCGCACGGCATGCTCGGCCTGCTCGATGGCCGCCAGGACCTTCTTGGCGTGCGGCAAGAAGACCTGGCCGTCCACGCTCAGCCGGGAGCCTCGGAAGGTCCGTACCAGGAGCGTGGCTTCGACGTGTCTCTCCAGGGCCGCGATCCGCTTGGAGACCGCCTGCTGGCTGATCCCCAGCTCGTCGGCTGCAGCCTGGAACTGGCCGGTCTCGGTGACGGCCAGGAACGTCCGCAGCGCTTCAACATCCACGTGCGCACCCTACTTTCACAACCACCAGTTGTTCCTTCTGCAGTACGGGGTTGTTTGATCGGGTGTTCTGCGCAGTGATGGGATCAGCGCATGTCCACCCGCACAGAGCAGGTCATGTATGTCGAGACGCCTGAGTTCGCGCGTCACGCGGAGCGGATCGTGGAGGTGACCGATGCGACGTCCCGACTGAACGTGCTTCCGTTCAGCGACAGCGAAGCTCGCGCGGAACTACTTTCTGTTGTATTCGGTGGCCCGCTGCCGGAATCAGTGATGATCTACCCGCCGTTCTTCACCGAGTACGGGCTGAACACGACGTTCGGGGAGAACGTCTTCGTCAACCAGGGATGCACCTTCATGGACAAGGGAGGCATTCACATCGGAAACGGCGTCATGATCGCCCCGAAGGTGAGCCTCATCACCGGAGGCCATCCACTGCCACTGGCGGAGCGCCGCGAGTATCTCTCCTTCGCCCCGATCGTCCTTGAGGACAACGTCTGGATCGGGACGGCTGCCGTGATCACGCAGGGGTGACCATCGGTGCCGGTGCGGTGGTCGCCGCCGGCGCTGTGGTCACTCGTCATGTTCCTGCTGGCACCGTGGTCGCGGGAGTGCCCGCCCGTGTGATCAAGAAGATCGACTGAGCCCGGCCGGGCTGCCGGCCCGGGTGCGCGGCACCTCTGCGGTCTGATCCTGATGCCTCGTCATGCCCGGCTGACCGACCGGCAGGGGGAACGCCTTCGGCCTCTGCACCCTCCAGCACCGGTCGTCGCGGCAGGCGGTGGGCCGAACACCGCCGCATCGTGGAGGCGGTCGTCCACCAGTACCGCACCGGTATTCCTCGGCGAGCGGGACCTCCCCGCCGGGTTCGGACCCTGGAAGACCGTGTGGGCCCGCCACCGCCGCCGGGCTGTCGGTGGGACCTGGGATCGCGCGCTCGGCGTCTTGCTCGCCCGCGCGGCAACGAATGCAGGAAAGAGTCCTTGAGTCCCTCCTGAAACCCGCTGCTGGCCGAGGCTCACCGGCCTGCGGGGCACGCGTCGGGCGAGCAGTGGACCGCATCCGACTCGGTGTTCACCACTCACTGCGGGACACCTGTCGAGCACCTGCGGATCGCTCCTCGCCGCACTCGACGTCCACCCGCGCATCGCGATGCAGATCCCCCGACACGGCAAGATCGCGATCACGATGGAGGTCTATACGCACGTACCGTCCGAGGAAACGCGCAAGGCGCTGCGGAAGCTCGGCAAGCACCCCGGCGGACCCACTGACGATCAAGGACAGTCGCCATAGTTGCTGTACTTCGCTGCTGTACGACGCGAAAGAGCCCCTGCCGGATGACTCCGACAGGGGCTCTGACGTCTGTGGACCTGAGGGGATTTGAACCCCTGACCCTCTCGTTGCGAACGAGATGCGCTACCGGACTGCGCCACAGGCCCTTGCGACGTGAGAAACCTTAGCATCCTCGTCGGGCCGGGAGGAAATCCGTTCCTGTGCTGGTCACAGGGCCGATCACTCGTTGGCGGCGCGGGGGCGCTCCTCTTGCTCGTACTGGTCGAAGAGGGGGGTGCGGTTCCGGTCCCGGGGGCGGCGGGGGCGGGGGGAGTCCTCGGATTCGGGCCGGTCGGAGGGGGCGGGCGCCTGCTCCGCGGCGGGGGCCGTGCTGGAGCGGGCCGAGCTCCAGGTGTCCGGGGCCTCCAGATCGACGCCGCGGGTGGTGCGGGGTGCGACTGGCGCGCTCACATAGGTCGGCAGGGGGACGGGAACGGGCTCCCAGCCTTCACCCTCCGCGCTCTCACGGTCCCGCGCACGCTGCTGGTCGACCCACTCCGCGTGATCGGTCTGCTCGACGAGCGCGCGCCGCTCGGCGGCCTCCTGCTCCTCGGCCCGGGTGCGGGCCCGGCCCTCTTGCAGCTCTTCATCCGGAGCGGCTTCATGACGAAGCTCCCCATACGGGTCTCCGTGCGGGTCTCCGGACGCGTTCTGTGCTTCATCCGGTGCGTCGAATCCCGCGCGGGCGTCCCGCGACGTGCTCCGGCCCGTCCGTGTGACGCGTCCGCCTCTGCCCGGACCGGATTCATGGCCGGTCTCCGCTTCGTGGTGCGCGGCCTGGCGCGGGCCGGAGGAAGGGCCGGGTGATCCGCTGCCGGGTGACCCGCCGCCGCGCGGTCCGTGCTCGCGCAGAACGCGGGCTGCGGCCTCGGCGCGCTGACGGTCCATGGCGGAGGCGAAGCGGCGGCGTTCCTGGGCTCGCAGATGGGCGATGTACGCGCTGAGCAGTACGGCAGGTACGGCGGGTGCCCACAGGAGCGCAAGCCCGCCGATGGCGGCGACGACGGCGCCCGCGGTGAAGCCCAGGAAGAGCAGCATGGTCGTACGGCGCCGCCGGGCCAGCAGTCTGGCGCGCTTAGCCTGTTTGGCCTGTTTGGCTCGCTGGGCGTCCAGCGCGGTGGCGCGCGCCTCGGCTCCGGAGGGCGCTGTCTCGCCGGCCGCGCCGGGGGCCGCCTGCTCGCGAGCGAGCCGCTCGTGCCCGGCGCCGGGCTCCCCATAGGGCCCCTGCGGCCCGTGTGACCCGGGCGGTTCCTGCGCTCCGTCCGCCGCTGCCCGCCCGGCCCCGCGGCCGACGGCTGGTCCGTGCTCGCCAAGGGGGCCGTGCGGGCCCGGCTGTCCCTGCCGGCCCCGTACGGCGCGCCGGGGCCCCGCGCGGCGCCCGTCGTGGGCGTCTTCGGATTCGCGTGTCTCCTGGCGCCGCTGCCCGCGCAGGTCGTCGGCCTCGGGCCCGGCGGTGCGGCCGTGGCGTTCGGCGGGGCGGTATGCGCGTACCTCGGTCGGCATCTCGGAGCCGAGCGCGCTGACCTTGGTCTTGGGGTCGGCGAATCCCCGGACGTCCACTGCCTCCTCGGCGGCGTCCGGTTCTCTCCGGTGCGCGTCATCGTCGTAGCCCTCGGACTGGGCCGGGCCGCTTCGTGCGGACGCGGCGCCGCCGCGCGCTTCCGGCACGGACGGGTCGTCCGTCTCACGCGCTTCGCGCGCCTCGCGTCGCTCCGCGTCCTTCGCGTACCGGCGCTCCATTCCGGCTTTGCCGGACAGCAGCCGGATGGCGGTGCTGAAGCGTTCCGTCGGACGGGCTTCGTTCAACTCGTCCTGGCGGCGAAGCCACATCGGCACCAAGTAGGCGGCCCAGGCCCCGACGATGACTGCGTAGATGAGGCCACTGCTGCTCACCCTCACACGGTAGAGGGGATTGCATGAGCCCATCTGCCAAATGCGGCGGCGTGTCGCACGATCTGGCTGATCTCTCCAACTTTTTTTGTGATTGCTGCACTACACAACGCGAAATGTGGCCGGTTAATGGCCGGAGAGAGACCATTCGGTGCTCGATATCGAACGTTTATTTTATTTCGGTTGAGCGTCCGGGGCTCGTCCGGTGCCAGCGCGTGAGGAGCCCTTCCGGTACTTCCTCCGCGGTGAGAGCGAAGACCAGATGGTCGCGCCAGGCCCCGTCGATGTGGAGATAGCGCGGGCGGGTGCCCTCTTCCCGGAAGCCGAGTTTCTCCACGACCCGGCGGCTGGGAACGTTCTCCGGCCGGATACAGATCTCGATCCGGTGCAGACCCACGGAACGGAAACAGTGGTCCACGGCGAGGGCGACGGCCGTCGGCATGACGCCGCGTCCGGCGACGGCCTGATCGACCCAGTATCCGATGTGGCCCGAACACATCGAGCCCCACGTGATCCCGGCGACCGTCAACTGGCCCGCCAGCCGCCCCTCGTACTCGACGACGAACGGCAGCATCCGGCCGGCCTGTGCCTCGCCACGCAGGTGACGGACCATCTGACGGTAGGTGGGGCGCCGCGGGGGCAGCTGGCCGGGCGGGGCCGGCGGGATCGTGGCCTCCCAGGGACGCAGCCAGTCGCGGTTGCGCTGGTTGACGTCGCGCCAGGCGCGCTGGTCGCGCAGCTTTATAGGACGGAGGACCGTGGGGCCGTCCGCCAGCTCAGCAGGCCACGGAGCGTTCAGCGGGGGTCGTCCCCTCTGGGTTCGCCGGGCTCTTGGGGAACGCCCGGTTCGGCCGGACGCCCGGTCCCGAGTTCCTGTCCCGGGCCCACCGGATGCCCGGGCCCGGATGCCGGCTCCGGCTCCACCTGATGCCCCGGATCGGTCGCCAGGCCGGTCTCCGCCAGATGGTCGCCGCCGTGGATCTGATCGACGGCGTGCCTCAACAGGCGGGTCAGGACCGCGAGTCCGTCGCGGACGCCGCCTGTGGAGCCGGGAAGGTTGACGATGAGGGTGCCATCCGCCACGCCCGCGGTGCCGCGGGAGAGGACGGCCGTGGGCACCTTGGTGAGCCCCTCTGCCCGGATGGCCTCGGGGATGCCGGGGATCTCGTAGTCCAGGACGGCGCGGGTCATCTCGGGGGTGCGGTCGGTGGGGGAGATTCCGGTGCCGCCCGTGGTGAGGATGACGTCATACCCTTCCGCGACCGCCTGCTGGAGCACCTTCCGGACCGGCTCACCATCCGGTACGACGGTGGGGCCCTCCGTGCTGAAGCCCAGCGCTGTCAGGCTCTCCACCAGGAGCGGGCCGCCCTTGTCCGCGTAGACACCGGCGGCGGCGCGGTTGGAGGCCGTGACGGCCAGGGCGCGGTACGTGGCGGTCGCGGGCCGGCACTTCCCCTGGGGCCGGGTTCCGGGCCCGGCCTGCGGCCGGCCGTGGCCGTCAGGGCCGTCGGGGCCGGTGTGGCCGTCATCTCCGGCGGGGCCGGCAGGGCCGGGCTGGTGCTGGTCGGGGCCGCTCACCTGTCCTCCTCGTCCGCCGGGAGCCCCCGGCTCCAGTCTCCCGATTTCCCGCCGGTCTTCTCCTCCACCCGCACATCGGTGATGGCCGCCGACTTGTCGACGGCCTTCACCATGTCGATGACCGTCAAAGCGGCGACCGTAACCGCCGTGAGGGCTTCCATTTCCACGCCGGTACGGTCGGTGGTCTTCACCTGGGCGGTGATCTCCACGGCGTCGTCGGCGACCGCGAGATCGACCTTCGCACCGGATACCGCGAGGGGGTGGCACAGGGGGATCAGTTCGGGGGTCCTCTTGGCTCCCATGATCCCTGCGATCCGGGCGGTGGCGAGCGCGTCCCCCTTGGGCATTCCCTCGCCCCTGAGCAGTTCGACGACGCGGGGCGAGACCAGCACGCGTCCTGTGGCCCGAGCTGTCCTCGCCGTCACGTCCTTGGCGGAAACATCGACCATCCGGGCAGCCCCGGACGCGTCGACGTGGGTGAGGTGCTGCTGCTGGGGGCTGCTCATCGTTCTCCCGGTCCGGTGCTGTGCCGGACACGGTACCGGCAGAGGCAAGAGCCGGGCCCGTTGCCTCAGTCGAGGGGGATGACCGTCACTTCCGCACCGGATACCACCTCGGTCGCCTTCTCCGGCAGGTCGATCAGCGCGTTGGCCTGGGCCAGGGCGGCGATCAGGTGGGAACTCGCGCCCCCGACGGGCCGTACCGTGCCCGTCTCGCCGTCGTCCTGGGGCGGGGTGTAGACGCCGCGCAGGAACTGCCGCTTCCCCTCGGGGGAGGTCAGCGCGGCCCCGGACCCGGTCTCCAGACGGGCGCTGACACTGCGGCGCCGGACGGGCTCATACCCCATGAGGGTGCGCAGCGCTGGCCGTACGAACAGTTCGAAGGAAACGTAGGCGCTCACCGGATTGCCGGGAAGGGTGAGGATCGGCGTGCGGTCGGGGCCGATCAGGCCGAAACCCTGGGGCTTGCCGGGCTGCATGGCCAGGCGCCGGAACTCGACGTCGTCGCTCGCGCCGTCCCGGTCCTCCTCGTCCTCGCCGCCGCCGAGGGTGCCGACGCGCGAGAGCGCCTCCTTGACGACGTCGTAGGCGCCGACGCTGACGCCTCCGCTGGTGACCACCAGGTCGGCCCGGATGAGTTGGTCCTCCAAGGTGGAGCGCAGGGTCTCGGCGTCGTCGGCCACCGCACCGACGCGGTAGGCGATGGCGCCCGCGTCCTGGGCGGCCGAGGTCAGCACGAAGCTGTTGGAGTCGTGGATCTGGCCGGGGCCCAACGGCTCGCCCGGGGGCACGAGTTCGCTCCCGGTGGACAGGACGACCACTCTGGGGCGCGGCCTGACCTTGACAGCACCGCGTCCGATGGAAGCCAGCAGGCCGACCTGCGGGGGGCCGAGGACCGTGCCGGCGGTGAGTGCGACCGTGCCGGCCTTCACGTCGCTTCCCTTGGCGCGCACATGCTGGCGCGGGGTGACCGGGCGGTGCACCCTGACGTGGCCCGACGCATCCTCCGGTGCGGCGCTGCGCGAGCGCATGGCGTCGGCCGGGCCCTCTCCGGTGCCGCCGTCGGTCCACTCGACGGGGACGACGGCCTCGGCCCCCGGGGGCAGGGGCGCGCCGGTCATGATGCGCGCCGCCTGACCGGGGGCGACCTCCGGCAGGTCCGCACTGCCCGCCGCGATGTCGCCGATGACGGTGAGCACGGCGGGGAAGTCCTCGCTGGCGCCCTGGACATCCGCGATACGCACGGCGTAGCCGTCCATGGAACTGTTGTCGAAGGGCGGGAGGGCCGCCGGAACGATGACATCCTCGACCAGGACGCAGCCTTGCGCGTCGAGGAGCTTCAACTCGATGGGGTCCAGGGGCCGGATGCTGCGGAGGATGTCCTCCAGATGCTCATCGACCGACCAGGTCTTGCTCAAGACTTACATCTCCTCGGTGACATAACTGCGCAGCCAGTCCCGGAAGTCCGGGCCAAGGTCCTCACGTTCGCACGCGAGCCTGACGATGGCACGCAGATAGTCGCCCCGGTCACCGGTGTCGTAGCGACGGCCGCGGAAGACCACGCCGTGGACGGGCCCGCCGAGCGACGTGTCCGAGGCGAGGGACTGGAGGGCGTCGGTGAGCTGGATCTCGCCGCCGCGCCCCGGCCGGGTCTTGCGCAGGACCTCGAAGACTCCGGGGTCGAGCACGTAGCGGCCGATGATCGCCAGGTTGCTGGGGGCCTCCTCCGCCGAGGGCTTCTCCACCAGGTCGGAGACGCGGACGACGTCCTGGTCCGCCGTGGGGCGGGCCGCCGCGGCGCCGTAGAGGTGGATGCTCTCGGGCTCGACCTCCATGAGCGCGATCACACTGCCGCCGTGCTCCTCCTGGACCTCGATCATCTTGGTGAGGAGCGGGTCGCGGGGGTCGATGAGGTCGTCTCCGAGCAGTACCGCGAACGGCTGGTCGCCCACGTGCGGCGCCGCGCACAAGACGGCGTGCCCGAGGCCGCGCGGGTCTCCCTGGCGCACGTAGTGCATGGTGGCGAGGTCGCTGGATTCCTGGACCCGGGCGAGCTTGGCGGCGTCGCCCTTGTCGCGGAGCACCTGCTCCAGCTCGTAGTTGCGGTCGAAGTGGTCCTCAAGGGGGCGCTTGTTGCGGCCGGTGACCATCAGGACGTCGGAGAGCCCGGCGGTCACCGCCTCTTCCACCACATACTGGATCGCGGGCTTGTCGACGACCGGAAGCATCTCTTTCGGCGTGGCCTTGGTGGCGGGGAGAAAGCGGGTGCCCAGGCCCGCCGCCGGGATGACAGCCTTGGTGATCCGTGTACGGGTAGTAGTCATGTCCCGCACGATAACCGCTGACTTGAAGCAGAAGATAAGCGTCCGCACAGTTTGTTGCCATATGCGGACGAGGGAGGGGTTTAGCACCAGATGAGCCAGTCGGCCTCCTCGGAGCAGCGTAGTAAGCGGGAGTTGCGGCGCGGTGTCCTCGCGGTGAGGGCCGCGTTGAGCGCGGATGACGTAGCGGAGTCGGCGCGGGCACTCGCGCGGCAGGTGCTGGAACTGCCGGAGCTGGCCGGCGCCGCCTCGGTCGCCGCCTATGTGTCGGTCGGGACGGAACCCGGCACCGGGCCCCTCCTCGAGGCGCTGCGCGAGCGGGGGGTGCGCGTGCTGCTGCCGGTGCTCCTTCCGGACAACGACCTGGACTGGGCGCTGTTCGAGGGCGCCGGGGCGCTCGTACGGGCCGGGCGCGGGCTGCTGGAGCCGTCCGGGGCAAGGCTCGGCCCGGATGCCGTGACCGGGGTGGACGCGGTGCTGCTGCCCGGCCTGGCGGCCGATCGGCGCGGGCTGCGGCTGGGGCGTGGCGCCGGATGCTACGACCGCGTCCTCGCCCGCCTGACGGCTTCCGGGGCCGGGCCGGTGCGAGCGGTGCTGCTCTACGAGGGCGAACTCCTCGCCCACGTGCCCGAGGAGGAGCACGACCGTCCCGTCGGACTGGCGGTGACCCCGCGCGGCGTACACCGCTTCGGAGACGTACACCGGCTCGGGGGCGGCCCGGCCTGAGGGCGGGGGTCCGACCGGGCTCCGCCGGGAAGACCTCTCCGACTCCGCCGGGGCGGCCCTCGGAGGCCGCCCCGGCGGGTTCTCACGGTGTGAGGGCCATCTGGTCCTCGGTGGCCTTGTTGACGGCCTTCTCGCCGTAGGGCCACTTCAGGAGTTCACCCCTGGCCCATTTGCTGGTCTGGTCCGTGTAGTGCTCGTTGTACGCGTGCCCGGATGCTCCGGTGAGGTTGATCCACCGCGAGTTGTCCAGGTCGTTCAGATCGACGACCATCCGCATCGAGGGCACCCAGGTGACGTCGTAGCCGCCCGCCGCGTTCCATCCGGTGGCGTTGACGGCGGCCTCGCCCCCGCTGAGGTTCCAGGGGCCCCTGTTGAAGATCCACTGGATGTAGCCGGGGCCCGAGGTGCCGAGCGTCTGGTGCTTGAGCATCAGCCGGTGCAGCCTGCCCCAGCTCCAGGTGTTGATGTCCTTGCCGAGCTTGGAGGTCAGCTCCCAGCGGGCGTCCTTCATGGCGTGGGCCAGCAGTTCGTCGCGGTTCTTGTCACCGTCGCGCCGCAGTGTGCCCTGGGTCTTCCACCACTCGCTGTCCGGATGCTTCAGAAGTTCGCGCACCACCTCGAACCAGCGGTCGCCGCCGTCCGGCTGCGCCAGGTCGGCCGAGCGCTGTCCGCACTCGCGCACCAGACGCGCGTTGCCGTCCAGGTCGTCGAGCGGGCCGGAGTCGTCGGAGGGTGCCACGCTCAGGCAGTCGCCCTTGACACGCAGTTCCTTGGGGAGCTTGTTGCCGAAGGCGAGCTTGAGGAGGTTGCGCCATACGGCGTTGAAGTAGGCGGCGGGGGCCGAGTCGGAGTCCTGGGTGTAGTCCCAGCCCTCCAGCAGTTCCTGCGCCTCGCGTACGTACTTGTCGCCGACCTCGATCTTGAGCAGGTAGGGCACCAGCAGCTTGGCGATCTCGCTGCTGTTGTCCATCTGCATCGTCTCCATGTCGCCCATGGAGATCTTGCCGCCGTCCTTGATCTTCGACTGGATCAGGTCGTTGATCCGCTGGCTGCGCGCCCCGTAGCCCCAGTCGTCCGTCAGCAGGTACGGATACTTCTCGCGGTCCACGACGGCCTGGTTGGCGGTCACGATGTAGCCGCGCGAGGGGTTGTACTCCCACGGCAGGGCGCGCTGCGGGATGTAGCCCTTCCACCGGTAGCGCTTGTCCCAGCCGGGGGCGGGGTAGCGCCCGTCGCCGGCGCCGCGCACCGGGATGCGGCCGGGGGCCTGGTATCCGATGTTGCCCTTGGTGTCGGCGTAGATGAGGTTCTGCGAGGGGACGGCGAAGTCGCGGGCGGCCTCGCGGAACTGCTTGAAGTTCGCGGCCTTGTTGAGCTTGAAGATGCCGTCCATGGTCTTGGAGGGCTCCAGGGCCGTCCAGCGCAGCGACACGGCGTAGCCGTCGCCTCTGTCCGGTGCCGAGTTGCCGACGGGCGCCTCGTCGCCGACCTTGCGCAGTTCCTTGTCACGGTCGGAGATGATCGGGCCGTTGTTGGTCTCCCGCACCGTGATCTCGCGGTTCTTGCCGCCGGCGACCTTGATGGTCTCCTTGCGGGTGCGGTAGGGCACTTCCTCGCCGTCGTAGAGGTAGTGGCCGTCCTTGACCTTCTCCAGGTACAGGTCGGTCACATCGGCGCCGAGGTTGGTCAGGCCCCAGGAGATGTCCTGGTTGTGGCCGATGACCACGCCCGGCATGCCGGAGAAGGTGAAGCCGGAGACGTCGTAGGGGCAGGAGGCGTCCACGGTGCGGCAGTGCAGGCCCATCTGGTACCAGACCGAGGGCAGTTGCGGCGCCAGGTGCGGGTCGTTGGCGAGCAGCGGCTTGCCGGTGGTCGTGTACTTCCCGGACACCACCCAGGAGTTGGAGCCGATCCCGCTGCCGTTGGGCCCGAGCAGGCCGGGGATCTCATCCAGCTTCTTGGCGACGGTGCCGAGTTGGGTACTGGCCCCCTCAGCGGCCCCAGCGGCGCCCTGAGCGCCGTTTCCGGCGCTGGGGGCCCCGGGGTCCGGGGCGCCTCCTCCGGCACCTGTGGAGGCACCCTGAGTGCTTTCACCGGTTCCACCGGAGCCTCCGGACCGGGAGGAGGTGCCGGCGCCGCCCGCCGCACCCTGGGAGCCGGGGTCGCGCTTGGCCTTGGGGTCGAAGCTCTTGCCCGCCGGGTCCACCGCGCCCTTGTCGACGACGGGCTTGTTCCGCTCGTAGGGGTAGCTCGGGTACAGCTGCTCGATCTGCTTCTTGGTCAGCCTGCTGGACATCAGCGCCCTGTCGGTCTCGTCCGACATGTTGCCGCGCAGGTCCCAGGCCATCGCCTTGAGCCAGGCCACGGAGTCGACCGGCGTCCAGGAGTGGGGCTTGTAACCGTCGCCCGCCAGGTCGAGCGCCGCGTACTCGGCGGAGAGCGCCGAGCCCTTGTGGTCCTTGAGGTAGGCGTTGACACCCGCCGAGTACGCCTTGAGGAAGTCCCTGGACTTGGCCGGGAGTTGCTTGTACTCCTTCTCCGCGACCTCGCGCCATCCGAGCGTCCGCAAGAAGGCGTCGGTCTCCACCTGGCTGTCGCCGAACATCTCCGAGAGGCGCCCGGCGGTCATGTGGCGGCGTACGTCCATCTCCCAGAAGCGGTCCTGGGCCTGGACGTAGCCCTGGGCCAGGAAGAGGTCCTCGGCCTTGTCCGCGTAGATCTGCGGGATCCCGCTGCCGTCCCGCTTCACGCTCACGGGGGCGGCGAGGCCCTTCAGTTTGAGCGAGCCCGTCGTCTGCGGGAAGGAGTCGCGGACGGTACTGACACCCCAGTACGTCCCGCCTCCGATGCCTGCCACGAGCAGCAACACGACTGCGATCACGATCAGACGGGCGCGTCGCGAGGTCTTCTTGGCGGGCATCGCTGTCCTTCGAGGGGCAGGGCGGACCTTGGGCTGGGGGACGGACGGGACCGATCCGTCCGGAGCAACCATAGGACGACCTTCGGCGCGGCCGGACAGCGAGTCACCAACTGCGGATCTCCGAGGTGGGCATATTCAAGCAATGGTAAATTGTTAGCTACCCAAACGAACTAGAGGTTCGGGGACAACAGTCCAGAACCTGTGGATAACCCATGGGCGGGGCGTTAAGAATCCGTTAGGAAGGCATCAGGAGGCCGTAAGAACGACCCGCACAGCCACCGCCGTGCCCACGCGCCCGCCACGGGATCCCGCGTCCACCCCATCTGGACGTGAGTCTCACCGCGGACCGGGGCCGCGGCTGCCACGGCCAACTCCCCACCGCACACCGGCCCCAAGAGCACACCGGATACCCGCCAACCCGCACGGACCGCGCCGCCGGCCACCGGGCCGTGCACCGAGGAGAGAAGCCCCCGGAAGAGAGGACCGCGCCCTGACCGTCGACAGCCTCAACCAACTACTGCTCTTCAGCGCCCTCGTCCTGCTCGTCGCCGTCGCGGCCGTCCGCCTCTCCTCCCGCAGCGGGCTGCCCAGCCTGCTCATCTACCTCGGGATAGGCGTGGCCATAGGGCAGGACGGAATCGGATTCGGCTTCTCGGACGCCGAGCTGACCCAGGTCCTCGGATACGCCGCCCTCGTGGTGATCCTCGCCGAGGGCGGACTCAGTACGAAATGGCGCGATATTCGTCCCTCTGTCCCCGCGGCTGCCGTCCTCTCGACGTTCGGCGTCGGCGTGAGCGTCACCGTCACCGCCCTCGCGGCCCACTACCTGGTGGGGCTCCCCTGGCAGGCGGCGCTCCTGATGGGTGCCGTCGTCTCCTCGACCGACGCCGCCGCGGTCTTCTCCGTACTGCGCAAGGTGCCGCTCCCCCGGCGGCTCACCGGCGTGCTGGAGGCCGAGTCCGGCTTCAACGACGCGCCCATCGTGCTCCTGGTCGTCACCTTCTCCTCGCTCGACGCCCTGCACCACCCCTGGTACTTCCTGGCCGGCGAGATCGTCATGGAACTCGTCATCGGCCTCCTGGTGGGCCTGGTGGTGGGCAAGCTGGGCGAACTGGGCATGCGGCATGTGGCGCTGCCCGCCTCCGGCCTCTATCCGATCGCCGTGCTGGCACTGTGCGTTCTCGCGTACGCCGGGGGCGCGCTGGCGCACGGCTCCGGATTCCTCGCCGTCTACGTCGCGGCGCTCATCCTCGGCAACGGAAAACTGCCGCACCGGCCCGCTGTGCGCGGTTTCGCGGACGGCATGGCCTGGATAGCGCAGATCGGGCTGTTCGTCCTGCTGGGCCTGCTCGTCACTCCGCACAACCTGTGGAAGGACTTCTGGCCGGCCATGCTGATCGGGCTGGCACTGACCCTGGTCGCCCGCCCGCTGTCCGTCTTCCTCTGCCTGGACCGCTTCCGGATCTCCTGGCAGGACAAGGTGCTGCTGTCCTGGGCGGGCCTGCGCGGCGCCGTGCCCATCGTGCTGGCGACGATTCCGATGGTCGCGGATGTCTCCGGAAGTGAGCGCATCTTCAACATCGTCTTCGTACTGGCCGTTGTCTTCACCGTCCTCCAGGGCCCCACGCTGCCCTGGCTCGCACAGAAACTGCGGCTCAACGAGGCGGACGAGGCCGCGGACGTCGATATCGAGTCGGCACCCCTGGAGCGGCTGCGGGGGCATCTGCTGTCCGTCGCGATCCCGGAGTCCTCCCGGATGCACGGCGTAGAAGTGACGGAACTTCGCCTTCCCACCGGCTCGGCCGTCACCCTCGTGGTGCGCGGCGGCACGAGTTTCGTCCCCTCGCCCTCGACGGTGCTGCGGCACGGCGACGAACTGCTGGTGGTCGCGACCGACGAGGTCCGGGACGCCGTGGAACGCCGCCTGCTGTCGGTCAGCCGCGGCGGCAAGCTCGCCGGATGGCTGGGCACGGGCGGCAGTACGGCGATGCGCGGGTAGCGGCCTTCCGCCGCTCCCGGGCTGCTGGGAGCGGCGGAGGGCAGGCGCTGGTTCGGGGCTCCTTCCTGTCGGCGGACCGGCTTCGTTTCGGCCGGGCCGGTTCGCTTCGGCCGCGCCGGTTCGCTTCGGCCGCGCCGGTTCGTTTCGGCCGGGCCGGTTCGCTTCGGCCGGGCCGGTTCGCTTCGGCCGGGCCGGTTCGCTTCGGCGGGCCTGATCAGAGGTTTCGGCGGGGCCTGATCAGAGCGGTTATCCTCATAATGGAAAGATTCACCCCAACTCTGCCTGAAGCAGAGCTGGCGCGACCGCTCGGCGGCCACGGCCCGATCGCCCTCCGCGACGGGCCGGGTATCTACCCCGGTCATGCGCGAGAGGACAGCTCTCGGCGCGTCACCGCGACACGCGCCACCAGGCGGCAGAAAGGCCCGGCCGTGGAAGCCCCGGCCACCACGACTGACGACGCCCGGTCCTCCGACCGGCGCTCCCCCGAACGGCCCGGATACGGGCACCTCCTGCGCACACAAGGCGCCTGGTCCTTCCTGGTTCCCGGGTTCCTCGCGCGACAGCCCTTCGCGATGCTCACCATCAGCATCGTCTTGCTGGTGGAACACACCTCGGGCTCGTTCGGGCCGGCCGGTGCCGTATCGGCCACGGCCGGCATCTCCATGGCCCTCATCGCGCCGCAGAGCGGCAAACTCGCAGACCGGTTCGGCCAGGGCGCGGTACTGGTGCCGCAGGTGTTCTTGCACGCACTGGCCGTCGGCGCCCTGATCACCGTGGCGCTCCTGGACGCGCCCCTGTGGGCCCTGTTCGCGGCCACCGTTCCGGCCGGGGCCACCGCGCCGCAGATCAGCCCCATGGTGCGGGCGCGCTGGGCGGCGCGTTTGCAGGGGACGCCGCTGATGAACACGGCCGCGGCCTTCGAGTCGGTGACGGACGAGTTCACCTTCGTGGTCGGGCCGGTACTGGCGACGGCACTGTGCACCGGCGTTCATCCGGCTGCCGGCCTGATCGCGGAGGCGGCCGTCTCGCTCGCGGGCGGGCTGGTCTTCGCCGCGCAGCGCCGTACCCAGCCCGCCCCGGCCCGGGCCAGGACCAGCCTTGCCAAGGGCCGCAAAGGTGCGAGCGGCGGTGCGGCAGGTGGTGCGGAGACCGGTGCGGCGAGTGACAGGGCAGGCGGCACGAAGAGCGGCGCGGGGGCTTCCGTCGCACCGCATGAAGCCGGTCTTCCGGCGTCCGCGCTGGCCGCGCCCGGTGCGCGGGTGCTGATCGCCACCGTCCTCGGCCTCGGCACGGTCTTCGGCGGAATGCAGGTGTCCCTGACCGCGTTCACCGAATCGACCGGGCAGCCGGGCATCAACGGCGTCATGTACGGGGTCTTCGCGGCGGGCAACATGCTGGCGGCGGTCGCCGTGGGCATCGTCCGGTGGAAGCGCGGGCCGCAGACCCGGCTGCTCGTCGCCTACCCCTCGCTCGTGGCGGCGGCGGCGCTGATGGCGGTGGCGGCGAAACTGGGTCCGTGGACGGCGCTGCTGGGCGCGCTGGGCCTGCTCGTCGGCCTGTGTGTGGCCCCGTGCATGATCACTTGCTTCACGCTGGTCGAGACGCTGGTGCCCGCGGGGGCGCGCACCGAGGCGTTCACCTGGCTGACCGGGGCCATCGCGCTGGGCCAGGCCGCCGGTTCGACGGTGGCGGGCCAGCTGGCGGACCGCGCGGGCGCGGTCACCGGATTCCTCGCCCCGGTCGCCGGAACGGGTCTCGCCCTCGTGGTGCTGCTGGCCTTCCAGAAGGCGCTCCGCCCCCGGAACGACGGGTGGGTGGCGGCACGTGGGCTCGGTCACCGAACGGCGGTCCCGGTGGACTGACGCGCGGGAATACTGCAATATGGATCGTCGTTAGCACTCAACGAGTGAGAGTGCCAGGAGGAAGAACGTGCCGACGTACCAGTACCAGTGCACCGAGTGCCGCGAGGGCCTCGAAGTGGTGCAGAAGTTCACGGACGACTCGCTGACCGTGTGCCCCAACTGCGAGGGGCGCCTCAAGAAGGTCTTCTCGGCCGTCGGCATCGTCTTCAAGGGATCCGGCTTCTACCGAAACGACAGCCGTAGCTCCTCGTCGAGCAGCAGCGCGGCCTCGTCCAGCTCTTCCTCGGACTCGTCCGCCAAGAACGGCGATTCCAAGGGCTCGGATTCCTCGTCGTCCTCCTCGGACTCTTCTTCGTCCAACGCTTCCTCCGGCTCCTCCTCTTCGGAGTCGAAGTCCTCGGGGAAGAGCGAGAGCAAGAGCACCCCGAAGGCGAGCACATCGGCCTGATACAGGCCCTGCCGGTCCCGTTCATGGCCCCCTGCCGAGGGTTCACTCACCCCTTTAGGGTGACGGCATGAGCGAACAGGCAGAGATCGGCGTCATCGGCGGATCCGGCTTCTACTCCTTTCTCGACAATGTGACCGAGGTCACCGTGGAGACGCCGTACGGGCCGCCGAGCGACTCGCTCTTTCTGGGCGAGACCGGCGGCCGGCGGGTGGCCTTCCTCCCCCGGCACGGCCGCGGCCACCATCTGCCGCCCCACCGCATCAACTACCGCGCCAACATGTGGGCGCTGCGGTCCGTGGGAGTGCGGCAGGTCATCGCACCCTGCGCGGTCGGCGGCCTCCAACCTCAGTACGGGCCCGGCACGCTCCTGGTCCCCGACCAACTCGTGGACCGTACGAAGTCGCGGGTCCAGACCTACTTCGACGGTGAGCCGCTGCCCGATGGCAGCGTGCCCCACGTCATTCACGTCAGCTTCGCCGACCCGTACTGCGAGACCGGCCGCCAGGCCGCCTTGCGTGCGGCGCGGGGGCAGGGCTGGGAGGCGGTCGACGGGGGCACGATCTGTGTGATCGAGGGCCCTCGCTTCTCCACGCGCGCCGAGTCGCGCTGGCATGCCGCCCAGGGCTGGTCGGTGGTGGGCATGACGGGCCACCCCGAGGCGATCCTGGCCCGGGAGCTGGAGCTGTGCTACTCCTCGCTCGCGCTCGTCACGGACCTGGACGCCGGGGCGGAGAGCAGCGAGGGCGTCTCCCATGAGGAAGTCCTGCGAGTCTTCGGCGAGAACGTGGGCCGCCTGCGGGATGTCCTCTTCGACGCGGTGCGCGAACTGCCCGCCGCCGACGCGCGCGCCTGCGGCTGCGCAACGGCGTTGGGCGGGCAGGACTTGGGCCTCACGCTGCCTTGAGCGGGCGGCTACGGAGTCGGCGCTGCGGGCTGCGGGCTGCGGGCTGCGGGCTGCGGGCTGCGGGCTGCGGGCTGCGGGCTGCGGGAGGGCATCACGGTCGGCAAGCTGCGCGGGGTGGAACGGTCGGCGGCTGCGCGGGGTGGTGGCCCGTGCGGGCGTGGGAGGGGTGGGTGGGGTGGGTGTGGAGGGGCACGTTCGGGTGGCGGAGTTTTCCACAAATGCCGCGCCGTCCACAGAATTCGGGGCCCCTCAGCGGGATTTCACGAGCGGCGGCAATCTAGCCACAGAAGGCCGTGACCAGGCGGTACTTCACCTGTGATGCCTGGTGGTGAGCGCTGTGCCCCGACCCCGAAGCTCTTTTCCCTCCCGGAGTTCCCTCTCCGCGCCTGTTCCGCAGTTCCCTCCCGTGCGGGCCGGGCGGGGCGGTCGCGGGCCGCGCCGCCGCCGCGCTTCGGCCCGGCGGCGGCTGCTGTCGGCCGGGCTGGCGGTCTGTGCCGCGGCCATCGCGGTCGCCGCTCCGGGAAGGGGCACGGCGCGGGAGAGCGAGAGCCGACAGACGCAGGGACAGCGCCCCGGAAGTGAGAGATCCGTCACCCGCCAGTCGTCCGGCACGGACACGGTGTCGGCGCCCGTCCGGATCTCCGACGCCGCCACGGTCCGTCTGCTGAGCCCCGGCGACCGGATCGACGTGCTGGCGAGCGAATCCAGGAGCGATTCGGCGCGGGTCGTGGCCAGAAGTGTCCGGGTGGCCCAGGTGCCGAAGTCCGGCGACACTGTCACGGGCGATGAAGCGGATGGTGCGCTGATCGTGGTTGCCGTGACCCGGCGGGCGGCTACGGCCCTCGCGGGTGCCGCGGCGGACTCCCGGCTGACGGTGTCGCTGTGCTGAGCCGTCGCCGTGCCCGGCCTCCTCGCGGCCCCGCCCCTTGGTGCCGCGTATGCCATCGGCGCCGGTCCCACACGTCCCACGGTGTGCTCTCCACCCGCTTCCCGCCCGTCATCAGCACCGTCACATGGTTGTGGAAGAGGCAGTTCGTTGAGCAACGAGAATCCCCCCGAGCAGAAGGGCATCCTGGCCGGGTTCAGGGAGTTCCTGATGCGCGGCAACGTGGTCGAGTTGGCCGTAGCCGTCGTCGTAGGAACGGCGTTCAGCAAGATCGTGGACGCGATCGTCAAGGGGTTCATCAACCCGCTGGTAGGAGCCGTCGGCACGCAGGACCTGGACAAGTACAACTCCTGCCTCAAGGGCCCGTGTTCGATCAACAGCAGCGGCGAGGCAAAGGGCGTCGTACTGAACTGGGGCCCGGTCCTCAGCGCCGCGCTCACGTTCTTGATCACGGCGGCCGTCGTCTACTTCCTCATGATTCTTCCGATGAACAAGTACAAGGAGCGCCAGGCGGCCAAGGCGGGACCGGTCGAGGTCCCCAAGACCGAGATCGAGCTGCTCACGGAGATCCGCGACGCGCTGGTCGGACAGCGCACCGGGGAGGCTGGTGCCGAGCCCGGCTCCGGGTCGGCCTCGGCGCCGGACTCCGGCCCGGCCGCCGCCGGCGGTCCGGACACTCCGGTGGGACGACAGCGCGGCGGGGGCGTCAGTACGGAGAAGTAGCGCGGGTCCGCCCGGCCCCCTCGGGCGCGCCGGGCGAGGGGCTGCGCGCCTGCGCTGCCTCGCCCTCTCCGCTGAGGACCGTAGGGGGATGGTTCAGGAGGGCGGCGAGGCGGCGGCTTGCCGCGGTGGGAAGGCCCCACGGGGTGGCGGACCCCGGCTGGGTGGCACGCCTGAAGCCAGTGGCACGCCTGAAGCCGGCGGCATCCTGGAAGCGGTGGACACATCCGGGCCAGGCGGTATGCCCGAGTGGCGCGGCTTGCCTGAGCAAGGTGGGGTGCCGCTGTCGGGTGGTGGAGGGCGCGACGAGGTGGCCCTGTGGCCGTAGGGGCTGCCAGGCTTCGCCGTGGCGCCGGGTTCAGATGTGGTGGGGCGGCTTCTCGGCGAGAAAGCGCGCGAGGTCCGACTCCGCGCCCCCGGCGCCCTCTGCCCCCTCGCCCCAGCCCTGGTCGGTGTCGTCGGAGGACGGCCGGCTCAGCGGGTCGTCGAAAATCAGCGAGGCGGCAGCGTCTCGCTGCTGCTGCCCGCCGGGGCACTGTGGATCGACGCTCATGGCTCAAGCGTACGACTACCGGACCGGCCGCCTGGTATCCATGCGCCATGGATACTCACGACGCCCCCGCATCGCGCGCTCCGAGGGATGCCCTGACCGATGTGCCCGGTCTGCGCGTAGGTCACGCGCAGCGCACGGGCGACGGCTGGCTGACGGGCACGACAGTGGTGCTGGCCCCCGAGAACGGCGGCGTCGCGGGGGTGGACGCCCGGGGCGGGGCTCCGGGCACCCGCGAGACGGACGCCCTGGATCCGAGGAACGTAGTGGAGCGGATCCACGCCGTGGTCCTCAGCGGCGGAAGCGCGTTCGGCCTCGACGCGGCCTCGGGAGTGATGGCCTGGCTGGAGGAGCAGGGTCGCGGCGTGCGCGTCGGCCCGGACCCCTCACAGGTGGTGCCGGTGGTGCCGGCGGCGGTCATCTTCGATCTGGGACGCGGGGGCGACTGGGGCGCGAGGCCCGACGCGAACCTGGGCAGGAGGGCCGTGGAGGAGGCCGCGGCCAGCGCACCGGGGGCAGCGGTGGCCGAGGGCTGTGTGGGTGCCGGGACGGGTGCGGTGGTCGGCGGGCTCAAGGGCGGGATCGGAACCGCCAGCGCGATGCTCCCCTCCGGCGCTGTCGTCGGCGCTCTGGTCGTGCTCAACGCCGCCGGTTCGGCGACGGACCCCGCCACGGGCGTCCTCTACGGCGAACTGACAGGCGGCATCCCGCACGTCCCGCCGGAGGACGAGCACGCCGAGGCGGAGATGCTGCTGGCGGAGGCGCAGGAGGAGACCGGCCGGCGAGCGGCCGGCTCGCTGCGGCCACCCCTCAACACCACGCTGGCGGTAGTGGCGACCGACGCGTCCCTCACCCGCCCGCAGGCGCAGCGCCTGGCAGGCAGCGCACACGACGGGCTGGCGCGGGCGGTGCGCCCGATACATCTCATGCACGACGGGGACACCGTCTTCGCGCTCTCGACGGAGGATCGGCGGCTGGCGGAAGGGGAGTTCAACGACGTGCTGGCGGCAGGGGCCGACGTGGTGACCCGAGCGGTGGTCAAGGCAGTCCGCGCGGCGGAGGGCGTGGACGGGCCTGGCGGCGTCTTCCCCTCGTACCGCGACCTCTACGGCGAGGCGCCCTCACCCCCTGCCCCGTACACCGAGGACTCTCCGGAGGACTGCCCCGCCGACTGACCCCGCCCGAAGCGCTGGACCGCCCGGCGCACCGCGGAAGCCGACCGGCGCACCGCGGGGGCCATCCCGTTCGCTACGGGGGCCGTCCGGTTCGCGGACCCGTCTCGCGGGCGGGCGGATACGCGAGCCCGGTGGCGGTCCCCGCCCGGCGGACGGAGCCGCCACCGGGCAGGTCAGGTCCGGCCGAGGGCTCAGGCCGCCGCGGGGACTCGTGTCTCTTCGCTGTTCTCGGAGGTTGCGCCCTGGGGCTTGGGGCTCGCTTTGCGCGCGCCCTTGAGCAGCACGGTCAATCCGGCGGTGACGACGGTTCCAGCGGCGACGGCCACGAGGTAGAGCAGCGGGGAGCCGATCAGCGGCACTACGAAGATGCCTCCGTGCGGCGCCCTGAGCGTGCTTCCGAAGGCCATCGAGAGGGCACCGGTGACCGCGCCGCCCGCCATGGAGGCGGGGATGACGCGCAACGGGTCGGCGGCGGCGAAGGGGATGGCGCCCTCGGTGATGAAGGAGGCCCCCAGCACCCAGGCGGCCTTGCCGTTCTCCTGCTCGGTCTTGGTGAAGAGCCTGCCGCGCACCGTCGTGGCCAGGGCCATGCCCAAGGGCGGCACCATACCGGCGCCCATGGCGGCTGCCATGACCATCAGGCTGCCGTTGCCGGGGTCGGCGCTGGCGATGCCGCCGGTGGCGAAGGCGTAGGCGACCTTGTTGACCGGGCCGCCCAGGTCGAAGCACATCATGAGCCCGATCAGCATGCCCAGCAGCACGGCGTTGGTGCCGGTGAGTCCGCCGAGCCAGTCGGTCATGGCCTTCTGCGCGGTGGCGATGGGCTTGCCGATGACGACGAACATCAGCGCCCCGATGATCGCCGAGGAGATCAGGGGGATGACGACGACCGGCATGATGCCACGCAGCACGGGCGGGATGGTGACCTTCTGGATGGCCATGACCAGTGCGCCGGCGAGCAGCCCGGCCACCAGGCCGCCGAGGAAGCCTGCTTCGATCTGCACGGCGACCGCACCGCCCACGAAGCCGGGCACGAGTCCGGGCCGGTCCGCCATGCCGTAGGCGATGTATCCCGCGAGGACGGGCACCAGGAAGCTGAAGGCGAGACCGCCGACCTGGTTGAGGAGCGCGGCCCAGCTGTGGACCTCGGTCCACACGAAGTGGTCGGCGACGGACTTGGCGTCGGCGATCTCGTAACCGCCGATGGCGAAGGAGAGCGCGATCAGCAGACCACCGGCCGCGACGAACGGCACCATGTAGCTGACGCCGGTCATCAGCCAGGTACGCAGCCGCGTACCGAAACTGTCTCCCGGCGCCCCCGCGCTGTCCATGGGCGCGCCGACCGTGACGGCGGCGGTGACATCGCCCCGCTCGGCCTTGGCACGGGCTTCGGCGATGAGTTCAGCGGGACGGTTGATGGCGGCCTTCACCCCGACATCGACGGTGGGCTTGCCCGCGAAGCGGTCACGTTCCCGTACTTCCACGTCGTGGGCGAAGATCACCGCGTCGGCGGCGGAGATGAGTTCGGGGCCGAGTCGTTCGAAGCCCGCGGAGCCCTGCGTCTCGACGGTGATCTCCACCCCGGTGCCGCTCTCCCCAGCGGCGCGCTCCAGGGATTCGGCGGCCATGTAGGTGTGGGCGATCCCGGTCGGGCAGGAGGTGACGGCGACGATCCGGAAGGGAGCGGCGGCGTTCGCGGGTGCAAGCGGGTCCGGGGTCTCCGGGTCCCCGTCATGCGGTTCCGAAGGTGTCGTCGGCTTGTGACCCGGTGCCGGAGGGCGGGGAGCGGACTCCTCGGTCTGCTGCGGCGCTTCCGCCGCCGCGGTGGATTCGCTGGTCTCGGCCTTGGCGTCGGCCTCTTCGGCCGGTTCCGGTACGGGGGCGGCGGGGGCTTCGCCACGTATGAGCGCGGCGGCGCGGTCCGGGTCGGCGACGGTGCGCAGGGCGGCGGTGAAGTCGGGGTCCGCGAGATGCCGCGCCAGCGAGGACAGGATGCTGAGGTGGTCGCTGTCGGCGCCGTCCGGTGCGGCGATCAGGAAGATGAGGTCGGCCGGACCGTCGGTCGCTCCGAAGTCGATGGGCGCGGGCGCTCGTCCGAAGCCCAGGGTGGGCTCGGTGACATGGGCGCTGCGGCAGTGCGGGATGCCGATGCCCCCTTCGAGTCCGGTCGGCATCTGGGCCTCGCGGGCGGCGACATCGGCGAGGAAACCGTCGAGGTCGGTCACCCTGCCGAGCGCGACCATCCGCTCCGCGAGCGAGCGCGCCGCTTCGTCTTTGGTCGGTGCGGACAGATCGAGATCGACCAGCTCCGCTGTGATCAACTGGCTCATCGAACGGCTCCGTTGACGTTGTGGGACAGGGGGAGGTCCAAGGGGACATGGGCGGCGAGGGTGACCGCTTCCGGGCGGACATCGTCCGGGCTCGGCATCTGGCTGCCGGGAAGCTGCACCGCAGCCGCACCGTGTGCGACGGCGGAGACCAGCGCTTCGGCGCGGGCTCCGCCCGCTGCGAGGAAGCCCGCGAGCGAGGCGTCTCCCGCGCCGACATCGCTGCGGACGGAGGCCACGGGGGCGGTGGCGAAGTAGGCGCCGCCGGCATCGACGAGGAGTTGTCCTGTCGCGCCGAGGCTGGCCAACACCGCCCCCGCGCCGGCCGTCCGTAGGTCCTCGGCTGCCTTGACCGCGTCACCGACGGTGGCGAGAGGGCAGCCGACGGCCTCGGCGAGTTCATCGGCATTGGGCTTGACGACGTCGGGCCGGGCCGCGAGCGCTGCCCGGAGCGGCGGGCCCGAGGTGTCGAGAGCCACGCGCACGCCTGCCGAGCGGGCACGGGCAACGAGGGTCGCGTACCACTGGTCATCGAGGCCGCGGGGGAGGCTGCCGCAGCACACGAGCCAGGAGGCGCGGTGGCGGTGTGCCTCGGCGGCGATGGTGTCCACCAGGACCCGGGACTCGTCGCCGTCGAGGTCGGGCCCAGCCGCGTTGATCTTGGTGAGGGTCCCGTCCGATTCGGCGAGGGAGATGTTCACTCTGGTCGAGCCACGGACAGGAACACCGGTCACCTCGACCCCGAGATCACCGAGGAGCTGGGCCAGAAGGGCCCCTTCGGGTCCGCCGAGCGGGAGCACCGCGACCGTACGGTGCCCGGCTGCGGCCACGGCGCGGGAGACGTTGACCCCCTTGCCGCCGGGATCCACCCGGTCCCCGTCGGCTCGCAGCACACTTCCCCGGCCGAGGACGGGTATCTCGTACGTGCGATCCAGGCTGGGGTTGGGAGTGACGGTGAGAACGGTCATACGGGGGTTCCAGTCGGTCATCTCGGCGGCGAGGCCGGAGGGGCGAGGGGCGAGGGAAAGGCAGGAGGGTTGGGGGTGGTGGGGGTGGGGGGCCGGGGGGAGGGAGCGGGATGGAGTCGAGTGAAGTGCAAGCGGTCACAGTTCAGACGCGTTTGACGCGGGTGCCCTGCGCTTCGATCAAACGCGCCTCGTCACCGCTCAAGCCGGTGTCGGTGATGAGGAGGTCAACATGTGAAAGGTCGCCGAAGCGGGCGAAGTGTTCCCGGTCCGCTTTGGTGGAGTCCGCGAGCAGGACCACGCGCCGCGCCGCGGCCATGATCTTGCGCTTGACCGCGGCCTCGGCGAGGTCGGGGGTGGTGAGTCCGCCAACGAGGGAGAAGCCGTTGGTCGCGAGGAAAAGGACGTCAGCTTTGATCTCGTCGTAGTTCCGCAGGGCCCACGCGTCAACGGCGGCCCGGGTGCGGTGGCGGACCCGTCCGCCGACGAGATGCAGCTCGATCCCTGGATGATCCGCGAGGCGGGCCGCTGTGGGGAGAGCGTGGGTGACGACAGTGAGCGTGGCGTCCAGCGGGATGGCTGTAGCCAGCCGGGAGGTGGTGGTGCCCGCGTCGAGCACCACGCTCCCCTCGGTGGGCAGCTCCTCGACGGCGGCCTGCGCGATGCGTTCCTTCTCGTCAATGGCGGCGGACTCGCGGGCTGCCAGGTCTGGCTCGAAGTCGAGCTGCCCGGCCGGGATGGCGCCCCCGTGTACGCGGCGGACCAGGCCGGCTCGGTCGAGGGCTTTGAGGTCCCGGCGCACTGTCTCGGCGGTGACGTCGAATTCGGCGGCCAGGGATGGCACATCGACCCGGCCGTTCTCCCGCGCGATGCGGAGGATGGCCTGCTGTCGCTCCGGTGCGTACATGTGGGTTCAGGTCCGTTCTGTGCCCGCTCTTGTGACTTATCGGCGAGGTTACGGCGAGTTTCGCGCAAAGTAAACACACTTGGGCATCTACTCGGGCACAGATCAACACCCGAAGGCGGGCCGAGGAGGAGGAAGGGAGAGGGAGGGAGAGGGAGGGGAAAGAGAAAGGGGGCCTGGCGGCGGGGGCCGGAAACGCGCTGAGGTCAGATGCGGCGCCAGCGCAGGTGACAGGGCCGGCCGGGGGGGGTGGCCGGAGCGGTGCCGAGCGCGGAGCGGTGCCGAGCGCGGAGCGGTGCCGAGCGCGGAGCGGTGCCGAGCGCGGAGCGGTGCCGAGCGCCGCAAGCGGGCGCGAAAGAGCCCCGGCGCTCGGGGGAGGGCACCGGGGCTCGTCTGTGGGGACGGGGGCTCTGTGGATTACGCCGCCGCGTCGAAGCCCGTGGCGTGAGCCATCTTCTTCAGCTCCAGCAGGGCGTGCTTCTCGATCTGCCGAATACGCTCACGTGTCAGGCCGTGCTGCTTGCCGACCTCGGTCAGCGTGCGCTCGCGGCCATCGACCATTCCGTAGCGGGCCTTGATGATCGAGGCTGTGCGGTCATCGAGCCTGCCGATGAGGTCGTCCAGCTCTTCCCGGCGCAGCACGGTGAGCACCGACTGCTCGGGCGAGGCGGCGGAGGTGTCCTCCAGCAGGTCACCGAACTGGGTTTCGCCTTCGTCGTCGACCGACATGTTCAAACTGACCGGATCCCGGGCCCAGTCGAGGACGTCGGTAACGCGCTCAGGTGTGGAGTTCAGCTCCTGGGCCACCTCCGCCGGCTCCGGGTCCCGCCCGTGCTCACGGTTGAACTCGCGCTGCACTCGCCGTATCCGGCCCAGCTCCTCCACGAGGTGGACGGGGAGCCGGATGGTGCGGGACTGGTCGGCGATCGAGCGGGTGATGGCCTGGCGGATCCACCACGTCGCGTAGGTGGAGAACTTGAAGCCCTTGGTGTAGTCGAACTTCTCCACAGCGCGGACGAGGCCGGCGTTGCCCTCCTGGATCAGATCCAGCAGGGGCAGGCCGCTGCGTGGGTAGCGACGGGCGACGGCGACGACCAGGCGGAGGTTGGACCGGATGAATACGTCCTTCGCGCGCTCTCCCTCGGCGACGACCCCCTCCAACTCCTCCCGGCTCGCCTTCGCACTGGGCGAGTCACCGGCGAGGGGCTCCTCTAGGCCGTCCAGGATCCTCTGGGCGTAGACGCCCGCCTCTATCGCGAGCGACAGCTCGACTTCCTTGGCGGCGTCCAGCAGCGGCGTCCGGGCGATCTCGTCGAGATACATGCCGACCAGGTCGCGGTCCGCGACTTCGCTGCCGGCGGCGCGAACACTGCCTGCCGTGTCAGAGACACCGGTCGCGCGCTCCTGACGACGGGCGACGGCACGGGTTGCCATGCGTGCTCCCTTGCGAGTGGTCTAAAGCTTGGCCTGGTGGCTTGTTGGACACTCCCCGAGTGCCCGTCCTGCGTAGATGTCAACGGCTGGAATCCGGACTAAATTCCCAACTCGCGCATCATTTTTCGGATCATGCAGTACCCTGTGCGACCACTCATGCGGGCTCGACAGTGACAGAGTGCGCTAATGCGCTGGTCGGAGCGGTATCGAGGCCACTCGCGACCGGGGCCCCAGACCCCCGGAAAGGCGTCGCTTCCGGCCGTCCGTTCACCTGAGTAGACGGCGAAGGACCCCTCTTGGTTGCGTGGCGCCCAGATGATCACCTCACATCGGATCCGCAGAGCACTGGACGGCGGCTCTGGCGGACAGCGCCGGGGCGGCCCCCGTACCACTGGTACGGGGGCCGCCTCAGAGAGTGGCCGAACGGGCCCGCGCCGAGTGGCGCAGGCGCCCGTGGCCGAGGGGCGCAGGTGCGCCCAGCATGGTCAGTGCATCGCCACCAGCACGGGCTCCGGCTCGCCGGTGCCGTCGGCCGTGGCCTCGCCGTCCGACGCCTTTTCGGTGGCGCCGCCCTGGCCCCGTGTGTTCACGAAGACCGCGACGATGGAGGCGGAGACGAGCAGGATGCCGACCGCCCACCAGATCGCCGAGGTGTAGCCGTGCACCATGGCCTCCAGCTTGAGCATCTGCTGGGCGGGCTTGGTGGTGGCCTCGGCGACGTGCGAGGTGACGTACGCGGTGGTGGCACTCGCCGCGATGGTGTTCAGGAGTGCGGTACCGATGGCGCCGCCCACCTGCTGCGAGGTGTTGACCATGGCGGATGCCACACCGGCGTCGCTGGCTCGCACACCGTGCGTGGCCAGTGACATCGCGGGCATGAACGCCGTACCCAGACCCAGGCCGAGCAGGATTTCGGCAGGCAGGATCAGCGCCGGGTAGGAGCTGTCCACCTCCAGCTGGGTGAGCAGCAGCATGCCCAGCGCGGCGACCAGGAAGCCGGGCATCAGCAGCAGGCGCGGCGGGACCCTCGTCATCAGCCGGGCGCCGATCTGTGTGGAGCCAGTGATCATTCCGGCGACCATCGGGAGGAAGGCCACGCCGGTGCGGACCGGGGAGTAACCCTTGACGATCTGGAGGTAGTACGTCAGGAAGAGGAACAGTCCGAACATCGCGATGGTGGCCAGACCCAGCGACAGGAACACGCCGCCACGGTTACGGTCGGTGACCACGCGCAGGGGCAGCAGCGGCGCCCGGACCTTGGACTCGACGAGTGCGAACGCGCTCAGCAGCACGGCGGAGGCCACGAACATGCCGATCGTGCCGCCCTCGCTCCAGCCTTCCGATTCGGCACGGGTGAAGCCGTAGACGAGGGAGACCAAGCCGAGCGTGGAGAGGATGACGCCGGGGATGTCGAGTGCCGAACGGTTGTGCGTGGCCTTGGGCTCGCGGACGACGAGTACGGCGCCGATGGCGGCGATCACGGCGAACGGGATGTTCACGTAGAACGTCCAGCGCCAGTTCATGTACTCGGTGAGAACGCCGCCCAGGATCAGGCCGATGGCACCGCCACCGCCGGCGATGGCGCCGTAGATACCAAATGCCTTGGCCCGCTCCTTGCCGTCGGTGAACATCACCGCGAGCAGGGACAGCGCGGCCGGCGCGAGGAGCGCGCCGAAGGCGCCCTGGAGGGCGCGTGCGCCCAGCAGCATGGCCTCGTTCGTGGCGGCGCCGCCGATCGCCGAGGCTGCGGCGAAGCCGATGAGCCCGGTGACGAAGGACTGCTTGCGGCCCCACATGTCGGCGATCCTGCCGCCGAAGAGCAGCAGGCCACCGAAGGCGAGGGCGTAGGCGGTGATGACCCATTGCCGATTGGCGTCGGATATGCCCAGGTCGGTCTGGGCGGAGGGGAGCGCGATGTTCACGATCGTCGCGTCCAGGACGACCATGAGCTGCGCGATGGCGATGAAGGCGAGGGCCTTCCATCTCCGGGGGTCGAGCCCGGCCTGTGCGGCGGCCGAGGTGGGTGCTTCTGGCATGGGTGTGCCTACCTCACGGTGCGGAATACGAAAAACGGAATGTGTGGGTCTGATTACTGAAATGTGCTGCTGAGCGCCCGCATGAGCCCCCCGTGCTCTTACGGATGCGGTGCTTGCCGGGTGCCGGTACCTGACCGACGCGTACTCGGGTGTACGGAGGTCAAGGGGCGTCGGCGAGGGTGGTCGCGATGGTGACTGCTGCGGTGGCGGGACGATGAGGATGACGGCGGGATCTGCCGGGCTTGCGAGGGGTTGACGACGGTGTCAGAGGTGTCACGGCCGGAGGGCTGTACGGCCGTGAGCCGAACCCCGCCGCTGTCCAGCACTCGGGCCCGGGCCCTGGCACCGAACCTGAGCCGACCCTCCGGCTGGATGCGCCGGAGCACGGCCGCCGGAGTACCGCCACCGGGCCACAAGCCGCAGGCCCGAGCGCCTGAGTTCCTCCGCCCGGCCATCGGCCGCTTCCGGCTTTCTGGTCCTCCAGGTCCCCCGGTCCTCTCCGCCTGGCCGCGCTCCCGGCCGCCCGGCCACGTCCCTCCGTTCGATCACTCGGCTGACGTGCCGCCGCCCTTCTGCGGGGCCGCGGGCACGACGGTCAGTTCTTTGGTCGCAGTTCCTCCAAGGTCGCGGCGTGGCCGGGGAGTTCGGATGGAGCGGGTGCGCGCAGTCCGTCGAGGAAGAGCAGCAGATGGCGCTCGACGAAACGTTCGATCCGCTGGCATCCGACGCCTGGGAGCGGGCGGGTGAGCTGACTCAGGGCGATCATGACGTCGCCGACATCGATGTCGTCGCGCACTTCACCGGCGTGTTGTGCCCGCCGGATGAGCTCCTTGGTCAGCTTCTCGATCCGCGTGCGCGCCTCCAGGCACTCGGGGTCCGAGGGGTCGAACCGGCCGGAGAGCATGGGACAGAGCGCGCCGATGCGCTCTGCCGCGGCCCCGAAGGCATAACTGCGCAGGGCCTCGAAGGGGCCGTCCTCCTGCTCCAGTGCCAGGGCCGCCCGGTTCGCTATGCGCTCGGTGACGAAGTGCATGACCCCGTGGATCAAGGCGTCGCGGTCCGGGAAGTGGCGGTAGAGAGTGGCGTTGCCGACGCCCGCCGAGCGTGCGATGTCATCCAGGGACGCCTCCGCCCCGTGGACGACGAACGCCTCGCGTGCGGCGGTGAGGATGCGCTCGCGGTTGCGGGCGGCGTCGGCGCGCGCCTTGGGCGCGGCACCGGTCGTGGTGCCCCCCTTGGCGGCGATGGTGGCGCTCGCGCTGCTCATGCTGCGCTCCTCGTGGTCGTCGTCCGGTCTACGGCGTATACCGCACACCGGCTGTGGTGCGTGGTGGTCCTGCTATGGGTGATGTGCGTGTTGAGCGTGATGGCTGTGCTGTGCGCGGTGGTGCTGCGCAGGCGCCCCGTGTGCGCGCCTGTCCCCATGCGCCCGTACGCCCGTTTCACGCCGCGTGCGTCGGCCGCATGCGGCGTCCTCGTGACGGGTACGGACCGACGTGATTCGTGCGGCCTGAACGCATCAGAGGGAACGCCTTGGCGCTCTCAGGTCGAACTGTCACTCTGGCCCATCCGGGGACCTGGTCCCCGTTTTCGTGAGGACGCCTATGTAAACGGGGACGCGTTCCCCGGTTATTTCCCTGACTCGCGTGACCCACATCACTCTTTGGGGCCCGACGGGTTTTCGGGATCACAGCGCACCGCCGACGAAAGACCTTCAAGATTCAACTAGGACGCCGATGCCCGATCGGCGCCGCCCAAAGTCACCCGCACACCGAACCCATACCGAACGCCGCGAACGCCACGGACGCCGTGACCGCAGTGAACTTCGCGGGATATCGGAACCATCGAAAACGGAGCCATCATGTCCGCAGCCACGTCCCCCTCCTCCACCCCCGCCGGGCCCGTGAAACTCGCCGTCATCTACTACTCGGCAACCGGCACCGTCGCCACGATCGCCAAGGAGATGGCCGAGACAGCGGAGCGAGTCGGCGCCGACGTCCGGCTGCGCCGGGTGCGGGAGCTGGCACCGCAGGAGGCCGTCGACTCGAACCCGGCCTGGGCCGAGAACGCCCGCGCCACGGCCGACATTCCCGAGGCCACACCGGACGACATCGACTGGGCCGACGCCGTCCTCTTCGGTACCCCGACCCGCTACGGGAACGTCACCTCGCAGCTCAAGCAGTACCTGGACATGCTCGGCCCGCTCTGGCAGGAGGGCAGGCTGGCCGACAAGGTCTACAGCGGCTTCACCTCCTCCGCGACCCTGCACGGCGGGCAGGAGAGCACCCTGCTCGCGCTCTACAACACCGTCCACCACTTCGGCGGCATTCTCGTGGCCCCCGGATACACGGACCCGTCGAAGTTCGTCGACGGCAACCCATACGGCACCTCGCACGTAGACGCGCAGGGCCAGAGCCCGGTCGAGGGGACCACGCTGAAGGCCGCGCGGGTTCAGTGCGAGCGGGTCGTCCGAGTCACCAGGGCGCTGGCCTCCGGATTCGCGGAAAACTGAGCCGGCCGCCTTTTTCCGCACCCTCCGGTGCGCCACTGGACTGGACCCATGAAGTTCCGCGCGCCGTCTGGTATGGCCGGAGTCCACGCTGCGACGATGTGCTGTCGCATCCAGCGGTGTCCCCCACATGCACCCCGTGCAGCAACAGCCCGCACATGTGAGGAGCGTTCCGATGCAGCAGCCCACATCCCGCAGACAGGTGATCGCCGCCGCGGCAGGGACCGCGGCGGCGATCGGCGTCACAGGCCCGAAGGCGACCGCGGCGCCACCCTCCGCCGCCTCGCCCCCCTCGCCTCTTTCCGCCTCGTCTTCGCCCGCCACGACGGCGGCCGTACGCGCCCGCGCCGCCTCGCTTCTGAACCGGCTCAGCCTCGAACAGAAGGTCGGCCAGCTCTTCGTCGTCGAGGTCTACGGGCGGACGGCCGATACGGAGCACGCCAAGAACCGTGATCTGTACGGCGTCTCCACCCCGGCCGAGGTCATCACCAAGTACCGGCCCGGCGGCGTCATCTACTTCGACTCCCGGCGCGGCCCCGACAACGTCCGCGAACCGCGCCAGATCGCCCGCCTCTCCAACGGGCTCCAGCGCGCGGCCCTGCGCGGCGGCGCCCACGTCCCGCTCCTCGTCTCCATCGACCAGGAGGGAGGCAGCGTCGTCTACCGGATGCTGGAGCCGGCCACCCAGCTCCCGGGCAACATGGCGCTGGCCGCCACGCGCTCGGCCCGGGACGTCTACGAGTCGGCCGACATCATCGGCACCGAACTGACCGCCCTCGGCATCAACCAGAACTACGCACCCGTGGCCGACGTCAACATCAATCCGGCCAACCCGATCATCGGCGTTCGCTCGTTCGGGTCGGACTCGCGGCTGTGCGCGGACTTCGTCTCGGCCGCCGTACGCGGCTACCACCACGGCGGAGTCGCCAGCGCGGGCAAACATTTCCCGGGCCACGGCGACACGGACATCGACAGCCACACCGGACTGCCGAAGATCACCCACACGCGCGAGGAACTGGACCGTATCGACCTGCCTCCGTTCCGTGCCGCCATCCGGCGCGGCGTGGACACGATCATGACGGCACACATCGTCGTGCCGTCCCTGGACGCCTCGTTGGTCCCTGCGACGATGTCGCGGCCCATTGTGACCGGGCTGCTGCGAGAGGAACTGGGCTTCGAGGGCGTCATCGCGACGGACGCGCTGGACATGGGCGGAGCCACCGCGGACTTCCCGCCCGACGTGGCGCCCGTACGCGCGTTCCAGGCGGGCTGCGACCAGTTGGTGCTGGCACCGAAGCTGGACACCGCCTTCGCGGCGGTGCTGTCCGCCGTGCGTACGGGAAAGATCTCGAGGGAGCGGCTGGACGCCTCGGTCACCCGTATTCTCGAACACAAGCTGCGCAGACGGCTGTTCCCCTACCCGTATGTGAGCGAGCAGCGGGCCGCGCGCGTGGTCGGCAGCAGGCGGCACCGCTCCCGAGCCCGCGCGATCACCGAGCGGTCGGTGACGCTGATCCGGAACGAGCGCGGCGCTCTGCCGCTGACGGGCGCCCCGCGCGAGATCCTTGTCACCGGCTGGGGCACCGCGCCTCTCGCAGCACTCGCCCGCGCGGTCGGCGAGCGGCGCGGACAGTCGGCGACCATCCTGGAGACCGGCCTCGCCCCCAACGCCGCCAAGATCGCCGAAGCCGTCTCGGCGGCACGCGAACACGAGGTGACCATCGTCCTCGCGAACGCCGCGGCGGCCCCCACCGACAAGGGTGCCGCCCAGGCCGCACTGATCCAGGCGCTGCACGCCACCCATACCCGCCTGGTGGTGGCCGCCGTACGCAACCCCTACGACATCCAGCGCTACCCCGACATCCCCGCCTACCTGGCGACGTACTCCTATGGCGCACCCTCCATGGCATCCCTCGCCGACACCTTGTACGGCGACCTCAACCCAAGCGGACGCCTCCCCGTCGCCATCGCCGCCCTCAACGACCCGAACCGCACCCTCTACCGCTTCGGCCACGGCCTGCGGTACGCGCGGCACTAGCGACACGCACCGGACCGGCCTGACGCCATACCCCGGCCCCGCCCCCTGCGTACCAAGGCGCGCCCCACACCGGGGCGCGCCCGCCCGCGCGCACGACCGGATGCCCGGCCGGACGAACGGGTCCTTGAAGGCTGCCCCGGTGCCCGGCTTCCCGGATGCCCTCCAGGCATCCGGACGCGCCGCGTGACGCCTGGACGCCTGGACGCCTGGACGCCTGGACGACGTTCGACAGCGGCCCGCTCAGCAGCCGTACTCGATCGGCGCCCGACCCCTTGACCGTGGCGCTGAGGCGCTGATGGCGCTGCGCCCCACCCCGGCCCCGCGCCACGCCCCTCGTCTATCCGCTAACCTGTCCTGGGCCGCCCTTCAGGGGCGTCCCAGCGCTTGCGAACGGCGTGGAACCACTCCAACCCGCCAGCAGGCACGCCTCCGTAGCTCAGGGGATAGAGCACCGCTCTCCTAAAGCGGGTGTCGCAGGTTCGAATCCTGCCGGGGGCACAGCAAAGCAGCAGGTCAGAGGCCCTGTCGTCCGTGAGGGCGGCGGGGCCTCCGTCTTGCAGCACACATATGGCACACATGCGCCTGTGCCCCTCCCCGTGGGAGCTGTGCCCGATGCCCAAGAAGGACGAGCTGTCCCAGCGCCGGCACCGGAACCTGGTGGATCACCTTGAGGACCTGATGAGGGCAGCGCTGAAGCCCGAATACGAGGGCTACTACGGGCAGCTGATCCTCGGCAGCGGAGACCTCGCGGAACTGGGCGAGCTGGGCGACGTCCGCCGGGCGGCGCGTGAGGCGGGCCGACGCCTTTACTGGAAGCCCGTCACCAGGCTCGTGGGCGGCCGACTCTTCGTACTCGACACACGCGAGGCTCCGGACAAGATCGCACGGCTCGCCGAAGAACATGCGGCCGAAGCCATGGCCGAAGCCTTCCGCCGGAAGCCCTGAACGCTCCATACCCCGGCCGATCTGCCGCTGGGGCCACGCCTTCCCCCGGAAATGGCGACACGGCCCCAGCGACTGCCCAGCACGGGTAAAGCACACATCACGCTGCGGAGCCCTCCAGTTCAACCACCTCTTCGGCGGCCCTGCGTGCCTTCTTCTCCGCCTTCTTCAGCTTGTCCTTCGCCTTGGCAAGTTGCTTGGCGCGGCGCTTGTGCATCTTCTTCGAGACCTCGTCCAGACGGTCCGGGAAGAGATGGCCGTAGGTGTCCAGCGTCAGGGTCGCGGACTTGTGGCCGAGCATGGACTGGACGACGTTGACGTCCGCGCCGCTGGCGATGGCGAGCGAGGCTGCCGTGTGGCGCAGCTTGTGCGGGGTGAGCTTCAGATGGCCCAGGCCCGCCTTGGCCACGGCGGGCGCGAAGAGCCGCTGACGGAAGTTGCGGGCACGTAGCGGCCCGTCATGCGGGGCGGTGAACATCAGCTCGCTTTCGCCCCGCCCCTCGACGTACGGCTGGAGTTCTTCGACGAGGAAACGCGGGATTGGTACTGACCGGCGCTCATGGTTCTTCGGGCTGTCGAGGTAGAGCTTGCCGTTGTCCTCGACGTACGCCTCGACGACGTGCGCACGGCACGCGTCGAGATCCACCCGCCCCACCTTCAGCGCTGATGCCTCGCCCCAGCGCAGGCCCGTATAGGCGAGCAGCAGGATGAACACCCGGTACGCGCCAGCCGCGTCGGCCAGGGCTTCGACCTGCATGTCATCGAGGTAGACATGATCGGCCGGCACCGCCTTGGGCAGCTCCACGCCGACAGCCGGATTGAACGCCAGACGACGGGACTTGACGGCGAAGCCGAGGACGCGGCTGAGCACGACGTACGCCTTGCGCACCGAGCGTGCGCTGAGCTTCCTGCCGCCCGTGGCCTCACCGGACAGTATCGCCGCGAGCCACTCGGAGACGTCCTCGAAACGGATGCGGTCCAGGCGTGTGTTTCCCCAACGGGGAAACACGTGGACGTCGAGAACTCCTCGGTAGCGAATGCGTGTTGAGCGCTTCAGATGGACCTGTGCCGCCAGCCACGACTCCGCCAGCTCGGCGAACTTGACCCGCGCCGCCGCCGGATCGCGGTACGTGCCGTCGGAGAGGCGGGACTCGACCTTCGTCCGCTCGTTCTCCGCGTCGATCTTGCGGGCCACGGTCTTCATCTTCGGCTTGCCGTCAAGGTCGTACCAGCGCACGCGATAGCGGCCCGGCGGAGTACGGCCCGCCTGCTTGGCCTGCGCCAGGGCGCGCGCGTACGTCGTGTGATCGATACGGTCTTCGATCCAGACGCGCGCCATCAGCTCTCCCTCCGCTGGAGCAGGGCCACCGGCGGGACTTCGAGGGCCCCGGCTATGGCAACGAGATCGTCGACGTCGCAGCGCCGTCGAAGGCATTCGATACGGCTGAGGGCCGTGTGCGCGAGTGGATGACCGAGCCGGTTCAAACGCGCAGCCAGTTCACGCTGGCTGAGGCCACGCTCATTCCGGACATGCTCGATCAGTCGGGCAGTCCGGAATCCGGCAGGCCCGATTGCAAGGGGTCGTTTCGCCATGTCGATGTTGTAGCTCGACATTCGCGTTTTTGGAAACCGTGAATCATGGTGTATACGCCCTCGCGCACAGTTCGGGAGAGGGTAAATGGGCAGTGGAGCTGCGCATTACGGGTCCGGGACGCCTGCGGCGGTCCTGGCGCGTCGCGCCGAAGGTTCCCTGTTCAAGCGTCCGATGTGAGCCACCCCCGTCAGCGCGGGGCGGAACATAGCAGCACATCGCCGGTTACCCAAACCGGCGTTTCTCCATAGGCTTTTTACTGCTTCGTAGAGCTGCCGTTTGGTGCGGCCGTGATTCGTCCGCACAATGACGCTCGCTTTCGCGACGAACGTGTGGCTGTGTTGTCCACACCTCCGTACGGATCAGACCAGAAGGGAAATGCATGCCTTCCACCTCGCCCCGCAATTCCGCCCCCACCAGCCCTCGGGCCCTGGCCAGCCCGAAGGAGGTCGCCGACTACCTCGGCGTGCCGGTTCCGACCCTCTACCAGTGGAAGTACCGGGGCATCGGCCCGCAGGTCCACAAGGTTGGCAAGCACCTGCGCTACCGCTGGGTCGAGGTCGATGCCTGGCTGGACCGCGATATGGACCTGGCTTCCTGAATTGCCCCGGGGGAACAGAAGAGCGGCCTCCAGCGCGCCAACGCCGGAGGCCGCAGGCTCCCCGAGGTGTCACCCATCGCTAAACGTTTGACCTGGTGGGGCCGGCACTTCGCACGTGCCGGCCCCACCGCATGAGGAGCATCTGTATGAACGATCCTATGCCCCCGCGCCGCCCGCAGGTGGAGTGGCCGCCGGTGGCCGTCCCCGGTCAGGGCCTCCGGTCAGTCCCCACGGTCCCGAGCGGGGACGGTGGGACCGCCGAGCCCGGGGCCGGAGACGGTCCCCGCCATGAAGCTGGTCCCCAAGCGTCGGAGGCCGGGGACCGAGCTGCCACCTCCGGGGAAGAAGTGCAGGCCAGTGGCTTGGGGACCGGGGACGAGACCGGGACCGGTCCCCACGTGGCCCGGGGACCGGAAGGGGTGGACGGTCCCGCACGCCCCGGCGGATCAGCGTCCCATGGGGACCAAGCGGTCAGCGAGGGAGCCGAGTTGCTGACCGAGTTGCGAGCTGCGGTCGGTCGGTATGTGGTCCTGCCCAGCCCGGAGGCGCTGACCGCGGTCACCTTGTGGGTGGCGGCCACCCACCTCCAGCCGGTGCTCCAGCACGCGCCACGGCTCGCGGTCGTCGGACCGACAAAGGGATGTGGGAAGTCCCGCCTGCTGGATGTGATCACCGAGACCGTGCACCGACCGATGATCACGGTCAACACCTCCCCGGCGGTGGTCTACCGGGTCATCGGGAAGAACCCGCCCACCCTGCTGGTGGACGAGGCCGACACCATCTTCGGCCCCAAGGCGGGCGACAAGGAGGACCTGCGCGGCCTGCTGAACGCGGGCCACCAGCGCAATCGGCCCGCCTGGCGCATCAGCGGTCCCGAACACAAGCCGACCCAGTTCCCTACCTTCGCCATGGCAGCGCTCGCCGGAATCGGCAACCTGCCGGACACGATCATGGACCGGGCCATCGTCATCCGCATGCAGAAGCGCAAGTCCGGCGAGAAGATCGCGCAGTTCCGCTCCCGTACCAGCGTCCCGGACCTGCACAGTCTGCGTGACCGGCTCGGTGCCTGGCTGACCCCGCTGGCGGAGTCCGCCGCCGACCTCGTACCCGAGATGCCGGTCCAGGACCGGGCCGCGGATACCTGGGAACCCCTCGTCCTCGCCGCCGACCTGGCCGGTGGTGACTGGCCCGGCCTCGCCCGTGCCGCCTGTTCGACCATGACTCGGTACGAAGCCGACCATGACGAGGAGACCGCCCTCAAGACACGGCTCCTGCGCGACATCCGCCACATCTTCGCCAAGAGGGACGACCCGGAGGCCCTGCGCACACACGACCTGATCGAGGCGCTGCGCAGCGACCCCGAAGCCCCCTGGGCGGAACACGGAGCCAACGGCCTGAACGCCTACCACCTGGCCAATCTGCTGCGGGGCTTCGACATCGCGCCCGCCAACGTCCGCTTCGCAGACGGACGCCAGGCCAAGGGCTTCACACGCAACAAGTTCCGCGACGCGTGGGAGCGCTACTGCCCCGAACCCTCGGCAGCGGCAAACGAACCCGGGTCGCCTGGTCAGCGTGGGCCACTCGCGCCCCCGTCCGGGCCGGTCGCCGCCACACCGCCGCCGGGCCTTCCGGCCGGTCCCAAGCACCACCGCTGACCGGCCCGAATCCGTCTCGATCCGTCCCGTCCGTCCCCGTGCAGGTCAGCACGGGGACGGACGTCCTCACCGGGACGGATCTATCCGTACCTGCACCCGCATCCGTACCTGCGCTGACCAGCCACGGGACGGACGGGACGCATGTGACAGCGCCCCGCCTCATTTCAGGAGCACCCCATGCACGACGAAAACACCCCCGGCAGTCGCAAGCGTCGCTGGGGACTGTTCCACCGCTCCGACCGATCAGCAGCAAGCTGGAGCGAACGAGCCTCTAACGAGGCCTCGTCCGCGCTTGCCCCCGCCCCAGGGGAGGCGGGGGACACGGCCGGGCGCCAGGGGGCGCCCGAGCTGGGGGTGGGAGTGGCCGAGCCCGGTGTCCCGCCCATTGCCGACGCTCCTGACTCCGACGCGCCGCACTCCGAGATGGCTCTCGACGCCGGACCGGCTGCTGAATCGCCCTCCTGGCGTGAGATCGACGCTCCGGTGCTGCCCGCGATGATGAACCGCAAGCGCACCGTCGAGAAGCGCGACCAGGTCAAGAACATCCGCTTCACCCCGACCGCAGTACGCCTCATCAACGCAGCGGCCGAGCAGCGCGGCCAACGCTTCGCCAGCTTCGTCGGCGACGCCGCGCTCGCAGCAGCCCTCGGCACACCGGGGCTCGTCGGCAGTCCGGAGGACGACCCGATGCGTCCACTGGTGGAGGCCGTCGAGGCGCACATCAAGGCGTTGAACCGGATCGGCACCAACCTCAACCAGATCACCGCAGCCATCCACCGGGACACGATCCCCGAGCACGCCCATACCGTCCTGGACAACGTCGATCAGGCAGTGCAGCACAGCTACCGGCTGATGGACGAGATCATGGCGAAGGGCGTCCGCCATGGTGCCTGACGTCTCCACCGGCTCCGACACCCGTGGCCTGATCGCCTACCTCTTCGGCCCAGGCCGACGTGACGAGCACACCGACGCCCACATCGTCGCCGCCTGGGACATGGCCGGCGCCCCCGATCCCGGCCGCGATCCCGAGGCCACTTACACCAGCCTCGCCAAACGCCTCGACCATCATGTCGACCTGCGCGCCCGCGAACTGGGCGACACCAAGCCCGCGCGGCATGTGTGGCACTGCCCAGTACGTACCGCACCCGGTGACCGCTACCTGACCGACACCGAGTGGGCCGATGTCGCCCGCCGGGTGGTGGCCGCCGTCGGCATCGCGCCCAACGGGGACGAGAAGGCATGCCGGTGGATCGCAGTGCGGCACGCGGACGACCATGTCCACGTCCTCGCGACCACGGTGCGCGCCGACGGCCGCCGCCCCCGTACTCACCGTGACGGGCAGCGCGCGCAGCAGGAATGCCGCGAGATCGAAGCCGGGTTCGGGCTGCGCCGCCTCAAGCCTGGCGACATGACCGCCCCCAAGACACCCACTGGCGCTGAACGGGCCAAGGCCGAGCGCCAGGGCCGGGAGGTGACCGCGCGGCAGTGGCTGCGCGAGCAGGCGTACGCGGTCGCCGCTGCCGTGCACAGTACGGAGGACTACTTCACCGTCCTGTCGTCGCTGGGGATCCAGGTCAAAGCTCGCATCGGTCCCGAGACTGGCGAAGTCACCGGCTACAGTCTGGCCGCCCCCGGCGACACGGTGTTCTTCGGCGGCTCCAAACTCGCCCCGGACCTGTCCTACATCCGACTGGCCGAACGCCTCCCCGTGCAGAGCACGCCTGACCACGTCCTTCAGCAGGCGGCGGATCCGGACGAGCCGTGGCGCCGTGCCGAAGCCGCCATCCACGCGGCCCGGACGGTGCTCCACTCGGGTCCCGACGCCAGCGCCCAGGGCCACTTGGACGCCTTCGGAGACACCCTCCACAACCTGGCCCGCGCCACACCGGGCCCGAACCACGCCGAGCTGCAAGCAGCGGCAACGGCGTTCAACCGGGCCCGCCGATCTGCGATACGGGCCGATCGCCAGGCCACGACCGAACTGCGCAAGGCTGCCACGGAACTTGTCTATGCACCCAGCGTTCCAGGCGGAGTCGCCATCGCGCTCGTCTTCGCCGCCGTGCACCTGGCCCGCGCCGCCGCCACGTGGCACGAGCAGCGTGGCCACCAGCAGCAGGCTGCCGCGGCCGAGGAAGCCTTCCGCCACCTGCGAGCGGGGTATCGCCGCGTCGCCGAGCCCGTCCTGGCCGACCTCGCCCGGCGCACCCCGCGACCTGAGACAGTCCAGCGCTTCGAGGCCGCTGTGCGCCAAACTGCTCCCGACCACGCCGACCGCATCCTCACCGACCCCGCCTGGCCTGCCTTGGCCACCACTCTCGCCAAGGCCGAAACCGCCGGTCACAACCCCCGCCAGCTCCTTGCCGACGTGGCCGCCCGCCGAGAACTACACACCGCCGATCGCCCCGCTGAGGTTCTCAACTGGCGCATCACCGCCCAGCCGAACAGGCGCGCACAGGCAGCCCGCACACGAAGTACCCGCCACGCCACACCCACCGCACCGCCCGCGCCCCAACGCGCGTCCACGGCGTTCATCGAACAGACCGAGGACCGCCGCCGACGCCGATAACGAACACAGGGTGCTTCTTCAGCTCTGCCTGGCCGAGGACAGCGTCTGCAACAGCTCGTTCAGGTCACCGGTGTAGGCGATCGTCTCTTCGTCATCATCCGGTGGCTCGAAGCGCGCGAAGAAGTCGTCGAGTGCCTCGGGAGTCACGGTCAGGGCATTGGCATCCTCGCGCTGGTTGCGCTCGGCAAGGCGCCGGAGCAGTTCCTCCCGGTCGGCCGGAAGGTACACCACGAGAGGGAGGCCCCCCGCGCCGCGGGCGGCCTCCCTCCACGCATCGCGTTCCTCACGCCGCCACAGACCATGGTCCAGCACGACGTCATGGCCAGCCGCGATCTCCTTGATGAAGCGTTCCTGGATGGTCTCGACGGCGGGGCGTTGCCGCTCGAAGTAGGTGTGTTCGGCATAGTCCACGCCGTACCGGCCGTGCAGGCGATGTACTTCCTCGTCCACGGACAGCCGGACATATCCATGACGCGCCAGAGCCTGGGCAACTGTGGTTTTGCCGGAGCCGGTCAGGCCGGCCAGGAGTACGGCGAGGGGCACGTGGTCTTCCCTTCCGCGACGAGCGAGCGCGAGCCTCGTCATTGTCTCCGGTCCTGGCCGGTCCGCGTGGGCCGCCAGGTGGTGAAGATGCCGCGTGCCTCGGCGAGCCAGCCGGAGGGCATCCGGTCCAGGCCCACCCGACGGAAGGCGAGCCGCGGATCGCCGATGTTGATCACCCCGCCGTGTCGGCCGACGTGCGACAGCAGGCGGCCGGCCTCCTCGCGCACGGCGGGGGTCTGTTCCTGCCAGGTACCGGAGGAGAAGTGCTGGATGCGGCGGCGGAGGTCGTCCAGGACACCCGAGCGCCACTTGAAGTGGTGAACCGCACAGAGGCGATCCGCATCCGGCTTGTGCCCCGGCGCCCGGTGATTGCCGGAGGCCACCGCGACGTCGTGGCGAGCGAGGACAATATTTCTGGGGTCACCGTGCAGGAGCCGGTGGGTGAGATGGCCGCCGAGGGGATAGGCGCGATCCAGCCCGCCTTGGGTCGTCCAGCCCGTCAGACGTCCGCTCGCGGTGATGCGGTCGAGCATCAGCCCGCCCACGACACGGTGCCCGGACTTCTCGGCCTGAGCGATGACTTCGGTGAGAGGGGCGGGGTACTGCTGGAACTCGTCAGCGTCGGCGAGAAGGTGCCAGCCAGGCCCGGCCTGATGCCGCAAAGCATCCGTGAGCCGAGTGTTGGTGTGTTCGTGCCACGGACCCGAGCTGGTGCCGACAGGGATGATGCCCAGCTCACGGACGGCCGCCTGGAGTCCCTGCCGCTGCGCGTTGGAGACATGATCGGGAAAGTGGAAGGCGATCAGGAATCGCTCGACGCCCAGCCACCTGTAGTGGCGGACCCAAGCGGCGAGCAACGCAGGTTCGACGGGCCCGATGACGGCGATCAGGGCGGGGGATGTGCTCATCATCGTGACTCCTTCGTACGCAGACAGCCGAAGATGCGGGTGAGGAAGTCGGCCTGCTCGGCAGCCGACCCCATCCCCAGCAGGCAGGGCGCCTCCGGGCCGGGCTGCTCGGGCGGCTGCCATACCACGACCCGCAGGGCATCGGCGAGACCGTCCGGATCGCCGGCGGGGAAGGTCAACGCCCAGGGCATACCCCGCAGGCGGGCGGTCAGCTCGGGGTCGTGATCAGAGACAACGAGAGGGACGCCGAGGCGGACCGCGTCCATCACGAGCCCGGACTCCTTGCCCACCCCGAAGTGCCTGGCCACCAAGGCGGCATCAGAGGCGCCGTAGACCAGCCGCAGCACGCTCTCCGGGACGGGCCCGGGAACCGTGTGCAGCGTGAGACGGGGCAGGGCCCGCCACCGCTCCAGCACAGCCTCATCGAGGGGGGCGCCGGTGACCACGAGATGCAGCGGCTCCTTCAGCCGGGACAGAGCGGCGTCGATGGTGCTGATGTCCTTGTACGGCCACCAGCCGCCCACTAGGCACACCACGGATTCAGCGGCGGGGATTCCGAAGGCTGCCCGACCGCCGGCACGCTCGGCGTCGGTGAGGCGGCGGCCGTCGTCGACGGCGAAGGCCCGCACCACTGCGGGCAGGCCGGGAAAAGCGGAGGCGAACTGCTCGCTCACGGCCTTGGTCGGGTACAGGGCGGTCACCTGTTTCTCGCCCCGGCGGGCAAGTCGGCCGAACAGCCGCACAGCGGCATCCTCGACGGTGACCGCTTCGTGGACGAACCGCAGGTGCGGCTGACCGCCGAGGAGGGCTGCGGCCCCGTGCAGGGCCTCGCTCGCCGTGAGGATCACCACCGCGTCGGCGGCGGCAACAAGACGACGAACGGAGCGCAGCGCGGCTGCCTCGGACAGGCAGCGGGCGGTGAGAGTGACCTGGTGCGGTAGCCGCCTCAGGCGGCGGGGCCAGCGCCGTGAACGCAACACACGCCGTCCGACCGCAGACAGCCCGGCCGCCAGCCGCGAGGCAACCGACAGGACGCCCGCCCGGCGCCCGGCCGGTGCGGTCACCAGCCGGGCGCCGGCTTCACGTAGGGCTGTGACGGCCTCGGGGGCGATCCCGTGCGGGGCGATGACCAGGCTGCCGGGCCGGGCCTGGGTCAGCGCCACCAGCGTGCGCTGGTGGTGCCCGCCCCGGCGGTTGGCGTACGGCTCGATCAGCACGAGCGGGCGGCCGGTCATCCGGACACCGCCTGGTCTCCGTGGGCAGCGGTGAACCTTTCCCGCAGCCAGGTGGGATCGTTGAGGCAGTCGAACCGCTTTCCACCGCGAGCTACCTCGTGGGCGAAGGCCACACCCTCACGAGCCCCTGTTGCGGCGAAGGCGGCAAACTCGCCGCCTCGGCTCGTTGTCCATGCCTCGACCCGCCGACGGGCGTTGTCGTCGGCCATGCCGTACTCGCTCCCACGAGCGAGCATCGCGCACTCCCGGAAGCCTGCCTTCCAGGCGTGGAACGGGCTCTGGTTGAAGCGCGTGGTCCCGGCGTTCCGCCCGGCGAACTCGATGCGCCCGGGCAATCCGGCGAGGACGTCCACAGCCTCGCCCATCTCCCGCAGAGCGCTGCGGCGTACGAGTTTGAGACCGCCATAGCCGTAGACCAGGCTGTTGACGGGGTTGACCGCCCGCCACACCCGCATGGACACGTCCTCGTCCATGGGCTCCACAGCGAGGGGATCGAAGTCGGTGTCGATGGCGAAGTCTCCATCGGCGAGGAAGAACTGCTCGCGGTCGACGATCTCGGCGCACAGCCGATAGGCCCGACGCATCCCGTGCACGCCGTGCAGCCGCTTGACCGTCCCGCCGAGGGTGCGTTGCAGACGGCAGTGCAGAGCGTCGGCCATGGGTTCGTCGTAGGACAGCAGGACGGCGTCAAAGAGGGTCATGACAGCGCCTCCAGGTAGCGGGCGGCTACCCGTGACGACGTGAGGTCGGCCGTGGAGGCGTGGGCGCGCTTGGCGTGGACAGCATGGAACTCGTCATCCAGGACCAGCCGTTCCGCCAGGTCGAGTGCCTCGGCGTGGGTGGTGAAGCACAGGTCGGTGTCGATGTGTTCGTCGAACCAGCCCAGCCTGGGGGCGATGACAGGCAGGCCCATGCTCTGGCAGTCGATCACGCTCATCGACCACGGGCAGCCGGGTCGGAACGGGGCGATGCCGAAGCGCGCGCCGGCCAGTAGGTTTTTGTAGCGCATGCGGTCGCCTCGGTCGGACACGACCTGAACGTGCGGCAGGGCGGCGAGTTGATCACGCATGCGCTCCGGGCTGTCGTCCAGTCCTGTGCGCTCCGCCCGACGCGAGCCGAAAAGGTCCATGACGCGCAGCCGCACACTGCCGGAAACCGCCAGGCGCCGGGCGAGATCCACGAACTGCTCGGTGCCGTAATGCGCGTACAGGCGATGGTTGTAGACCCCGATCGCACACGGGCTGGACGCGGGTTTGACGAGAGCCGGGTCCCGGACGAGGCGTTCGTCCCGGGGAGCAGGCACCACACGCAGCTTGTCGCCGAGGTCCACCGTCATGCGGGCGGCAGCGGCAGACACCCAGGACGCTGCGGTGCCGGAGTGGACCAGCACTCGGTCGCAGGCCGCCAGCCCGGCGGCGAACGCCAGCAATACCGGCCTGCCGAGCCCCGCATCATCCAGGGCTGGATCGAGCAGGAGCCCGCCACCATCCGAGAAGGAGAACGGAAGGTAGTGGCAGTACCCGGCCAGCAGCGCGTCCGACCCTGACTCCAGCAAGGCCGTACGGATGGCAGGAGCCTCCTCGATCTGATTGGCCACCACCACGTCTGGCCGCTCCTCACCGACCAGTTCCACCAAATCGTCGAGATCCGACGAGAACCGTGCGCGGTACTTCGTCCTCGGTACCCCGGTCAGGTAGAAGCCACAGCGCCCGTCCCCGACCGGAGCCGGCGCGGCCACGGTCACGCTCGCTCCGGCATCCACCAACGCCGGGGCGAGCAGATCCGCGAAGATCCACCCTGAATCGGCGGACAAGCGGTCAGGATTGGAGATGTTGAGCAGGTACAGCACGCGCATCGGGGTCGCCTTCCTCGTCTGCCCGGACGGATCGATCCGGGACGGTGAGGGAAGGAAAACGGTGACGCGGGCCGTGATGGGATGGTGAACTTGGATCACTCACGGTTCATTCATGCTCACTGACCATCACGCGGGGGCGGGTCTGCCTATGGACGCGCAAGAAGAAGAGATCACCGTCCACCAAGCGGCCGAGGATTTCGCAGCGGAGCTGGCCCGCTGGCGCGAGGTACGCGGCCTGTCCAAACGGGCGCTGGCCCAGGCGATGGGGTTCGACCCGTCCTACGTCAGCCACATGGAATCAGGCCGGCACAAGCCCAGCGAAGACTTCGCACGGCTCGCCGATGAGGCCCTGAACGCCGGGAAGGCGATCTGGCGGCGCTGGGGTGAGTACGAAAGGGCCCGCACACGGAACAACCGCACGCTGCCCTCGGCACCAGAGCCCCGCCCGCCGGAGCAGCCCTATGCCACCGGTTCCGCCCTCGTCGTCGAGCACGACGCGGCCCGCCTTCAGTACGACGGCCGCTCTTACCGACTCACCATGCGCCGTCGACTCCGCAACACCGGCACCGAGCCGGTGACCCGTTACCTGATTCGCATCTCTGTCGACCGCTACCCCGGCGACCCCGAGCGCTCCAACATCCATTACCGGCAGCACCCACTGACCTGGGATGAACTCGCCCTCACCGCCACCTGCCGGGGCGAGGCGATGCGCTGGCAGTCCAAGCACGACCGCGACGCCTTCAAAGAAGTCTGGCTGCTCTTCGACAATGAACAGGGCCGCTTCCCGCTCTACCCCGGCGAGTCCGTGTGGATCGAGTACGCCTACACCGTCAGCGACGAGAAATGGGGCAACTGGTTCCAGCGGGCTGTACGCCTGCCCACCGAACGTCTCGAAGTCCAGCTCGCTTTCCCCGCTGTCCTCGATCCGGTCGTCTGGGGCACCGAGACATCCATGACCGCCGAAACCTCTCCACTCCGCACCCCGCCCGTTCGCAGCGACGATGCTGAACTGCGGACCTTCACATGGATCACGACCACACCGGCCCTACATGCTCGATACCGTCTGGAGTGGCGGTTCCGGGCGGGTCCCGAATGCGGTGGTACACAGCAAAGGGAGTTCAGGTGAACGACGTACAGCCCAGCCAGCAGATGCGCGACCTCGGCGTGGTCCAGCAAGGCGCCGCCATCCTGAACGAGCCGGTCCGCCCCTTCGACCTGCCCGCCGAGCGCGACGAGGCCGAGCGCGTCATCGACGAGCTCTTCGCCGCCATGGCCCGCGTCGGCCAAGTCCACGCCTTCGCCAAGGGCATGGGCATCGCCGCCCCACAGATCGGCATCGCACGCGCCGCCGCCGTCGTACAGCCGCCCGGCGACATCCCTGCCATCACTCTGCTCAACCCACGAATCACCACTCGCTCCGACGAAACAGACGAACAGTACGAAGGTTGCCTGAGCTTCTTCGACGTCCGTGGCCTCGTACCCCGCCCTCTGAAGATCACGGTGGAGTCCATGGCCCTCGCCGGCGAGACAGTCACCACCCTTTACGAACGCGGCATCGCCCGCCTCATCCACCACGAGATCGACCACCTCGACGGCTGGCTGTACACCACCCGGATGCTGCCAGGAGTCAAGCCGATCCCCGTGGAGGAGTACCGACAGACCGGCCGCACCTGGGCATATGACGGTGTCTGACCTACTGGACGCCGCCCATGTATCTCACGCCCGTCAGCGACCACGAGGCGGCCTATGCAGTTAGCCGCCCCTCCTCGGAAGTGAGCCATTTCGGCTCGTTGATCACTTTCCTGAAGTGCCAGCCCATACCTCGGAGTTATTGATTCATTATCAGCCGAAGTATGTACGCAACCGGGGAGGAGACACTGTGGGGCCGACACCCATCGCCATGGCCAGCGCGGACGGTGCCGCCGTGGTATCAGTCAGGACAACAGACGGGTGGAACACGCTTCGACCTGGCGTCATCACACACGTCACAGGCCCAGGGAAAAGTCCTGATGCGGAGGTCGAGGATTCGAATCCTACGCGCGTCGACCTACTGTCCGGGGGCTTCTCTCCCACAGGAACAGCCTATTCCACCGCCCGCCCCCTGAGATAGACCCATACGCGAGCAGGGTCGGCGATCCCAGTGCCTCACCACGTGGGCACCTCCATGCTCGACTACCCGGCCGGGCGTCCGGGTTGCGCTATAACAGGCCACCGTTTGTTGTGAGCTGCCTACCCGTCCGCATACAACGGCACTTCACAGACGCGTGACTGCCCGTATCTCCCGAGCAGTCTCTCCTCATCGCTTCCAACCTGCGCAAAGGCACCTTCACGGAGCACTGCGCGCGTACTGCCGCTAAACCGTTCAGCACCTCCGCAGCCAGCCCATCAGCAAGCCCACGGCGCCGGAACCGTGGAACAGATCCGGTCATGTTGCCCAGAGCTAGTTGTTGCGGCCCTGGTCGACCCTCATTCTGGAACGTTCGTCAGCGGCCGAGAGGAGAACGGTGAAGCACCCGCGACGCCACGCGAGTGACCCCGACGTCATCGGGCAAACAGCAGGGTTGGTCAACTTCCTGCGCGACATGGTCCACAGCAGCCACCAGCGACAGCGTGACGACCGCAGCCGTGAGCACCTCTGGCTGGCCAAGCTGCCTGAACCCGTACGCAAACTGGCACCGCCCCCTGATGGCGTGCTGCTGACGCTCGACCACGTGCCACAAAGTGCGCCGCCGGACCTGCCCGACTCGCTCGACGGCTGGGTCGAGCCGACGCACTGCCTTAACCCCGACGGTGGTGACCCGCCTCTTGCAGAGGAGGGGCCGGGGGCCGAGTTGGTCCGCGTCGCAGACGCGAAGGAGCCGCTGGCTGATGAAGGCACCATGCGCCGAGAAGAGGCCGGTGACGTGCTGCGGGCCTACGGAGCCTGGCTGGATCGCTGGCGCCGGTGGGCAGCGCGGGAGCGCAGCGAACGACCGCTTCGTGAGCTCTACGATCGGATGTACGCGTGGCACCAGAAGCTGGCCCGGGAGGACGACCAGACGGAGCTCGTCCTCGGCGTTGGTCTTCTGACCTGGCTCGGCCCGGACGGGGACGTGGTGCACCGCCATCTGTTCACCCAACGGGTGGAGACATCGATCGACCGACGCACAGCGCAACTGACGGTCAGGCTGTCGTCGGAGAGCGCCCTGCGTCTCGAAGACCAGGACTTCCTGGACAGCGACGACGGATGGGTACGTGAGCGCGGTGCTGCTCTCTCGGAAGAGATCACAACTCGTGGTGTTGAACCGCTCGGGCCCGAGGCGCTGGAGCAGTTGGCGCAGTGGCAGGAGCGGGCGACCACTCGCCCCATGGGCTTCAGCGCGGCGTGGGAACCACCCCGCGCGCCTGAACCGGGGGCACGCCTCACCTACGCACCCGCCCTGGTCATGCGCCCACGCAATCTCAACTCTCTGCTCCGGTTCTACGACCAAATCGCGGAGGCGGTGGCCTCTGAGGGCCGTGCACCGCTCGGCCTAGCCCAGATGGCCATGACGGTTGAGACCGCCGACCGTTCTGCCTGGGACGGGGCCCAGAAGGCACCGCTCTTCGGCGACGATCCCCTCTTCCCGGGCAAGACGAACGCTCAGCAGCGCAGTGTGCTGGGGCGCCTGGAGCACGACACCGGTGTGGTGGTCCAGGGGCCGCCAGGGACGGGTAAGACCCACACGATCGCCAACCTTGTCTCTGCGCTGCTCGCACAAGGCCAGCGGGTACTCGTCACCAGCGCCCGCGACCAGCCCCTCACCGTGCTGCGGGACAAGCTTCCGTCACCTGTACGGGACTTGTGCGTCCTGCTGCTCAGCTCCACCCGCCGCGATGGCGAGGACGAGTTGGAACGCACCATCAACGCACTCACCGACCAGGTGGCCACCAGCGATCCCGACGAACTGCGCGCCGAGATCCGCCGCCTCACAGGCGAACGGGATGAGGTGCGGGGACGGATCGAAACGCTCACGGAGAAGGTGATCTCGCTCCGGGAAGCCGAGTACCGGCATCGGAGCGTGGCACCGGGATACGCAGGAACGCTCGCCGAGATTGTCGAGCGGGTCCATGCCGGTGCCGAGGAGTTCGGATGGATCGGCCGTGTTCCCGACACCGCCGAGGACGTCCCTCCGCTGACCTCCGAGCAGGCTCACGAACTGCTCCTCCTGCTGCGTGACGGCGCGGGCGAACCGCGTGTCGGCGGTCCGCTTCCCGTTCTCCACGACCTTCCTTCGCCCCGGCAGACCGCGGACATTTTCGCAGCCAGTCGCCTCAGCGACGAGGGCTTGTCTCCGGAGGCTGTCGAGATCCGGAACGCACTCGCGCACCTCGACGCGTCTGTGACCTCCGAATTGGACTCCCTGCTCGATGCCTGCGGGACTGCCCTTCATCATCTCGGGATGCATGCCGACGCCACGCGCTGGGACCCTGGTTCCTGGATAACCCGGGCTCTGACGGACCGACTCTCCCGTTCCGACCTCGGACTGTGGCGACGCGTATCAGCCGTCACGGACGACATCGATGCAGTCGCGCGGGATGTGGATGCGCTGGGTCTGCGTTTGGTGAAGGTCCCCGAGAACCTGATTGCCCAGAAGGTAGCTCGCCTCGCAACCGTCGGCAGCGCGCTCCGGGACCACCTGGCCACGGGGAAGACCCTACGGTCTCGGTTCCCCAGCAAAGCGCAGAAGAATGCGCGGGAACTGCTGGACTCTTGCACCGTCGACGGCCGTTCGCCGCAAACGGCCGAGGATTTGGATGCCGTGCTGACGCACCTGCGGGCGTATTCCGCGCTCGCCGGGGCGGCCACGCGCTGGAAGCAGGTGAACGCCGACCTCCCGCAGGGGGACGTGGAAGTTCTGCTGGCCGAACTCACTGCACGGGCCGTGCACCTTGAGCATGTACAGGCATTCGGCTCGGCCAGGGACAGCATCGACGCTCTTCTCGTACGTCACGGTGTACGGCTGACGCTCGCCTCCTGCCAGGCATGGCAGGACTTCAACGTCGGTGTCGCCGCGCTCCGTGACCGCCGGGCCGCCGACGAGGCGGTCGAGCAGCTGGCCGCGTGGGACGAACTCCTGCACACCCCGACCAGTGGCACACAGCTTGCTGCGGAGTCCACGGCCTTGCTACGGGCTCTCCGCGATCAGGACGTGGAGGCTTATTCCGAGGCTCTGGAGGCATTGGCCGCTGCGCACCGGCAGGAACACCGCACACATCGATGCACCGAGTTGCTGGGCGCTCTGCGCACCGAACACTCCCTGCTCGCAGGCCGCCTCGTCGACAGCGCAGATGATCCCGACTGGGAGGAACGGCTCGACTCCCTGGAGCGGGCCTGGGCGTGGGCGAAGGCGTCGCGGTTCCTGGAGAGGCAGCGCACGCCTGGTTTGGAGCGCAAGCTCGAAGGGGACCTGAGCGAGCACGAAGACCGGCTGGAGAAGGTAACCGGTGAACTTGCTGCGGCCTGGGGTCGGTTGCACTGCCTGGAGCGGATGACGCAAGAGCAGCGCTCGGCGCTCCAGGCGTACCGGACGCACATGGCGTCCCTCGGTAAGGGCAAGGGGAAGAACACGGGCCTCTTCCGAGCCGCGGCACGCGATGCGATGTCCGTGGCCCAAGACGCGGTGCCTGCGTGGGTCATGCCCATCCCACAAGTCGCGGAGATGGTCCAACCAAGGCGGGACGCCTTCGACGTCGTCATCGTGGACGAGGCAAGTCAGGCGGGCATGGACGCGCTGTTCCTACTGTGGCTCGCTCCCCGCGTGATCGTCGTCGGCGACGACAAGCAATGTGCGCCCGCCCTTACGCGCAACGGCCGTCACCAAGCCATCCGGGACAAGCTGGCCGCCCATCTACCGGAGATGCCCAGTCGGCTGCGGCAGCTCTACACGCCGCACACCAACCTGTACCAGTTGCTTTCCACCTTCTTTTCGCAGGTGATCCGCCTCGAAGAGCACTTCCGCTGTGTGCCCGAGATCATCAACTGGTCTTCCAGCACCTTCTACAACAACAAGCTCATGCCCCTGCGCCAGTACGGCGCCGAGCGGCTGGACCCGTTGCGTACCCACTTCGTCGAGGACGCCATCGTCGTGGGCCGCGAGAGCCGTATCCACAATCCCAAGGAGGCCGAGGCGATCGTCGACTGCCTGGCTCGCCTCGCTGAGGATCCGGCCTATCAGGACAAGACCATGGGTGTGATCGTCCTCCAGGGCTTCGGGCAGATCAAGCTCCTGGAGACTCTCATCGAGCAGCGACTGCCGGCCACCGTGCGCGAGCAGCACGAGATTCGCGTAGGCAATGCGGCCTCGTTCCAGGGCGACGAACGCCACATCATTCTGCTGTCCATGGTCGTGACGAACCCACCGCGTGTAGCGGGCGGGAACAAGAGCGAACAGCAGGCGTACAACGTCGCCGCCAGCCGCGCTCAGGATCAGATGTGGCTCTTCTACTCTGTTCCGCCAGACCGTCTCAGGCCGCATGACCTACGACTCAACCTCCTGACGTACGTGGAGAACCCACCTGCCGCCTTGGAGGCCGCCGACGACATCGGACTGGTGCTGCCGGACGTCCGTAGGGCTCCCTTCGACTCGCTTTTCGAGCAGCAGGTGTATCTGAAGATCAAGGAGCGGGGCTACCACGTGATCCCGCAGTTCCCGGCTGGCAGCAAGCGCATCGACCTGGTGGTCGTTGGGGCTCGCGGCCGTCTCGCCGTCGAGTGCGACGGTGATGCCTTCCACCACGCCACGCGAGAGCAGATCGAAAACGACCAGCGGCGGGGCCGCGAACTCAAGCGCGTGGGATGGAAGTTCTGGAGGGTACGGGAGAGCGAATTCCGCTTCGATCCTCGCGCAGCGCTCGATGGCCTGTGGGAGGAACTCGACCGCCAGGGGATCGGTCCCGCCAACTACACGCAGTTCCCTACAGCCGACCGGCCGGCCGACGCTCACGCCGAGTGGAAGCCGCTCGACCTCTCCTCGGACGACGGGCTCACCGATGACGAGGATGCCGGGGACGAACAGGCCGACGACGACACCGCGAAGGACGCCGCATGAAACAGGAGACTGTTCTGGGCCCGCTCGACGGCAACACCTTGAAGGAACTGGCTCGCGTTATCTGCGGCGACGATCACCTCTACTACCGCAGGGGTTTCGAGATCGCCCAGTTCCTGGAGAATGCGGGATGGCACAACCTTCCCGAGTACGACGGCGAGTACCGGGGCGAGTGGACACTCCAACTACTCATGGAACGTCGCGAAAACCCTACCGAGCTGGAGAAGGTGCTTCTCAGACTCGCAGACCCTCGCGAGTACCTCGGAGAACCCGAGGTACTGCCGACCATCGTGAGTGCGGTCAACACCTTCCTTGTCCACGAAGGCTTCCGTTTGGAAAACCCCGGAGGCCGACCCAGGGTTGTCGTCTGCGACCCAGCCATGGCGCACCCGGGCCATCAGGCCCCGGTCGAGCTCAAGGCAACCATGGCCGAGATCATCGGTGAGCCGCGGATGGCCGCGCTGCTTCAGCGCCGTCTGGACGAAGCGCGCACCTGCTTTTCCGAGGGCGCTCACGTCGCAGCCATCATCATGTTGGGCAGTCTCCTTGAAGGCGTCCTGCTTACAGTGATCGAGGAGCGCAACGCCTCCCTGCTGAAAAACAAGGATCCGAATTTCATCGGTCTCAAGGCGCTCATCGACATCTGTCACCAGGCGGGCTGGATCGACGTCGACATGGAACGCTTCAGCCAGGCCGTTTGCAAGTACCGCAATTTCGTTCACCCACGGCGTGAGTTCCGCGAGGCGCACACTCCTGACCGCGACACCCTCACCGTGTCCTGGTACGTCGTGAACGGTGCCCTCAACGATCTCGCGGCCAGCCAGCCCGACGCCGACGCGTAGGCCAGCGCGGATGAAAGCCGCGGCGTGGCTGCCGGGCCACGGCGCTCAGACCAGGCACGTCTGATCACGAGGGGGTGCAGGTTGAAGATCACGGCAGAAGTACTGAGAGACCTTGCGAAGGCGTCGAACGTCTCAGTCCACTCGAACCGGGAGCTGGCCGGAGATGTGAGCGCAGCAGCGGCGGACGACGACGCGCAAAGAGAGGAAAAGGAGCTTGATCGACTTCGCCGGAAGCCTGGATTGCGCCCCACACCGGCAGAGGATCTCGCGCAACTCACGCCCTGGGATGTGCTGCACTCCTTTGGACGGGCCGTCACCCTGGCCCGACGCGGAGCGGGACGCGGCCTCGCCGAACACTGGGGCTGCCTGAAGTACAACCAGGCTCTGACCGGGGATTCGGGCTCCTTCATGGCGCTGTCCACCGAGGGCAAGGAGACCGCGGACTACTACAAGGCGCTCCAGTCGGCAGAACTCGGCACCGGATTCGCCCTGGCTCTCGTTACACGGCTCCTGAGCAAGCGCTACCCCGACCGCTTCGTCTCGATCGTGCCAGCTGACACAACTCTGCGCGCAGGGTGGGCCCTGACCAGCAGGGACTCCGGCCCAAAGACGGGATACCGATACCGACCGCAGTTCTTCGCCGAGGTATGGAGGCCCGGCGAGCCCTCTCGTGTCTTTCCGATCGCGTGCAAGGGCAACCACAGTGGGCTCTCCGCCTCACATACCCAGCTCGCCTCGGCCTCCGCCCACGTCGAGGCAGTGCACATCGGAGCGTGGGACGAGACACCATGTCTGGTGTTCAGCACCGAGCTCCCACTCGACGGCCCTCTGACGGTCCACACACTGCAGGCGGGCGGAGAAGGAGGTTGGCTGGATGCTCCAGGCCGCGTCCTTGATCACGCGCTGGAGGACGAGAACGTCTATCCCGGCATCCAGCCACCCGCGCAAGGCGAAAAACACGCTGAGCCCGAACCTGGCTTTCACGTGAGTCCCGCCCTCTACGGGTGGTTCCAACATGCGCTCGCCCGCACAGCCGCAGCCGGTGCTACCGCTTTCGCCGGAGACGCAAGGGCGACCGCCCCTTACCTGACGAAACGACAAGGACAACGACACTTCGCAGGCATTACCCACGCGGCAACAGACAGCGTCCAGGACGCACGGCACCGCTTCTTCGGTACCGACTTCGTCGGCACAGACCACGTCTTCCGGCTTAACAGGAAGCGGGTGGAGGCGTTCTCTGGAGTGGCGAAGGACCTCTTCCGCCATCTTGAGGAGGGCAGGGTGGAGCAATACCGTCGCGAAATCTACGCGCGCCGGTCCAGCTGGCAACGCAACACCTGGGCCCCGCGCTGGAACGGCCCAGTCTCCATACATCCTGACGGTTCCGTGCTGGCTATGCGCGCACTACGCGATTAGCCACACCGCACGTATGCGCAGGCGGTGCTCGGTCCTGTCGTGGGCGCAACCCGGCTTGGACTCCATGCGGTCGGATCGGCGCCCGCACGGAACGGATTCAGCACACATGAGGCCGAGAAGCCCCGCGAACACGTGAGAACCACGGAGGGGTATCTTCCCAGGCCAGATGCCTCATGGCTGCCGTTTCCGCAGGTCACAGCCCCACCCAAGGAAATCTCCTAACCTCGCGCTTTCACGTGGCAGGGCGTCCGGTGGTTGATCAGAAACGCGAAGAGTGCTCCTGACCTGCAACGATGGGACTTGTCTAGGGTCCAGGTCGTCGCAGGAAAGAAGCACTCTCCAGGTGAAGAAGCGTATCGGGTCCTACCCGCGTGTCCGTACTGAAGGCGGTGGTCGCGGGGTGGTCTCCCAGGCCGGCGGGGTGCTGCTGGTGGAGACGATCCGCAAAATCGGTCTGGATCAGGCGATATCGGCGGCATTGACGCCGTGGCGCAAGCCGCGGACGATGCATGATCCGGGCAAGGTCCTGCTGGACGTGGCGCTCGCGGTCGCACTGGGCGGTGACTGCCTGGCAGACGTGGGCATGCTGCGGGCCGATTCCGCGGTGTTCGGGCCGGTGGCCTCCGATCCGACGGTGTCCCGGCTGATCGACACGCTGGCTGCGAGTGGGAAGCGCGCGCTGACCGCACTGCGGCAGGCCCGCGCTCAGGTCCGCGAATATGTATGGGGGTTGGCCGGTGACGCGGCGCCGGACTCGGCCGGGCAGGTGATCGTGGACCTGGAGGGGGTGCTCGTTCTCGCGCATTCCGAGAAGCAGGATGCGGCCGCGACCTGGAAGAAGACCTTCGGGCACCATCCGCTGATGGGGTTCGTCGACCACGGACGGGGCGGGTCCGGGGAGCCGGTGGTCGGACTGCTGCGGCCCGGGAACGCGGGCAGCAACACCGCCGCAGACCACGTCGAAGCCGCCCGACTCGCCCTGAAGCAGCTGCCGAAGAAGTACCGACGGGGACGGCAGACGCTGATCCGCACCGACTCGGGCGGGGGCACCCACGAGTTCGTCGACTGGCTTTCCGCCCGCGGCCGGTGGTTGTCCTACTCGGTCGGCATGACCATCACCGACGCTATGCACGCCGCTGTTCTGAAGGTTCCCGCATCGGCCTGGACGCCGGCCGTCGAGCCCGACGGAGAGATCCGCGACGGCGCTTGGGTGGCCGAGCTAGACGGCGACTGCCTCAAGGGCTGGCCCACGGGCATCCGGCTGATCGTGCGGAAGGAACGGCCGCACCCCGGCGCCCAGTTGCGCTTCACCGACGCCGACGGCATGCGCTTGACCTGCTTCGCCACCAACACCAAGAACGCTCCGATCGCCGCGCTGGAGCTGCGGCACCGCCAGCGTGCCCGGGCCGAGGACCGCATTCGCGCTGCCCGCGCCACCGGCCTGCGCAACCTCCCGCTCCACGACGCCGCACAGAACCAGATCTGGCTGGAGATCGTCCAGATCGCTCTGGACCTCCTGGCCTGGATGCCCCTGCTCGCCCTCACCGGCCAGGCCCGCCGGTGGGAGCCTCGCCGCCTGCGGCTGCGGCTGTTCTCCGCGGCCGCTCAGCTCGTCACTACCGGGCGCCGCCGCATCCTCCGCTTCGCCAGGCACTGGCCCTGGGCCGACGTGATCACCGACGCCCTGCAACGGCTCACGGCTCTGCCAAACCCTGGCTGACCAGCAACCTCCCGTCCCTACGAGCAGCACCACACCCGACCGGAGCGTGGAACCCGGCGCCCACCCGACGCGACAGCCGGGCCGTCAGCCTGCATACCGGCAGGAATCTCCGCCCCGAACGAGCCGAAAGGGTCCGCCAGCAAGCTGACGGACCCTCATGCAAGATCGAGGCTAGTTGCAATACCAGTGACTTAAGGTTTGTCCCGGCTTCGTGGGGTCTTGGTGGGTGGGTTGATCGGGGCGGTGCGCCAGTGTGGGGCGATGGCCACGGCTTCTGCGGGGCTCCGGTCGGGCTGGGGCGGGTGGCGGTGTTCGTCGCGTTTGACACCGAAGCCGGACATCTTGCGTTTCATGACGCGGGGGTTGAAGCGTCTGCGGCGCGCGGGCAGCAGGTGCCGGGCTATCTCCCGTAACCCCTCGGCGAGAGCGGTGGCGAGGTGGTCAGGGGGAAAAAGCCGCCTGCGCGGTGACCTGTCGGCGCGCGAGGCGGATGGTGCGGGTGAAGGAGAGCCGGTCGGAGTCGAGTTGGTCCTGCCCGGCGGTGTCGTGCATCAGGCTGCGGATTGCGTAATGGACCAGCAGATGGCCCCAGACCTCCTGCTCCACACCGTCGGGCGAGCGGGACCGCAGGACCTGGGCCGGGCCGCGCTGATGCGTCTTGAGCTCATCCAGCGCAGTCTCGATCTCCCATCGCTGGTGATACAAGGCGGCCAGGCCGGTGGCGGGGGCGGCCTCGGGGTCAAGGATGGTGGTGATCAGCCGGTAGGGGGAGTCCTGTTCGGGGAAACCGGCGCCTTGCAGGGTGTACTCGATGACCCGCACTCTCGAGGGGTCAGTGCGCTTTCGGTGGTCCTTCGCGGCGACGATCTGCGATAGGTAGGAGCCGTCGGGAAGCTCTTCGTGCACCGGCAGGACCTGATGCGAGCGGATGCGCCACAGCAGGTCCGCGCCGCCGGCTGAGGCTGCCCGCCATAGCTCCAGGCCCTTGAATCCGCGGTCGGCCAGCAGTAGATCCCCCTCACCCAGATGCCCGAACAGGCTGCGGGCCAGGGCCGGTTCGGATGATGCCAGCGGCCCCAGGGCGGCGGCGGTGATGGCGTGCGTGCCGCACTCGGCCAGCGCCACCATCCGCACCTGCGGATACGCGCACCGCTCGGTGCGATGGGTCTTCGGCCGTCCGAAGTACGCGGCGTTCTCCTCACTGTCCGGCACGTCGAAGACGGTGCCGTCGATCGCGACCAGCCGCCACCGGCCATAGAAGGCGCCTCGGGTCTCCTCGGTTGCCAGTGGCCCGGCCACCCGCGCGAACAAAGCTCGCAGCGGCTCCGGTCCGAGCTTGGCCCGGGCCCGCGAGATCGCCGCAGTGGTGGGCACCTGCCACGAGCCCGACCAGCGTCTCGCCCACGCCAGCCCCTGCGTGAGCAGCCGAGCAACCTCCTCATACCCCTGCCCGGAGAACAGGCACATCGCCAGCACGAAGTAGACCACCACCCGCGGCGGCAGCAGCCGGCTACGCCTCCCCTCACGACCACACTCGGCCACCACCCGATCCACCAGCTCCGGTGGAAACGTACGCGTCAGCAGCCCGACCGCGATCCGGTCCGACAACCGCTCGTCCGTATCCGGCTTGACCTGCCCCGCCCGCGGCATCCAGACACCTCCCAGACGCCGACCCTACCAGCCACCACCCTTAAGTCACTGGTATTGAGGCTAAGAAGCCGTTGTCTTTCCGGTTCTGAGCGTTGAGTTTCCGGTGCTCGGGCATGGTTTCGGTGTCGTCGCGGGAGAGTTCGGGCGCTCAGTTCGTTCTCGATGATGCGGAGTGACCGCTGCCATC